>NZ_JAAFZY010000003.1:0-378691 GCF_011764015.1 Mangrovimonas sp. CR14 | reverse complement strand
GGTCCTTCCGGTTATGTAGGTTACAGTTGGAGTTTTGGTGGTTCCGAGGTAGGAACTTCCGAAGATTTAACGATAACTGGAGCGACTTCGGCAGATGCTGGTGTTTATACACTGACGGTGACCGATAATAATGGCTGTTCTGGAAGCGATACTGCAACGGTTACGGTCTACGACAACCCAGAGCCATCTGTTGGTGATGCGTCAGACTGTGAGGGCGAGGACATCACCTTGGACGGTCCTTCCGGTTATGTAGGTTACAGTTGGAGTTTTGGTGGTTCCGAGGTAGGAACTTCCGAAGATTTAACGATAACTGGAGCGACTTCGGCAGATGCTGGTGTTTATACACTGACGGTGACCGATAATAATGGCTGTTCTGGAAGCGATACTGCAACGGTTACGGTCTACGACAACCCAGAGCCATCTGTTGGTGATGCGTCAGACTGTGAGGGCGAGGACATCACCTTGGACGGTCCTTCCGGTTATGTAGGTTACAGTTGGAGTTTTGGTGGTTCCGAGGTAGGAACTTCCGAAGATTTAACGATAACTGGAGCGACTTCGGCAGATGCTGGTGTTTATACACTGACGGTGACCGATAATAATGGCTGTTCTGGAAGCGATACTGCAACGGTTACGGTCTACGACAACCCACCTTGTGATATAAGTGGACCAACTGAAGTTTGTTTACAATCGCCTGACGGATCTGGTTATGTGTATAGTTTTGAAGGAGATGCTACAGGTTTAACCTTTGAGTGGACTGTAAATGGTGGTACTATAATAGGAGCTGACAATGGAACTTCTGTTGAAGTTTTATTTGATTCTGAAGGAAATAATAAAGTATGGTTAACAGTTACAAATGGAACAACCAATTGTACTTCTACTTGTAGTTATGATGTTATGGTTTATGATTGCTGTAGCGATGAAACGGCCTATGCCTATAACACCCAATGTACAGGAGTTGATAACCTTTGTTTCTTGGATTATGAAGACGAATTAAATGAGAACCGATGGGGATGGACACTTTCAGGAATCGATTTAGAATCTGATATCAGTGATGATTTGGGAATACAATACAACAGTTATACGGTTGACTTATATGCCGGAAATGGGAACGATTGTATGCCAACAGATGGTCCTGGACAGTATGTAGGTACAGCCACCATTACTAGAAATGGAGATGATATCACTGTGTCTTATAACTTAATTGATGATACTGAAGATACCTATTACGCACTTTATGGTTTGCATGTGAATATAGGATGTTACCAATTTGCTTTGAAGCCAAAGGGTAAAAAGAAAATGGTTAATACAGTAGCACCTGGTCAATATAACGCTAGTGGAAGTGGTAATGGCAGTTCAGAGGGTGTTGTTACTATTGATGTTGATGATACAGTAAAAGACGGCAATCAGTATTGTTTGGACAACCTTTATGTGATTGTTCATGCCGAGGTTGAGATTTGTACAACGGAGCCTATGACTTCAACGCCAACAGCGGTTAGATTGGTAGAGACAGCGAAGGTTGAACCGATACAAAATGAGACAGTAGCTGTAGATTTTAAAGCCTATCCAGTGCCATTTAAGGATATAGTCAATATTAGTTATCGTTTTGATTTCGATACTAAAGTAACGTTGGAAATCATTGATTTAAGTGGTCGTTTGGTTTACACCAAAAACATTCAAAATTATGTAAAAGGAACCAATGGTATGGAGACTATTGACTTGACCAAAACAAATAGTCAAATGTTATTTGTTAGATTGATAACTGATCAGGGAATCAAGATTAAGAAAATTGTAGCAAAGTAATAGTAGCTATTAAATAAGTGTACCTTTAATCAAATGATAGGTACAGTAAAAAGGGTAAATGATTTCATTTGCCCTTTTTTATTATTAAAAGTAGGTTAGAGGTTACTTATTTTTAATTATGCACGCATAACAAAAACAGTTATATTTGTGATACAAACTAATTTAATATGACTGATACCACACTTACCAAAATGCTTGATATCAAGCACCCTATTATTATGGCTCCTATGTTTTTGGTGTCAAATGTAGCCATGGTAAAAGAAGCTATGGCTTGCGGTATAGCTGGATGCATTCCTGCATTAAACTACCGTACCTTAGCTGAATTACGTTCTGCTATTCAAGAATTAAAGGCAGCTAAAGTGGCTGGTGGCGCATTTGGTTTTAATTTAATTGTCAATAAGTCCAACGTTAAGTATCAGGAGCAGCTGCAAATTCTTTGTGAAGAAGGTTGTGATTTTATAATCACCTCTTTGGGAAGTCCGCAAGAAACCATACGAAAAGCGCATGAGGTAGGAATAAAAGTGTTTTGTGATATCACAGATTTAGCATATGCCCAAAAGGTAGAAGCACAGGGAGCGGATGCCGTAATAGCTGTAAATAATCAAGCAGGTGGGCACCGGGGTGAAATGAAGCCGAAAGAATTAATCTCCTTGTTAAACGAGTATTGTAAAATTCCCGTCATTTCTGCTGGGGGTGTGGGAACCAAAGAGGAATTAGATAAAATGCTGTCCTACGGAGCTATTGGGGTTTCAGTTGGAAGTCCGTTCATAGCTTCCAAAGAATCAAATATTACGGAGGAGTATAAACAGGCTTGCGTCGATTTTGGAGCCCAGGATATTGTAATGACCGAACGTATTTCAGGAACACCTTGTACGGTGATAAACACCCCTTATGTTCAAAAAATAGGAACCAAATCCCCTTGGCTAGAACGCACCCTCAATAAAAATAAAAAACTTAAAAAGTGGGTGAAGATGTTACGATTTTATATTGGTATGAAGGCCACAGAAAAGGCAGCCCAACAAGCAACTTATAAAACAGTGTGGGTGGCAGGTCCCAGTATTGAGCATACCAAACAAATTTTACCAGTAAAAGATATTGTTGAAAAGCTGATTCATTAAGGTTCTTTTTAGATTCGAAATGATTCAAGGGGAATTTAAAATTTGGATTTGATTTTCAATTTTTAAAGATTTAAATTCGTCATCTTATTTAATCTTATATTATGAAAAAGTTATTCCCTTCTGTTTTTATTGTGTTAATGGTTTTGATTTCTTCCTGCCAAAAGGAAGTTACTAAACAAAGTGATTTATTATTAGGGTCAGGATGGGAATTGGAAGCCATCTCAAATACTGGTAAATCTTTTGAAGAATTGTTTCCAGGTAAAAAACCCTATTTGGAATTCGACCAAGAAGGATCTGTAAAGGGAAATAGTGGATGCAATGGGTATACCTCAGAATATAAAATCAGTGAAAATCAAATGTCCTTTGGTGAGCCTGGTCCAACAACAATGATGTATTGTGGCGAGGGAGAAAATATGTTTCGTGATGCTTTAAAGAAAATTACTCATTACGAGGTAGATGATGAAGGAAAGCTTAAACTAGTTTCAGAGAGCGAAACTTTGCTAATCTTTAAAGCTTCTGATTTGGAAAATGATGCTAATGAGACTTCTGTGAACGTGCGATTTAATAAACAAGAAATCACCGATAAAAGTTATTTCAAAGCTAATGGTACAGAGCCTTTTTGGGGCTTGGAGATTGACGAGCAAGCCATTACCTTAAAAATGATGGAAGACACTATTACAGTGCCAAATCCTAAAAGCATTAAGGCTATGGATGCCAATGTGAAACAATATGACGTGGAAACTGAGGCTTACGCTCTAAGGATTGTAATTATTCAGGATCCTTGTGAAAATCAAATGTCTGGAGAAAAGTTTCCATATTCGGTGAAAATGGAATTAAAATCAACAGGTGATTCTGAAATCAGACCTCTTCATGGATGTGGTTATTATATGACAGATTCAAAATTAAATAACATCTGGACTCTGGAAGAAATGAATGGGAATCCTATAGACAGGAGCCAATATCCAAATAAACTCCCATCAATTATAATCGATTCGGAAAAGAATATTTTTATTGGCCACACTGGTTGTAATGACATGAAAGGGTCATTATTTTTCGAGCCTAATCTTTTGAGGTTTAAAGATATTATAACTACCAAAAAAATGTGTGTTCCAGATAACGGACAAGAACAGGCTTTCTTGCAGGCACTGAAATCAAGTATTACCTTTAAAGTTGATAATGATCGATTGACATTATCAAATCCTAATGGGGAACTATTGATGTTTAGAAAAGATAATTGATTTTCATTCTCCAGCTAGTTCGGATACGAGATTCATATTTATTTCATGCCCTCCTTCAAAGGGGTAAATTTCCAATCTATCGCCAAATAAGGATTTGGCACGGTTGATTTCTATTTCAATTTGTGGCGCATCCAAGTATTCGTCTTGGTTTCCATAAATTAAAAGGACTTTGGTCGATTGTGGTAAATGTTCAAAGTCTAAAGGTTTCAATTCATGTGGAATTTTACCGGAATGAATAATAATTTGATCACATGAAATCTCCCTTTTTGCTAAATATCTTAGAGCGACACTAACTCCTTGCGAAAATCCCAAGACAATAAAGTTGCTTTGTGGTGGTAGTTTTTCTTGTTTGAAGAGGCCATCAAAATACCTTATTATATTTTCCATTTCCAATTGGGTATTCTCCTTGGTAAGCCAACTAGCTCCTACATGTCTCATTTTAGGCGGTAGGTAATATTTGCTTGGTGCTTGAGGAGCGATGATGAAATTTTCTTCCTTATTTAAAGATTCAAAATATCTTAAAAAGTATCTGCTTAAAAAGCCCATCCCGTGACAAACAAACCAAATATTCTTTGTTTTATCAGTTAAAGAATTGAGTGTTTCATAAGTGTTGGAGGTTTGATAGGATATTTCCTTTTGGGTTGAATTCATTTTAACAGCTCGTTTTGTATTTTTACAGCTCCTAAAAATACATCAATTTTATGCCACTATCTAAAGAAGACGTTCTTGCCCAAGCAAATTTGGCAAGTAAAAACACCTTAATGGAAACCTTGGAAATTGAAATGATTGATTTTGGTGAAGATTTTTTGACTGCGCGAATGCCGGTTAATTCTAGGGTTTATCAACCAGATGGCGTACTTCATGGTGGGGCTACGGCGGCTTTGGCAGAAAGTGTGGGTAGTTTTGCATCTCATATTTTCACCAACATTGAAGAGAAATTTGTTCGTGGTATTGAAATTACGGCAAATCATTTAAAAAGTGTGACCGAGGGGTATGTTTATGCCAAGGCTACTTTTATTCATCGGGGGCAAACAACACAATTATTGGATATCCGTGTTACAGATGAACATGATAATTTGATTTCCATTTGTAGATTGTCTACTATCTCGCTTCCAAGAAAGAAATAATGGATCTAGATCTTTTTTTCTCAAAAATAAAATTACAGCTTCAAAATCAATTACCCTTTGTAGCTTATCGCAAACCAAATCAATCTCAAGTTGATTTACTGTTGCAACGGACCAATGATTTACATGAGGTTGAAAGTTATCAAGAATCAGGCTTTGTATTTGCGCCATTTAAACTGGAAGAAAAAACAATTTTATTTCCCTATACTGATTGTGAATCGTTTTCGCTACAGAGGTATAATAAGGAATCACAAGAAACCTTTCAAGGCACATCAAACTCTTCAAAAAGTGACATGCTAGAACATATGGCATTAGTTGAAAGGGCAGTAGAAACAATGGTTCAGGAAGGTGAGTTTAAAAAAGTGGTACTTTCAAGAAAGGAGATTGTTAAAACCGATGACATTAATCCCGTTACGGTTTTTAAAAACATTCTTGGTTTTTATAATGGTGCTTTTTGTTACATTTGGTATCATCCCCAAGTAGGGTTATGGCTGGGTGCTACACCAGAGACTTTGCTTCAAGTAAGCAGAAATAAATTCTCTACCATGTCATTAGCCGGAACTCAAAGGTTTAAAGATACTTTAGAAGTTGAATGGGGAGAAAAGGAACTTGAAGAGCAGCAAATTGTAACCGATACAATTGTGGAAGCGATAAAAAATGTCATCCCAAAAATTGAAGTTTCTAAAACCAAAACACATCAGGCAGGCAGTTTATTGCACTTAAAAACCGATATCTCAGGAATGCTAAAACCATCATCTCTTCAATTAAAGGATTTGGTAGAAGCGTTACACCCAACACCAGCGGTATGTGGTTTGCCTAAAAATAGAGCCAAAAAATTCATTTTGGAAAATGAGCACTATCAGCGAACTTACTATACAGGGTTCTTAGGCGAATTGAATAAAGAGGAAGTTCAGGAGAGAAATCGAAATCGCAGAAATGTTGAAAATTCAGCCTATAGATCATCCTCAAAAAACACCCACTTTTTTGTTAATTTAAGATCTATGGAGTGCCTAAAGAATGAAGTGCATCTGTTTGTTGGTGGAGGTATAACCACTTCATCAAATCCGTTGGCTGAGTGGCAGGAAACGGTTTTTAAAACGGAAACTATGAAGCAGGTTTTATAATTTCTTCTGGTAAGCTTCCCGATTTTTTAAAATAGTTGCCATGTGCTGCTTTGACCAATCTGATAAGGCATCTACATAAGGAATTAGACTTTTTCCCAAATCGGTTAGTCTATATTCTACCTTAGGAGGTATTTGTGGATATACTTTTCTATTAACCAATCCATCTGCTTCCAAATTTTTTAAAGATACCGAAAGCATTTTTTGAGATATATCACCAATGGCTTGATGTATTTCATTAAAACGCAAGACCTCCTGCTGTTCCAAAACCATTAAAATGAGAAGTGACCATTTATCACCAATACGATCTAAAATGTTTCTTACGGGGCAATTTGATGATTCACTAAAATTAATAAATTCTTTATTCATGATAATCAACTGGTTTTTAATAATACTAACTTTTAAGTAAGTATTTGATGTTCAGGTGCGTTCTTGTTTAAAAGAAACTTACTTTTTATCTTTGACTAACCAAAAGTAAGTAAATATATTTAATAAACTATAAAAGAATACAAATGATATTAATTACAGGGGCCAGTGGCCATTTAGGAGCAGCAGTTGTTAATGAACTTTTAAATAGAATAGAAGCATCTCAATTGGCGGTTTTGTCAAGAAACGCTGAAAAAGTCAATACATTTAAGGAATTGGGAGTGGAGGTAAGACAGGGAGATTATGATGATTATGATTCTCTTGTAAAGGCTTTTAAAGGTGTTGATTCTCTTTATTTTGTATCTGGAAATGATATTGCCTCAAGAATGAAACAACATGAAAATGTGGTTAAAGCGGCTAAGGAAGCAGAAGTAAAACATATTGTTTATACGAGTTTTCAACGCCAAACAGACGAATTGGATTCAATCATTCAATTTGTTGCCGAATCACATATTAAAACAGAAGACCTTATAAAGGAGTCTGGGATACCTTATACCATTTTAAAACACGGTTTGTATCTTGAGGTATTACCACTTTTCATTGGTGAAAATGTTTTAGAAACTCAAACGGTATTTTTACCAGCAGATGAAGGTAAGGTTTCTTTTGCATCTAGGGCAGATATGGCTCAAGGGGCTGCTATTATTCTTTCAACAAGTGGTCACGAAGGAAAAACTTATGAGTTTGGAGGAGAGGTATCTTATGGAATGAAGAATGTAGCTGAGATTTTATCTAAGTTATCTGGAAAGGATATCTCGTTTGTAAGTCCAACGATAGAAGATTTTGTTAATGCTTTAAGCGAAGCTGGAGTTCCTCAAGGTGCTATTGATGTGACTGTTGGATTCAGCCAAGGTATTGCCGCGGGTGAATTTGATCAACCTACAACCACTTTAAAGGATATTTTAGGACATGAGTTATTATCGCTTTCTACCTTTCTTGAAGCAACATTTATTGGTGAATAATCCATAAATTGTATCATCTATAATTCATCCAATGACAACCAAAGACCTTAAAAACTGGCAGAGCGCCTTACCCTATAAAGACACGACTCAACCTGTGTTATTTATAGGGCATGGTTCTCCCATGAACGCCATTCAAGACAATCAGTTTACCAAACAATGGAACCAATTAGGAGAATCATTAGAACCTCCAGTCGCCATATTGTGTATTTCCGCACATTGGTTGACCAATGGTACGTTTGTGACTAATATGGAAGCTCCTAGAACCATTCATGATTTTGGCGGATTTCCTCAACAGCTTTTTGAAGTGGAATATCCAGTAAAAGGAAAACCAACTTTGGCAGAGGAAATTAAACATCATATAACCTCTACTCATGTAGGCTTAGATGAAGAATGGGGATTAGACCATGGGGCATGGAGTGTCATTAAACATATGTACCCTAAAGCCAATATTCCAGTTGTGCAATTGAGCATCAATTATTTTAAGCCGCCAGAATACCATTATGAATTAGCGCAACAGCTTTTGGATTTACGAAAAAAAGGCGTGTTGATAGTAGGTAGCGGAAATATGGTTCATAATTTAAGAATGGTGGCTTGGGATAAAATGGAGGACACCTATGGTTATGACTGGACGTTAGAAATAAATGATATTTTCAAATCTAAAATCTTGGATGGAAATCATCAAGATTTAATGAATTATCAAAAACTGCATAAGGATATCGCTAAAGCAGTGCCTACTCCAGATCATTATTATCCTTTGTTATACACCTTGGGGTTGCAAACTAAAAATGATAAGATTGAATTTTTTAATGATCAGGCGGTAGCGGGTTCTTTAACCATGACATCCGTTAAAATTGGATAAATTTTATCTATCATTCCATAAATTTAAAAATACGTTAAAGCCTATAAATATTGATGCTTTCATAGTTGTCGCTCGTAATTTTATAGGATAAAAATCAAAATATATACATATGAAAACTTTTAAAAATAAATCAATTATTATAACAGGAGCCGCTATGGGATTAGGTTATGCAACTGCAAAATTTTTAGCCGAAAAAGGAGCAGATCTTACCTTGGTGGATTTTAATAAAGAAAAGCTAGAAGAAACAGCTGCGGAATTGAAGGACGCATTCTCAATAAGAGTTGTTTCTGTTGTTGCAGATGTATCTAAAGAAGAAAGTGTAAAAGAATACGTAGCTAAGGCCAAAGAGGCTTTTGGTAAGATTGATGGATTCTATAATAATGCTGGAATTGAAGGTCGACAAGCCGATATGGTGGATTATGATCTAGACGTATTCAAAAAGGTGATTGATATCAACTTGATGGGTGTTTATTATGGTTTACGTTATGTACTTCCAGAATTGGTTGCCAATGGTGGTGGACGAATTGTAAACGTGGCCTCTGTAGGGGGTATTCGAGGGGTATTGAACCAAACACCTTATGTGGCTTCAAAACACGCTGTGGCTGGAATGACTAAAAATGCAGCCTTAGAGTATGGTAAGCACCAAATTTTCACCAATGCCATTGCACCTGGGGCAATTTTAACACCAATGGTTGCTGAGGCTTTTAAACAGGTTAATCCAGATGATCCAAAAGCGGCGGAAGCAGATTATGCACAAAGAAATCCAACCAGACGATTGGGGAAACCTGAGGAAGTTGCCAGTTTGGTAGCCTATTTGTTAAGTGATGACTGTAATTATGTCAACGGTCAGGTGATAGCCATAGATGGTGGTGAATCTAATATGTATGGTAACGCCTAAGGTAATGGGAAAGAAATCCAACCATTATAAGCTAACAATTGAAGAGGTTGCTTTAAAAGATCCGAATGAACCTCTCAAAGATGGAATCACTTTGGAATTTGATAATCATGATGACATATTCAAAATTATAGATGTCATTAAGGATAAAGAACTATTCGAAGATAAAAATCAAGCAACCGAATTTGGATTAGGTTTAAAATTATTTAGCGAAGTGATGCTAAAAAATAGAAACCATCCAATTTTTGAATCATTTTATCCATCGTTTAGTGCTTTTATGAAGACACTAAAAAGTCAATGATTCATATTCAAACTTAATTTAAAAGGAGCCAATTTGGCTCCTTTTTTTTTATCGATTCCATTGATTTTTATAAATCGTATTGAAAACATAATTAAGATTTTATAAAAATTATAAACTAAATCGATTTCGTTTTCCGGGAAAAATTTGAACATGATTTTTATCATGAAACCCTCTTTACAACTACTCTAACTTTGATGTATAATAATGATTAATCATTTTAAGTCATGAATATTTCGCACATAGAACACATTGGAATTGCGGTAGATAACTTGGAAGAATCCATTCAATATTATGAAAATGTATTGGGGTTAACATGCTACTCTATTGAAGAGGTAAAGGATCAAAAAGTAAAGACGGCTTTCTTTCTGGTTGGTGATACTAAAATTGAATTATTGGAAAGCACTTCACCTGATGGTCCAATAGGAAAATACATTGAAAAAAGAGGGCCGGGAATACATCACTTAGCTTTTGCTGTGGATAGTGCTAATAAAGCCTTAAAACAAGCGGAGGAACTTGGAGTGAGATTGATAGATGCCCAATCTAGAAAAGGTGCAGAAGGACTTAATATTGGCTTTCTTCATCCAAAGTCAACAAACGGCGTTCTAACAGAACTTTGCTCCAAAGAGCTATAATAAGATAAATAATTTATAAAGTTTGGAACTTATGACAACGCAAGATAAAATCAACGAACTTATAGAAAAACGTGCTAAAGCACGATTGGGTGGAGGTGAAAAGAGAATTGATTCACAACATGCTAAAGGAAAATTAACAGCAAGAGAAAGAATAGAAATTCTTTTGGATGATGATAGCTTTGAAGAGTTTGACATGTTTGTAACCCATAGAACGAAATCATTTGGGTTGGATAAACAAATATTTCTTTCAGATGGGGTGGTAACAGGTCACGGTACAATAGATGGTAGAATTGTCTATGTATTTGGACAAGATTTTACCGTTTTTGGAGGATCACTTTCTGAAACCTACGCCTTGAAGATTTGTAAAATTATGGATATGGCCATGAAGGTAGGTGCGCCGGTTATCGGGCTTAACGATAGTGGTGGGGCACGTATTCAAGAAGGAGTGAGATCTTTGGCTGGGTATGCTGAGATATTCCAACGTAACATTATGGCTTCAGGTGTTATTCCTCAAATATCTTCCATTCTAGGTCCTTGCGCTGGTGGAGCTGTTTATTCGCCTGCTTTAACCGATTTTACGATCATGACAGACCAAACCAGTTACATGTTTGTTACTGGGCCTAAAGTAGTACAATCGGTAACAGGTGAAAATGTTACCACTGAACAGTTGGGAGGGGCAAATATCCATTCTACAAAATCGGGGGTTTCTCACTTTTTAGCTGAAAATGACGAAGAAAATTTATTGTTGATAAGAAAGCTTCTTAGCTATATGCCTTCAAATAATTTGGAAGATCCACCAATAATTTCAACGTCTGATCCAATAGATAGATTGGATGATGTCTTAAATAACATCATACCTGAAAATCCGAATCAACCTTATGACATTTTGGATGTGATCAGCACAATTACCGACAATGGAGAATTTTTAGAGGTTCACAGAAACTATGCTAAAAACATTGTTGTTGGGTTTGCAAGATTTAATGGCCGTTCCGTAGGAGTGGTTGCCAATCAACCTAAATTTTATGCGGGTGTTTTAGATACAGAAGCTTCTAGAAAGGCAGCGCGTTTTGTTCGTTTCTGTGACGCATTCAACATACCATTGGTTACTTTGGTTGATGTCCCTGGATTTTTACCTGGAACTGGTCAGGAATATGCTGGAATTATTCTACACGGAGCGAAACTGTTGTTTGCTTATGGTGAGGCAACAGTGCCGAAAGTGACCATTACCTTAAGGAAATCTTACGGAGGTGCCCATGATGTAATGAGCTGTAAACAACTCCGTGGCGATTTAAACTATGCCTGGCCAACTGCAGAAATAGCTGTTATGGGAGCCAAAGGAGCGGTAGAAGTTTTGGAAGGTTCCAATATCAGAAAAATTGAAGATGATGATGAAAAGCAACATTATATCGAGGAAAAAGAAAACGAATATACCGCCAAATTTGCCAACCCTTATGTGGCAGCCAAATATGGTTTTATAGACGATGTGATTGAGCCAAGAAATACAAGATTCCGAATTATTAGAGCCTTGGAACTATTAGCTAATAAGAAAGAGGTGAATCCACCTAAGAAACATTCAAATATTCCATTGTAATGAAAACGATCCTATTATATACCGATGTTTTGGATGAGGGATATATCATCCTGATGACAGGACTTTTGATTGTCTTTGGAGGACTACTGTTACTTACGTTATTCTTTAAGTATGGATTGCCTTTTATGCTTTATATCTACAAGTTGATTACTAAAGGCCCAGACAAGAAGGTTACAGAAATTTCGCCAACAGTCAATGAAAATTTCACCGGGGAAATTGCAGCAGCTATTTCGGTGGCCGTACATATGTATCTCGATGAACAGCATGACAATGAAAATGCCATACTTACCATTAAGCAAGCCAGGAAAATGTATTCACCATGGAGCTCAAAAATTTATGGTGCCTATAACAATAGATTTTAACCCATTTATTTAGAAAATCTAAAGATCATGAAAAATTTCACATTCAATATAAACGAGAATAGCTACAGTGTTAGAATCTTATCGCAAGAAGATAACACCATCGAGTTAGAAGTCAACGGAACAAATTACTTGGTGAAAATGAAGGAAGAAATAAAAAGCAGGAAGACACCTACTTTAGTACGTAAACCTTCAACAACAGCACCAGTTGAGCCAGTTAAGGTCAATCCAAGTTCTTCAAAAACAACCATTACTGCACCTATTCCAGGTGTTGTGTTATCTCTTAAAGTGCAGGTTGGAGATACAATTAAAGCCAATGATTCCTTGATGATTTTGGAAGCCATGAAAATGGAAAACAATATCGTATCAGAAAAATCAGGAACCGTTACTGCTATTAATGTAAAACCTGGTCAGCAAGTATTACAAGGAGAAGTAATGATAGAGATTGAATAGAATTGAGAATGCTTATTGTCTTTACGGCTAATTAAGCGTAAAAAACTACACAATGAAAAAAATATTATTGATAATAGGTGTAATCTCCCTTCTCATCTCAATGAGACCTATTTTGGGGTTGACTTCAGCAGCTTCCAATACAGTTGAAACTACTGCTGTGACAAGTGTTACAGAGGAAGAGCAGGAGGATAGTTTTATTTCAGAAGGAATTAGTGGTGTTAAACAGTTTTTAAGTTATACGGGTTTTGCTAATGCCCAAGCGGGTAATATCATTATGATCGTAATTGGAATTGTTTTCATTTACTTGGGAATTAAATTTGACTATGAACCCCTTTTACTGATTCCGATTGGAGTAGGGGTGATTATAGGAAACATTCCCTTTGTTGCAGGGAATCAAACCGGGATTTATGAAACAGGATCTGTTTTGAATTACCTTTACTTTGGGGTGGTTAAGGGAATTTATCCTCCTTTAATTTTCTTAGGGATAGGTGCTATGACCGATTTCTCATCGTTGATTGCCAATCCGAAATTAATGCTTTTGGGTGCTGCGGCGCAAATAGGTGTTTTTGGAACCTTTTTGGGAGCGCTATATTTAGGTTTTAATTTACCCGAGGCAGGAGCGATAGGCATTATTGGTGGGGCTGATGGTCCAACAGCGATTTTCTTATCTTCTAAATTGGCCAACGGAGTGAACCTTTTACCAGATGGAACTACGGTTAAAAACCTAATTGGTCCTATTGCCATTGCAGCCTATTCTTATATGGCATTGGTGCCAGTCATTCAACCTCCAATCATGAAGTTGTTGACTACCAAAAAAGAACGACTCATTAGAATGAAACCACCAAGAGCAGTTTCTCAAAAAGAAAAAATGATTTTTCCTGTTGTTGCCTTATTATTGACTACCTTTATCTCACCAAGTTCATTACCATTATTGGGAATGTTGTTCTTTGGAAATTTGTTGAAGGAATCTGGTAGAACAGAGCGTCTAGCAGAGACTGCAAGGACCAAAATGATAGACATCGTAACCATTCTTTTGGGTGTGACCGTGGGAGCTTCTACCCAAGCAGATATTTTTATCACCAAGGACTCTATGTTGATCTTTGGGTTGGGAGCTATTTCCTTTGTTATAGCCACTATGGGAGGTCTTATTTTTGCTAAATTCATGAATTTGTTCCTTAAGGGAGATAACAAAATAAATCCTTTAATCGGGGCTTCAGGAGTTTCTGCTGTTCCAGATAGTGCAAGGGTGGTACATGCTGAAGGTTTAAAAGCAGATCCTAAGAATTATTTACTAATGCATGCTATGGCACCAAATGTGGCTGGAGTTATTGGGTCAGCCATTGCGGCAGGTATTATTCTAAGCTTTTTAGGCTAACATTATTTTAAAGTATAAAGTAAATTGTAATACATTTTGTATGAGTACTCAGAATAAATCACTTTTTTCAAATTTCAGTCCTACCTCCAAGCAGGAATGGAAAGATAAAGTGGACACCGATTTAAAAGGTGTGGATTTTAATAAATTGATTTGGAAGAATTTCAACGGTTTAAATTTTCAACCGTTTTATAATTCAGAAGATGGTATAGAGAGTTTGCCAAATACGGGCCTTAATTCTCAAGACTTAGTTAACTTTAGAAGTATTAAAGTAAGCACTTCAGAAGAAGGGAACCAGTTGGCAAAACTGGCCATAAATGAAGGGGTGAATGGTTTGTTGTTTGAAATTGATGGTAAAATTCAGGTCGAAGCCCTTTTAAATGGCGTCGATCTCAATAAAGTTGCCATAAGTTTTTTACTTCAATTTGATCAAATAGACTTTGCCAAATCCTTTTTGATTTATGCAGTTTCAACATTAAAGCAAAAGGAAAACTTAAAAGGTTATTTTGACTTTAGAGGTATTTCAAATTATGTCACAAATGGTTCTTTAAATAAAGCTTTTTTTGACAATTCCGTAGAGTTATTGAAACTTACGGGAGCTTTCCCAAACTTTAAAGCATTTACTATTACTGGGGCTTCTTATTTGGATTCAGGTTCCAACCAAGTGCAAGAGGTTGCCTATTCATTGAATTCATTGGTATTTGTTGTTGGAAAATTGATGGAAAAAGGTGTTGACGCCAACCAAATTTTTCAAGGCTTACATGTGGAATTGGCGATAGGGTCAGAGTATTTTATAGAAATAGCTAAGTTTAGAGCCTTTCATAGTCTTTTAAATTTGCTGGCTAATAAATATGGAGTTACAGATTTTAATCCATTTATAACGGCTAAAACTTCAGTTTGGAGTAAATCGGTTACCGATGCCCATACCAATTTGTTGAGAGCTACTACTGAGGCTATGTCTGCAATTCTTGGTAATGTTGATGGTGTTTTGATTGATCCTTATGATAAAGAATTCAATGAAGCATCACAATTCTCAAATCGTATAGCAGGAAATATTGCCACCATATTAAAAGAAGAATCCTATTTAGGAAAAGTGGCTAACCCGGTTGACGGATCTTATTATATTGAAGAAGCTACTCAAAAGATTGCTGAAAAGGCCTTGATTTTATTCAAGGAGGTTGAAGCTCAAGGAGGCTTTTTTGAAGCCTTTGAAAAAGGCTTGATTCAGGATCAAATTTCTGAAATAAGACAAGAAAAAATAAAATGGATTAGCCAAAGAAGGTTGCCATTGGTAGGAGTCAATAAATATCCTAACCTTATGGAAACAGTTTCTTCAGAAGTTTTATCCTCAGGAGCGTCTTCAGACCAAAAACTTTTAAAACCGAGAAGAGCATCGCTAGAAATAGAGGTTGTTAGAAAAGCAACTGAATTATTGGTAGAATCTATTGGGAAAAGACCTGTTATTGAGCTTTGTAGTTTTGGAAATTTAACCATGAGAAAGGCAAGAGCCGCTTTCTCCTATGATTTTCTAGGGGTATCAGGATTTAAAGTTTTAGATGAGAAAAGTTATGACACGGCTCAATTGGCGGCAGAAGCGAGTGCAGAATCTGATTCTGAGGTGGTTGTTATTTGCAGTTCCGATCCAGATTATCAAGAAAGTGCCTTAAACTTTGTTGAAACTTTCCGAAGTAAGAATTCTGAAAAGGTCTTATTGTTGGCTGGAAATCCAGTAGATTTACTCGACCAATTAAAAGAAGCCGGACTCGATGGTTGTTTGCACATAAAGTCGGATGTCATTCAAACCTTAACAGCCATTCAGAATAAAGTTCAAGAACATTATAAATCTTTAGAAGTATGAGAAAAGATTTTTCAAATCTAACATTAGATACGGTAAAGACTTCAAGTAAACCTCCAGTAGAGGATCAAGATATTTGGAATACCCCAGAAGGGATTCCTGTGAAGAAACATTTTTCAAAAGCAGATATTGAAGACGCAGAACACTTAGGGTTTGCAGCTGGTTTACCTCCGTTTACAAGAGGACCATATAGCACAATGTACACCACAAGGCCATGGACCATTAGACAATATGCTGGTTTTTCAACGGCAGAAGAGTCTAATGCTTTCTATAGAAGAAATTTGGCTGCAGGTCAAAAGGGACTTTCTGTTGCCTTTGATTTAGCAACACACCGTGGGTATGATTCAGACCATCCAAGGGTAACTGGTGATGTAGGTAAAGCTGGTGTAGCCATTGATTCTATTTTGGATATGGAAGTGCTTTTTGACCAGATTCCATTGGATAAAATGTCGGTATCCATGACCATGAATGGAGCCGTATTACCTGTGATGGCTTTTTATATAGCCGCGGCTAAAAAGCAAGGGGTGGCTTTAGATCAATTAAGTGGAACCATTCAGAATGATATTCTGAAAGAGTTTATGGTGCGTAACACTTACATTTATCCACCACAACCATCTATGAGAATTATTGGGGATATTTTTGAATATACGACCAAATATATGCCTCGTTTTAATTCCATTTCCATTAGTGGATACCACATGCAAGAAGCAGGAGCAACAGCCGATATAGAATTGGCTTATACGTTGGCCGATGGATTGGAATACATTCGTACGGGATTGTCTTCCGGATTAAAAATAGATGATTTTGCACCTAGATTGTCTTTCTTTTGGGCTATAGGGATGAATCATTTTATGGAAATTGCGAAAATGAGAGCGGCCAGAATGCTTTGGGCTAAGATCATTAAGCAGTTCAATCCGCAGAATCCAAAATCTATGGCATTGAGAACTCATAGCCAGACTTCTGGTTGGAGTTTGAGTGAACAAGATCCGTTCAACAATGTGGCAAGAACCTGTATTGAGGCGATGGCTGCTGGTTTGGGTGGTACACAGTCTTTACATACCAATGCATTGGATGAGGCTATCGCGTTGCCTACTGATTTCTCAGCTAGAATTGCACGAAACACACAAATTTATATACAAGAGGAAACACAGATTACTAAATCTGTAGATCCTTGGGCTGGTTCATATTATGTAGAATATTTGACTAAGGAAATTGCTAAAAAAGCATGGAAGCTTATTGAGGAAGTGGAGGAATTGGGTGGTATGGCCAAAGCCATTGAAACCGGAGTTCCTAAAATGAGAATTGAGGAAGCAGCGGCCCGCAAACAGGCAAGATTGGATTCGGGTCAAGATATCTTGGTAGGTGTGAACAAATATCAAACGGAGGAGAAGTCACAGATTGAAATCTTGGAAGTTGACAATTCGGCGGTTAGAAATTCACAAATTGAGCGACTTAAAAAGCTGAAAGCCAACAGAGATCAAAATGTGGTTGATGCCAAATTAAAAGCTTTATCTGCATGTGCAGAGAGTGGTAAGGGTAATTTATTGGAATTGGCCGTTGAGGCGGCAGAAAATTTCGCTACTTTAGGTGAAATATCTGATGCTTTGGAAGTTCATTTTGGACGTCACAAGGCTGATACGCAATTAATAAGTGGTGTGTATAGAAAAGAAGTGAAAAATGATAGCGTGTTTGAACAGGCTCAAAAGTTGGCAGATCATTTTGCTGAAATAGAAGGGCGTCGTCCTAGAGTTATGATTGCAAAAATGGGACAAGATGGTCACGACCGTGGTGCTAAAGTGGTTGCCTCAAGTTTTGCTGACTTGGGATTTGATGTCGATATGGGACCTTTGTTTCAAACACCAGAAGAAGTGGCAAAACAAGCCATAGAAAATGACGTACATTTCGTTGGTGCCTCCAGTTTAGCTGCTGGTCACAAGACATTGATTCCTCAATTGATAGAAGAATTAGAAAGGTTGGGAAGACCAGATATTATGGTATTTGCTGGTGGGGTGATTCCAGAACAGGATTACCAATACCTTCTAGATAGAAAGGTTGCTGCCATCTTTGGACCAGGTACTGTGATAGCCAAATCGGCTATTACCATCATGGAAAAATATTTGGAACAAGAATAATTTTCAATAAAACCTAAAAATTAAACCCGGTACTGAAAAGTATCGGGTTTTTTTTATTATAAAGATTTTTTGAAGCTATTCAATATAAGTTGTGCGGCCTCAACAGGAGATATATGAGAGTCTAGAACTTCTTTTTTCAATTGAATTAACTGTTCTGAAATCTCTGGGTTTCCATAGAAGAGTTGTTTGAGATCTTCATTGATGTTATCATACATCCAGCGCAATTTTTGATGATTTCGGTTTTTCTCAAAGTAGCCACTTTCTGTCACCTGTTGTTTGAATTTGAGGATTTCTTCCCAAATAGTTTCAATACCCATGCCTTTTAAAGCAGAAGCTTTGGTTACCACGGGTGTCCATCCAGATGCTGCAGGTGGAAATAAATGTAATGCATTTTGGTATTGAATTCGGGCTCTGTCACTTTGTTTTATATTGTCCCCATCGGCCTTATTAATAACAACCATGTCAGCCATTTCCATGATTCCCTTTTTGATCCCTTGGAGTTCATCACCAGCTCCAGCCAACATTAATAATAGGAAGAAATCTGTCATTCCATGCACCGCTGTTTCCGATTGACCAACACCTACGGTTTCAATTAAAATAATATCATAACCAGCAGCTTCACAAAGTAACATGCTTTCTGCTGTTTTATTGGCAACACCACCTAAGGTTTCTCCAGATGCTGAAGGTCTGATATAGGCTTCATCCATCCCGCTAAGTTCCTCCATTCGAGTTTTATCACCCAAAATACTCCCTTTAGAACGTTGGCTACTTGGGTCAATGCTCAAAATGGCAACCCGATGCCCGTTTTTAATCAAGAATTTTCCAAATGCTTCAATGAAGGTGCTTTTACCTACACCAGGGACTCCAGTAATCCCAATTCGGAGTGATTTTCCTGATGCTGGCAAAATACCTTGAATGATTTTTTTTGCTAGCTTTTTGTCGCTTTCCAAGCTACTTTCAATGATGGTAATAGCGCGAGACAGTATGACGCGATCTCCGTTTAAAATACCATTGATATATTCTTGGGCAGAAAGTCTGTTTTTAGGTTTGTATGCCTTCATTTTGGGATTTCATTAAGCCTTGTAAAGATACTGATAACCTCTGTAAACACCATATAATATGAGGGTCTTTTATAGAGGGTTCAAGGGGATTTATGAAAAGTTTTATCGAAAAAGAATTATGAATAATTAGGCGTTATTTGTACCATTTGCCCCAAAGTTTCTGTAATTTTGTGCGACCATTTTTTCTATTACATGATTTATCCCAAAATCCCTTTAGCCCAAACAGTAATTCAACTTTGTAAGGCTAAAAATATTCAACATATTGTTATTTCACCCGGTAGCCGTAACGCACCTCTTACCATTGGTTTTACCAATGATCCTTTTTTTACTTGTTATAGTATCGTGGATGAGCGTTCAGCTGCTTTCTTTGCCATGGGAATTGCCCAAAAAATAACACATCCTGTAGCTGTAGTTTGTTCGTCGGGAAGTGCGTTATTAAATTATTATCCTGCTGTTGCAGAGGCTTTTTACAGTCATATTCCTTTGGTTGTTTTATCTGCAGATAGGCCCGATTATTTAATAGGAATTGGAGATGGACAGACCATCAATCAGGAAAATGTCTATGAAAATCACATTTTATATTCTGCTAATTTGAAAGTAAGCTCTGAAAAGAAACCAAAGCATTTGGATGAAACTGAGCCAGCTATAATCAAAAATATTGAAAACAAACTGGAGCGATTATTGGGACTAAAACAAGCCATTCATGAAGAGAATGTAGATGAAATAAACATAGCTATTAATAAAAGTATATCGTTACAAGGACCTGTTCATATCAACATTCCGTTTGAGGAACCTTTGTATTTAACCGAAGAGAGATTGAGTGTACAACCTGAGGTTGTTGAACTTGAAACAAAACCCAAAAGAATAGACCAATCTGAATTAAAGGGGCTTCTGGAAGATTGGAGTAATGCTTCAAAAAAAATGATTTTGGTTGGTGTAAATCAACCTAATAGTATTGAAGAAAAGTGGCTTGAAGAATTAGCTTCAGACCAAAGTGTTTTGGTATTTACCGAAACAACCTCAAACCTGCATCATCCCGAATTTTTTCCTAGTATCGATACTATAATTGCTCCTTTAAATGAGGCAGAATTTCAAGAGTTACAACCCGATATTTTGGTGACTTTTGGTGGGCTGATCGTGTCGAAAAAAATAAAAGCATTTTTAAGAAATTACCAACCAAAACATCATTGGCATATTGATTTGCATCAAGCAAACGATACTTTTTTCTGTTTAGATAACCATATAAAAACCACGCCGAATCATTTCTTTTCTGAATTTCTACCTAAGTTGACACATTTTAAAAAGAGTAACTACAGGACTATTTGGAAGGAAGTAAAGAAAAAACGCTTGGAAAGGCATGATAGTTATCTTCAAGACATCCCTTTTTCTGATTTTAAGGCTTTTAATTGGGTATTAAATAAATTACCAAAGAAAAGTAGTTTACAGATTAGTAATAGTTCAGCAATCAGGTATTCCCAGTTGTTCAATATGGATGAAACTATAGATGTGTATTGCAATAGAGGAACTAGCGGTATTGATGGGTCAACAAGTACTGCTGTTGGTTTTTCAGTGGCTAATGATAGGCCAACCACTTTTATTACGGGTGATTTGGGATTCTTTTACGACAGTAATGCACTTTGGAATAATTACATTCCCAACCATTTTAGGATTATAGTAGTTAATAATGGCGGCGGCGGTATCTTTAGAATTCTTCCGGGGGAAAAGAATACGGATAACTTTGACACCTATTTTGAAACCAAGCATCAACTAAATGCCCAACATTTATGTGCCATGTATGGTTTGGATTATCATTCAGCTCAAGACGAAACCGAACTAAAAAACGAACTTGAAAGTTTCTATAGTGAATCAAATAAAACAAAGCTTCTGGAAATTTTTACACCTCGAACTTTAAACGATGAGATTCTTCTGAATTACTTCAAGTATATTAAATAAATGTTACAAGTATCAATTCCTTTTTGTTTGGGTTTTTAATTATGTAATTTTAAAGTTATTATCAATCTAAAAAATAATCAAATGAGTAAAAGAGATGAACTAATTGAAAAATATGCAGCCGATATTAAAGATAAAATTGGAGAAACTGCAGATATGGATCTTTTGACAAAAGTAACCATAGGTTTAGGCCCATCTATCTACAATGCTGATTCCTCAACGGTTTCTGGGTCTGATGCTTCGGAAGTTGAACGTGTTAAAACCAATTTTTTAATCAAGAAACTTGGTTTGAAAGATGGACCAGAATTAGATGAGGCAATAGCTAAAGTTATGGAACAATATGGTGTTTCAAATCGCAATAAATATCGAGCAGTAGTGTATTATTTATTGGTAAAACATTTTAATAAGTCTTCTGTTTATTAGGGAGCGTTTATAAAATTAAGATACGAGCGTCACAAGTTGTGGCGCTTTTTTATTTTCGGTAAGTTAATTCGTTATACCTTTGCCACATGATACACTTAGGAGAATTCAATACCCTCACTATATTAAGGGATACAGAGCCAGGATTGTTTTTAGGAGACCAAGAAGATAATGAAGTTCTTTTGCCTAACCGATATGTTCCTCAATCATTTGAAATAGGGGATGAAATAGAGGTGTTTGTTTATTTAGATAACGAAGAGAGAATTGTTGCTACCACCGATAAACCATATATCATTAAAAATCAATTTGGTCTTTTACGTTGTAATCAAGTGAATCAATACGGGGCCTTTTTAGATTGGGGTTTGGTCAAGGAATTGTTCTGTCCTTTTAAGGAACAAGTATTTAAAATGACAGCAGGTCATTATTATTTTGTTCATTGTTATCTCGATGAAAAGACCGATCGCTTGGTAGCTTCAAGCAAAACCAATAAGTTTCTGGACAATACCCAACTAACAGTTGAAAAGTTTCAGGAAGTAGATTTAATTGTTTCCCATCCTACAGATTTGGGAATGGTCGTGGTGGTTAACAACTTGCATTCGGGCTTAATTTATAAAGATGATTTATATGGTGATGTAGAAGTTGGTGATCGATTAAAGGGTTACGTGAAAAAGGTACGAAATGACAATAAATTGGATATTGTATTACAGCCTATAGGTTATAAAAATATTGAACCAAGTGCCCAAAAAGTTATGGATGTCTTAAATGATAACAGTGGCTTTTTACCACTTCACGATAAATCAAATCCAGAAGAAATAAAAGAATTATTGGAAATGAGTAAAAAGAGCTTCAAAAAGGCTGTCGGCTCATTGTACAAACAGCGATTGATTGAGATTAAGCCTGATGGAATTTATTTAGTCTAGGGATTTTATTAGTTAATTTAAATAGATTTAGCTGTTCTTGAACCCATTTGTCAGCAGATAATAAGGATTTAAACTGTTTTTTGTTGGGAAATGAACAGAAGTGGTTTTCAAGTTCTATAGCCTTTTCCGATTGCTTGGAGTAAGTCACTATAGCTCTTGCTACTAATCCGTTGGCGGCGTTATGTAATTTCTCAAGATCTAATAAATTGATGGAGAATGAATTTATTCTGTTGCAAATCATACCATATGGTCGGCCATCAGAAAAATGCTCCCGAATTGCGTAAATCAATTCTTGGCCATTTATGAGGTCTACATTTGCACCTTCATCCATTTCAGTAAGTAAGTAATTCTCAAAAAAATAAACAGTTCCAATACTCAATTTAAAACTGTTTTGAATATCGCTTTTTAAGGCGCTATTTTTAACGGTCATATTAGTTTAGCTAGTTAATCAAAAGGATTATAAAAGTAATATTTATCTTCCAATTACAAATCAAACTAGTTTAATTTAACACTAAGAGAATTTTAAAAAATTATTAGTTTCTATTGAATGCTCAATCTTTGTTTTATCCCTTTAGGTAAGGCTTCTTTATGAATCAAAATGGATATGGCTTTTAACCTCATATAAGCTTCGCTAAAATACACATAACCGCCATAAGTAACACGGCTTTCATCAGTTCCCCACGAATTTTTAACCTTAAAATAAGTATTTCCTTTTTGGTCTTTGACTAAACCTGTAATATGCATTAAATGGTCATCTGTTGTGTGGAAATTCTCGAATTCTTGTTGTCGGAATTCTGGGGTAATAGTCTTTTCTGATCTAATTTCAGTAAGAATCTCTTTGTTCATACTTTCATCTTCAGGAATTACAGCGACACCGTGTTTGGCAGAAAAGGTTTTTTCGCTTACATCACAATCTAGCTCAACTGTATAACCATTTTCTAAGGCATGAGTAATTACTTGCATCAAATCATCTAAAGGTAGATTGTAAAAGCTGCCATTTGAAAAATTGTCTGGAATATTTAGAATAAATTTCGAATTGTATGGTTGGTGAGTAAAACTTGTAAAACTGATGTAATCATCAGGGTTTATTTGCACCATTTCCATAAACGATTTTGGCGTGTAGGATGTACCTTCAAAAGTAAAGGACTCCACTTGTTTTCCTAAATAGGAGTCTAGAATACCTTCTACAACCGTTTTCCAAGTTGGAGATAAGGTGTTGGCTGGGTTTTCTATGTAGGTGTCCAATACATTTTTTAATACCTCTTCCAGTTCAATATGGTTGTATTTTGTTTGACCGTTTAAATAACCGGTGTAAACTTCTTGCGGAACTAATCCAGCATCACGAGCACTATTAATAACATCATGTGCCAAACCACCTTGGCTAAACTGAGCATTGCCTTGTCTCATTAAATAATTCCAGGCTTTCTTAGGATAGGTTTGCCTAACTGAGTACATTTCTGAGAGATCAATAAACTTACCCGTCTTCCTAATGATTTCACTTTCCAAAAAGGAGGTTGTGGAAAAGCTCCAACAGGTTCCTGTGATGCCTTGACTAACCACTTCCGTGGCATCTAGATCGATTATAGGTGTGAACTCATATTTTTGGGAATAAAGTGAAAAAGACCCCATTAAAATTAGAGTCAAGAATGTATAAATTTTCATGCTTAGGGAGCTATATTGGTAAAAACATTTATTTTTGGCTAAAATAAAAAAAATGAGTGTAGCAGACTGGAAAATAGCCAAAGAATACGAAGACATCACTTATAAAAAATGTGGTGGTGTAGCAAGAATTGCCTTTAACAGACCAGATGTCAGGAATGCCTTTAGACCCAAGACAACAAGTGAGCTTTATGACGCTTTTTATGATGCTAATGAAGATACCAATATTGGTGTTGTTTTACTGTCGGCAGAAGGGCCATCCTCTAAAGATGGCATCTGGAGTTTTTGTAGTGGAGGTGATCAAAAAGCGAGAGGTCATCAAGGTTATGTTGGAGAAGATGGTTACCATCGTTTAAACATATTGGAGGTTCAGCGTCTAATACGTTTCATGCCAAAAGTGGTGATTGCTGTGGTACCAGGATGGGCTGTTGGAGGTGGACATAGTTTGCATGTCGTTTGTGATTTAACCTTGGCTAGTAAAGAACATGCTATTTTTAAGCAAACCGATGCTGATGTTACTAGTTTTGATGGGGGGTATGGTTCGGCATATTTGGCGAAAATGGTCGGACAAAAAAAGGCTCGGGAAATTTTCTTTTTAGGAAGAAATTATTCAGCACAAGACGCCTATGAAATGGGTATGGTCAATGCAGTTATTCCACATGATGAATTAGAAGCTACCGCTTATGAATGGGCTCAGGAAATCCTAGGCAAATCACCATTGTCTATTAAAATGTTGAAATTTGCAATGAATTTAACAGATGACGGAATGGTAGGCCAACAAGTGTTTGCAGGAGAAGCTACTAGATTGGCATACATGACCGACGAAGCCATTGAAGGAAGAAATGCCTTTTTGGAAAAGCGTAAACCAAATTTTGATAAAAAATACATTCCATAGGAACCCAAATCGATTGTTATGGCATCATTTAAAACCTGGGTATCTGCTCTTAGGTTAAGAACTTTACCTCTATCTGTATCAGGTATTATTGTAGCTGGCTCCTTAGCTGAGTATAATGGCCTGTTTCATTGGGGGGTATTTACAATGGCAATATTGACTACATTAAGTTTTCAAATATTGTCTAATCTGGCCAATGATTATGGTGACGGCGTGAAGGGAACTGATAATTTGGACCGAATAGGACCACAAAGAGCCATTCAAAGTGGGGAAATAACCCCTACGAGTATGTTTTTTGCTATCCGAATTAATATTTTGATCAGTATTTTTCTAGCCGTTTTTACTATTTATGTGGCTTTTGGTTCGAAGTATTTTCTTTTGGGTTTATTGTTTTTGGTTTTGGGCATGTTATCCATTTATGCTGCCTTGAAATATACCATAGGTGGTAATGCTTATGGTTATAGAGGCCTAGGTGATATTTTTGTTTTTATCTTCTTTGGATTGTTAAGTGTTATTGGTGCTTATGTGCTTTTTGCAAAACAAATAGACCACGTTACTATTTTACCAGCATTCACTATAGGTTTTTTAAGTACTGCGGTTTTAAACCTTAACAATTTAAGGGATATAGAGTCTGATAAAAAAGCCAACAAAATTACGATGGCTGTAAAAATGGGATTTAAAAAGGCAAAAAGGTATCATATGTTCTTGGTCGGTGGTGCTATATGTCTCTCTTTTTTGTTTGGAATTTTATATTATAATTCCCCCTACAATTTTATTTTTTTTATTGCTTATATTCCGTTGATTATCCACATGAAGACGGTACACAACTGTATTGAACCTGTTAAGTTAGACAAGGAACTTAAAAAGTTGGCTCTTTCAACCTTTTTATTAAGTGTTCTGTTGGCTGTAGGACATCTTTTGTAGGGAAAAGTTAAAATATTGTTTTTCAGTTTTATAAGTCGTATATTAGGGTGTTGGTAAGTCCTTTATCAACATAATGAAGTGTATAAATGACTTCATATTTTGGGGATTGAAAACTCAAACAGATTCAAGGATTTGTTTGAGTTTTTTTGTATTTTCAATCTTCAATTAAACACTTACCTAATGAAAATTACATTTTACGGTCATGCTAGTCTTGGAATAGAAGTTGGAGATGTCCACATTTTAGTAGATCCTTTTATCTCTGCCAATGAAGCGGCTGCAAACATCGATATTTCAAACCTAAAGGCTGATTACATATTATTAACCCATGCACATCAAGATCATATTCTGGATGTTGAAACCATAGCCAAACAAACTGATGCCGTTATCGTTTCAAATTTTGAGATTGCAAGTCATTATGAAAATAAAGGGTTTGAGGTTCATCCTATGAATCATGGAGGAGCTTGGGATTTTGAATTTGGGGTGGTTAAATATGTTATTGCACATCATACATCTTCATTTCCAGATGGAAGTTATGGTGGACAACCAGGAGGTTTTGTGATTGAAGGAGAACATAAAAATATTTATATTGCTGGAGATACTGCGCTGACCATGGATATGAAACTTATTCCTATGCGCACCCAATTGGATTTGGCCATTTTGCCTATCGGAGATAATTTCACAATGGGTGTGGACGATGCCATAATTGCCAGTGACTTTGTACAGTGCGATAAGGTGCTTGGATATCACTTCGATACTTTTGGGTATATTAAAATAGACCATGAAGAGGCCAAAAGAAAATTTTTTGATAAAGGGAAAGATTTGATGCTGTTGGATATAGGAGAGAGTATTGAATTGTAAACAAGCGTGAAAGCTAAATAAGTAAACTGGCTAAAACATCAAAAAGTTTTACATTAACAGCTTCCAATTCATGAACCGTGGAATAAAATCTTTAATAGGCTCGAAATCTCTTATCATATGGGGCATTTTTTTCGCCAGTCTACAAATATGGGGTCAGGATTTCAAAATGCCTGAAACAACTGAAAACCGGAAACCTAAAATTGCTCTAGTTTTAAGTGGTGGAGGTGCTAAGGGTATTGCTCATATCCCTTTGCTTCAAGCTTTAGATTCCTTGAATATTGTACCAGATTTTGTTGTAGGTACAAGTATGGGAAGTATTGTAGGTGGCTTGTATGCCATGGGATATTCTGGTGACAGCATCTCTCAAATTGCTCATCAGGCTAATTGGCGAAAGCTGCTAGGAGGGAAAACCTTATTATCTAGTGTTGGTGTTGAGGAGAAAAGTGAGTTTGGCAGGTATCTTTTCGAATTGAATTTAGTGAATGGAAAACCTAATATCAATCCGGCCATTCTCAATGATCAACTACTCCGTGAATTTTTGTCTCAATTAACCTATCCCGTATATCGAATCGACTCTTTTGATGATTTGCCCATTCCTTACCGTGCTGTAGCCACAGATATTGTCAATGGAGAATTAGTTGTTTTAGATCGCGGATCACTTGCTCAAGCTATGAGAGCTAGTATGTCTATTCCAACAGTTTTTAAACCAGTAAGATTTGAAAATACGCTTCTTGTCGATGGAGGTATTTTAAACAATTTCCCTACGGATATAGCAAAAAGCCTGGGTGCCGACATTATCATTGGTAGTGATGTAGGAGGCGGTATGTTAACTCGAGATAAATTAAGTGACCCGATTAAGCTTATTTTTCAAACAAGTATGCTTACTAGTAATTTAATTGTAGAAGAGAATAGGGCACTTTGTGATATTTTATTGAATCATGAAAAACACTTAACCTATTCCACAGGAGATTTTGTAAAGGCCAATGAAATTTATGTGGAGGGGAAAGAAGCTCTGATTCAAAATATGGATGCTTTGGAGCAGTTGTCCGAGATTTTAAAGAAGTATCCCAAACCTCGTCCTAACTTGCCTAAAATAGCTCCAAAATTCACTTTAGATACCATCGTCTATAAAAATATTTCTAGAGACAACCTTGATTTGGTGCGGGCTCGCATCAGAATTGAGCCAGGACAGACCTATAACGTAAATGATTTAAACTCAGGAATCAACCGATTAATGGGCACGAACCTCTTTGATGCCATTTATTTTAATCCGTTGGTTAAAAAAGACAGTTTGGGAATTGAATTGGAAGGGTTGGAGCGGTCAAGACATACCGTAAAAGGAGCTTTACATTATGATACTCACAGAGGTGTGGGTTTACTTATGAACTACACAGGAAGAAACATCATAGGTAAAGCTTCTAGAACTTTGGTAACAATAGATATTGCAGAACAACCTAGTTTAAGGTTACAACATCAAAAGATTTTTGGAGTACAAAAAAATTGGTGGTGGCGAACGGATTTGTTGGGACAGCTACTAAATGAAAGTGTTTACATCGAGGGTAGGAGAGCTGATGATGTGAATCACGATGTTGTTTTGTTTCAAAGCCAATTCAATAGAAACCTCTTTCCCTTTAAAAGTTATGTGGGTTTTGGGATAAAACATCAATATGACTATTTGCGACCCAAAACAGATCCTGATTTGGGAGATAATGTCCTAGGTCTTCGCAAATATGGGTTTCATAATTTAGAAGCTGGGGTACATTTCTTTTCTAACAGTATGGAAAGTGTGTTTTTTCCTAAAAGAGGAACCCTTATAAACGCTTTTATAAAACGTTCTTTATGGCGCCATATCAGGATTCAAGGTACAAACGCCTCTGAGACAATCAATGAAGGTTCAACCAACGGGTTTACAAAGTTTGGAGCCCATTTTGAAAAGCGCATCCATCTGGACAGGCATTTAGCATTTTTATTTTCAGGATCGGGATATTTTACTATAATCAACAAATTGGACGACAATGAAATCTCTTATGCCGATTTTGGTATATCATCGCAATATTCTCTAGGAGGTTATAATCCCAGTCCCATACCCGATAATTTTGTTTTCCCTGGGTTATATGAAACAGAGATTTTTGCCAGTCAAGTGATCATGGGGTCTGTTGGGTTACAATGGGAGCCAACCAGAAATATTTATTTTTCACCACATTTTCATTTGGCCTCCTTGGGATATGAAGGGTTTAAAGAATATTTTGAAAACTTTTCAAACCAAACAACAAGTTGGCATACCAATTTAAATTCAGGTTTACTAATTACAGGGGGGGCGACTCTATCATATGATTCCTTTTTAGGCCCAGTTCATTTGGATTTATCCTATGTTAATGGGATTAATAAATTACGTTTGTTTTTTTCGGTAGGGATCCCTTTGGGTAAGTCCAATTGATAGAGGGTTAGATACAGATGGTTTTTTTGGAATGGGATTTATTGGGAATATAAATTTTGGAATTTAGATGTGACCTAAAAACCATGAACAAAACCGTATTTGAAATATCAAAAATGGATTGTCCTTCAGAAGAAAATTTAATTCGAATGAAATTGGACGGGATGACTGGTTTAGTCCATTTGGAGTTTGATATTCCAAATAGAATTTTGACCGTTTTCCACCATGGGGGAATAGATTCTATAAAGAAAAGTATAGATGAACTTAACTTGGGAAGTAAATTTCTTTCCACTGAAACATCTGACCAAACAGAGATAAGGGAACACACCAATCAAAAAAGGGTATTGTGGATGGTGCTAGCTATCAATTTTACTTTTTTCATTTTAGAAATGATCACAGGTCTGGTTTCAAAATCCATGGGATTGGTGGCAGATAGTCTTGACATGTTGGCGGATAGTTTTGTTTATGGCATTAGTTTGTTTGCCGTTGGAGGGTCTTTAGTTAGAAAAAAACAAATTGCCAAACTGGCTGGATATTTTCAGATGTTTTTGGCGGTTATCGGTTTTGTTGAAGTTTTGAGGCGTTTCTTGGGGGCGGAACATTTACCAAATTTTTCAACCATGATAGTTGTATCGGTTTTAGCGCTTATTGCCAATGGTCTATGTTTCTACATTCTACAAAAATCAAAAAGCAAAGAAGAAGCCCATATGAAGGCGAGTATGATTTTTACATCTAATGATGTCATTATCAATCTAGGTGTGATTGTGGCAGGTCTTTTGGTACATTGGTTAAAATCAAATAAACCCGATTTAATTATAGGAACCATTGTATTTATTTTGGTAGTTCAGGGTGCTTGGAGAATATTAAAGCTGAGTAAGTAGTTGCGATGAAGATATTTCTAGATAGAATGGCTCAATTAATAAAAGAAAGTTTAAGAAAAAAACTTTGGCTTATAGCCATCCTTTTTCTCTTCAATTTTGGCTTTTCACAAACTGAAACAGACCATAAGGACTTATCTGATTGTGCCTTAGAACTAACCAAACAGCAGGTTACTTATGACCCTAGGTATTTTTCAATTGATTATCCCAATGGCGATGTTCCAAGTGATAAAGGGGTTTGTACTGATGTGATAATTAGGGCATATAGAAAAATGGGTGTAGACTTGCAAAAAGAAGTACATGAGGATATGAAAATTCATTTTAATGAATATCCAAAACTTTGGGGATTAACAGCAACTGATAGGAACATTGATCATAGAAGGGTGCTTAATTTGATGACCTTTTTTAATCGGATGGGCACGGAATTGCCAATATCTCAAAAGGGGCAAGATTACTTACCTGGAGATATTGTATGTTGGAATTTGGGAGGGGCCATAACCCATATTGGTATAGTGGTAGATAAAACATCGATCGATGGGAAGAGACCTTTGATTGTCCATAATATTGGTAAAGGGCAAGTTTTGGAGGATTGTCTTTTTGATTTTAGGATTATAGGACATTACCGATATAAAAATTAACTCCATTTTCACTGTAACATCCTTGTATATGCATCAGTTTATAGTATATCCTATTTCTTTTAATTATCTTTATTAGGTGATTTTGCAAATCTCTTGTTTTGAGGTGATTAAAGGCTTGGTTTAAAAAGGATGACATGACTTTAGAATTGCTCATTAATTTATTGACTTCCATAGGTGTTATCATTTCGGTTATTTTTCTGGCCATCGAAATTAAAAAGAACACCCAGGCAGTCCGTTCTAATTTTTACGATTCTTTTGCTAACTCCAATCGGGAATTCCTAAATCAATTGATTATGGATAGGGATTTAGGAAAACTATTTGAAAAAGGAACGAAGTCATGGAGCAAATTGAACGAAGAAGACAAAAGAACCTCTAATTTTTTATACATCCAAATGTTTCGAATTTGGGAAAATTTGTATTATCAGAATAAGATGAAAGTTCTAGAGCCCTGGTTATGGGTGAGTAATAAAAACACAATCATTTCTTACTTCTATTTGGAAGGTATTCAAGAATGGTGGCAAATAAGAAGGCAATCATTTTCTAAAGAGTTTGTTCAGTTTTTAGAAACTTCAAATAAGCCTGAAAATGGCATTAAGGTTATTGAAGATTTATTGAAGCCAAAACTAAAGGTAGAAAAACCAACAAAGAAAGTCTAAAAATAGCTTTAAATAGGTGTTCAAACAACCCAAATAAGAATGGAATCCAAAATAAGATATCAATTTTCAGAAGCCATCTGGAAACATGAGGGAACCGGAGGTTGGAATTTTGTGTCTCTACCAATAAAACTTTCAAAAGAAATACGGGAACATTTTAAATGGCAAGAACAAGGTTGGGGAAGAATGAAAGCTAAGGTTCAACTTAAAGGACTGGAATGGCAAACTGCTATTTGGTTTGATACTAAAAGGGATACTTATTTACTTCCCATAAAGGCTGAAGTCAGAAGGAAAACAGATGTGGGGATAAATGAATGGATTGACCTGATACTTTGGATCTAATGAAAACTCATATTTTTACATTCTACATATTCATTTTCAAATAGTTGCAACCTTTTCTATTTTGTAATTAATTGAAAATCACTATATTTGGTTTGTACTCCTTATTTATAGCCATAGCTAGCTAAAATGGCCTCTAAACGAATTGATAGTTTTAAAATAACAACTTAAATAAAGCTAAAATGATAAGAAATTACCGTAATGAGGAATGGAAAGAGGTTGTTTTTGACGATAAAATTCACGAAACTGAAAAATTTAAGATTTCAAATTATGGACGAGTTATCAATTGCAAGCCAGAGAAGGAGTTTATTCCCAAAGCATCCTTTGTTAACGGGTATCAAATACTACGTCTTCATTTGAAAGAGAAGAAAAGATGGACTTGTAGGTATGTCCATAAGTTGGTAGCAGAGCATTTTTTAAAGCGAGATGAGGGTATATATGTGATTCACCTCAATTATGACAAAACTGATAATCGCATAGCTAACTTGAGATGGGCTACCAAACGAGAAAAGGAAATTCATCAATTCAGTAATCCAGAATATATTAACGCACCCAAAAGACGTACTTATTCAAAACTTACCGAAAATAAAGTCAAATTGATTAAGCGTAAAATCAATGATCCAAATCGTCGAACCCGCATGAAAATGATTGCCAAACAATTTGGTATATCAACCATGCAATTGTATCGCATTAAAACGGGTGAGAATTGGGGTTCGGTTACTGAAGATTAAAAACCGTTTAGTCAGTGGACATATTCCTTCAATCTGTTTTCTATTACCTCGTTATTTGTTAAATTAGATGCTATAACTAATTGGCTAATTTGCCCTCAATTTTAGCTCCTTACTAATTAACCAAATGACTAGCCATCAAGATCAAATAAATCAACTGCTAACCCAGCTTAATAGCCTTGTGGAAAAGCAAAGAGGTTTTTCTAAGGAAATAGATGATTTAAAGCACGCTATAGAAACGCTGCAAAATTCACAACTAGAGGAGGTTCAGGAGCATGAAATAATTAAGCAGGAATTCCCAGGTAATAAGGTAAAGGAAAGGAGTGATTCTTTAAGCTCTATTGAAGTAGAAACACCCTCAGATACTTTAAAATCCATACAACCTCGTATTCGTCCTGTTGAACCAAAAAGAGATACTGCAAAAGTTAAGTCAGATCTTGAAAAATTTATAGGCGAAAACCTTATCAATAAAATAGGAATAATCATTACAGTTATCGGGGTTTCCATTGGTGTAAAATATTCCATAGAACACGATTTGATAAGTCCGCTGACCAGGGTCATTTTAGGTTACCTTGCTGGTTTGGGTCTTTTAGGGTTTGGAATCAAACTGAAAACCAAATATGAAAACTACAGTGCTGTACTTGTAAGTGGGGCTATGGCCATTTTTTATTTTATTTCCTTCTCTGCCTATAATTTCTATCAGTTAATACCTCAAGCCTTGGCCTTTGTGCTTATGGTCATATTTACAGTTTTTACCGTGCTGGCAGCCTTAAATTACAATAGGCAAGTGATTGCTCATATTGGTCTGGTGGGTGCTTATGCGGTACCTTTTGTGTTGAGCAATGAATCTGGTAGGCCAGAAATATTATTTGGTTATATGGCCATTATCAATATTGGGATTTTGGTCATTGCATTTAAAAAATACTGGAAACTACTTTACTATGTAGCTTTTGGTCTTACTTGGGCTATATATTTTACATGGTTTATCAGTGATTACAGAACTTCAGAATATTTTGGATTGGCTTTAACCTTTCTTAGTCTATTTTTCTTCATTTTTTATGCGACTTTTTTGGTTTATAAACTTCTGCAAAAGGAAAAATTTCAAAAAAGTGATATTGCTTTATTATTATTTAACTCATTTATATTTTATGGAAATGCCTATGTGATACTTTCTGGTCATGAAACAGGAAAGCAATTATTAGGACTTTTTACTTTGGGTAACGCATTGATTCACTTTTTGGTAAGTCTGGTGATTTATAGACAAAAGTTAGGGGATAAGAATTTGTTTTATTTGGTAGCAGGATTGGTTTTGGTCTTCATCACTATTGCCATTCCGGTTCAATTAGATGGAAATTGGGTGACCTTCCTTTGGATAGGGGAAGCTGCTCTTTTATTTTGGATTGGAAGAACCAAAAAGGTACCGGTTTATGAAAAGTTGTCCTATCCTTTGATGCTGTTGGCTTTTTTGAGTATCATCCATGATTGGATTGTGTTTTATAATGCATATACACCTTCAACACCTGAGGATAGGATGATGCCTTTGCTTAACATTCAATTTTTAACATCCTTATGTTTTATTGCCGGCTTTGGGTTTATTTTAAAGTTACATTTCAATCAAAAATATGATGCAGCTTGGAAGTCAAATAAGATTCTATCAAAAATGGTTTCTTTCGGTATACCTGCAATTTTTCTATTGGGCATTTATTTTGCTTTCAGAATGGAAATTGTGAATTATTGGGGGCAACTTTTTACAGATTCATTACTGGAAATTAAAGAAGATAACCAGCAATATCCTATGACTTATTGGAATTATGATTTACTCAAATTTGAAACCGTTTGGGTTATCAATTATTCTATGTTATTTATGTCATTGCTTGGGATTGGTAATATAAGGTGGTTGAAAAACAAGTCTTTAGGTTTTGTTAATTTGGGTTTCATTGTTTTCGTATTATTAGTGTTTTTAACCAATAGTTTGTATGCGCTAAGTGAATTGCGGGAGAGTTACTTGGATCCAACTAAATTACCATATTATAAGACAAGTATCATGCATATTTTAATAAGATATTTGTCCTTTGCGTTTGTAGCACTGCTGCTGATAACTACCTACAAATACCTTCAAGAATCATTTCGAGAAAATAAATACAAACGGGCCTTTGATTTTTTGTTGCATACTACCATTTTATGGGTTGTAAGTAGTGAATTAATCCATTGGCTAGATATGGCTGACTCCACCCAATCTTACAAACTAGGATTGAGTATTTTGTGGGGAGTTTATTCCCTTTTCCTTATAGCCTTAGGTATTTGGAAAAGAAACAAACCTCTTCGCATTGGTGCCATAGTTTTATTTGGACTGACGCTGATAAAACTCTTTTTCTATGATATTTCCCACTTAGATACCATAGCAAAAACCATTGTATTTGTCTCATTAGGCGTATTGCTGCTGATTATATCATTTTTATACAACAAATTCACACATAAAATTTCAGATGAAACGCCTCAATAAACAATTGTGTCTAATATTTCTTTTCACTACTTGCTTTAAGTTTTTTGGCCAAATGGGTCAATATGACTACCAAAGGGAATTACAAGGTATATCCCAAACATGGCATAAGGTGATTCTACCAGACGATATGTTTGGTAAGATTTCACAAGATCTCTCTGATGTTCGCATTTTTGGATTGACGAAAGAGAATGATACCATACAAGCTCCTTTTCTTTTGGAGGATACGTCTGATCAGTTTAATGCAAATGAAATTCAATTTAAATTACTTAATACGTCATTAAATAGTACAGGGTATTATTTCACTTTTGAAATTCCCTCCGAAGAGGTTATGAACCAAATGATCTTGGATTTTGAAAATGAGAATTTTGATTGGCATCTTACTTTACAAGGAAGTCAGGACCAGCAAGAATGGTTTACCGTCATGGAGGATTATAGAGTATTGTCTATTAATAATGACCAAACCAACTTCAAATTTACAACATTAAATTTCCCAGATTCAAAGTACAGATTTTTTCGAGTGCATATTCAGACAGACCAAAAGCCAGATCTAAAATCGGCCAGGCTTATAAAAAATGTGAAAATTACGGGAACCTTAAAAACCTATGCCATTAAAAAAATGGAGGTTGAGCAAGACAAAATTAATAAACAGACGCTTTTGGATGTGGAACTACTTATGCCCGTTCGTATGAGTAGTATTAAAATTAATGTGAAGGATACCTTTGATTTTTATAGGCCTCTAAAAATCGAATTTTTGGCGGATAGTATTCAAACTCAAAACGGCTGGAAGAATCAATATATTATACTTTCAAGAGGGACTTTGGCATCTGTAAAGGACAATACGTTTCCCTTTGAAAGTACAACGGTTAAAAAATTTAGGGTGATTATTGACAACAACAACAATCATCCTTTAACTATAGAAGATATAGAAGTAAAAGGCTTCTTGTGCCAATTAAAGGCGCGTTTTGTAGAGCCTGCAAAATATTATCTCACATACGGAAATAAAAGAGCCTTAGAACCAGATTATGATATCTCGCGATTTAGTTCGCAAATACCTGATTCTTTAATCGTATTAGACCTGGGAATTGAAGAAAAAATAGAAAAAAAAGGATTCCATCAAAAAGAACCACTTTTTAAAAGTAAGTTCTGGTTATGGGGAATTATGATATTAATTATATTAATTCTAGGATTCTTTTCCGTTCGAATGTTAAAGAAATAAGACTGGGATGAAAATCTTAGTGTCCTGTTCTTAATTTAACAGAATTATAAGGCATTTAAAACTTTGAAGGGTAGGGGATTTCGTAAATTTGATAGTGAACTTTAAAATATAAAAAATGTCATTATTAGATAATAAAGTAGCATATGTTTCTGGAGGTGGATCTGGAATAGGGAAAGCTATTGCCCTATGTTGTGCTAGGGAAGGTGCAAAAGTAGCCCTTTCAGATATAAATGAAGATCATGGAAAAGCTGTAGTTGATGAAATCATTAAAAATGGAGGTGAAGCCCTGTTTATTTTGGCAGATTCTTCAAAAGCTGAAGATAACGAACGCATTGTAAAAGAAATTGTGGCGGCCTATGGCCGTTTGGATGTGGCTTGTAATAATGCTGGTATTGGTGGGAAAGTTGCCATAACAGGAGAATATGCTATAGATGCTTGGGATAAAGTAATTGCCCTGAACTTAAATGGCGTTTTTTATGCGTGTAGATACCAATTGGAGCAGATGGAAAAAAATGGTGGCGGAAGCATTGTAAACATGGCGTCCATTCACGGAACGGTAGCAGCTCCTATGAGTCCAGCATATACGGCTTCAAAACATGGAGTGGTAGGATTAACCAAAAATATAGCTGCTGAATATGGGCAGAAAAACATTCGTTGCAATGCAGTGGGGCCTGGTTATATAGCTACACCTTTACTAGATGAAAATCTAGACGAGGAGACCAAAGCTTTTATAGCAAGCAAAGCCAGTATGAACCGATTGGGGAAGGCTGAAGAAATTGCAGAATTGGTGGTGTTTTTAAATTCAGATAAGTCATCCTTTACCACTGGAGGTTACTTTATAGCGGATGGTGGTTACACTGCTGTTTAATTTCTTTAAACTTGAAACAAAAAATAAAGGTTGCTAAATTCGCAACCTTTATTTTTTATGTGGATTAATTACCTATCCCAGGTAATCCTTCGGGCTTTTTAGTTTGCCAGTGAAACGTTTCTGCTTTTTGTTCCTTAGGCCATACTTCGTCTAAATTGTTGGCGTCATAAACCTTTCCGTTTTTAACAATATATTTGAGGGTATTGGTATTCCTTAATTCTTCCAATGGGTTTTTATCCATGATATTGATATCGGCTAATTTTCCAATCTCAATGGAACCAAGATCTTTTTCAAGTCCGAGAGCTGTGGCACCAATAATAGTAGCTACCTTTAGCGCATCATGATTTTTCATGCCGCCACTGGCTACCGCCCATAGTTCCCAATGATAACCTAATCCTTGTAATTGTCCGTGGCTTCCTATACCTGCCAGTCCATCAGCTTCTACCAAATCCTTCATAAATATGGCATGCTTTTTAAATACATGTTCTTCATCCATAAACCATGCTGGTCTTCTACGACTTTTTTGTGCCAATTCTTCATATGGAGTGAAATATTGAAGTTTTTGATCGCCCCAAACATTCTCTCTGGAGTAAAAGTAATTCTCTCCCCAAGGACCTCCATAGGCTACCAAAAGGGTAGGGGTTACTGCCATTTGAGATTGTGCAATTGTTTTAATCACATCCTCATAAATAGGATAGATAGGTAGGGCGTGTTCATGCCCAGGGTATCCATCTAATAGTTGTGTCATGTTCAATTTAAAATCCAAGCCACCTTCGGTTGTTGGCATTAAGCCGAGTTCTTTTGCTGCCATGATGACCCATTGGCGTTGTTGGCGGTTACCTACCAAGTACATTTTGATGGTTTTTGTTTGGTAGTATTCACTGTATTGTTTCAAAACTTTCTTGGCATGATCCAAGCTTTCAATTTGGTACATCCAGTAACCTACACCTGGTCCGGTACTATAGACTCTAGGGCCAGCCAGCATACCAGCATCAACCATATCGGCATAGGTTAGAACATCTGTGGTCATGGTTTGAGGATCTCTGGTAGTGGTAACGCCATAAGCTAAATTGGCCGAATACATCCACATTTGATTTTTATGGACGCCCCAAGTAGGCCACATATGAGCGTGAGTGTCTACAAAACCTGGTGTAATTGTCTTTCCCGTCACATCAATCACTTGGGTGCCCGAAGGAATATTTAAGCTTCCTGAGGAACCAATTGCTTTGATGCGATTATTTTCAATAAGAAGGTCTCCATTTTCAATGACCTCGTCATCCTTCATGGTTATAATGCGAGCTCCCTGCAATAATAAATTCCCTTTCGGAGTATCTTTTTTGTAAAAAACCTTAATTTTTATCTCTTCCGCTTCAAAATCATCGAATTTTTCTTCCTTTTTGTCCATGATGATGTCTTTGACCGTACTATCCAATTTCTTGGTTGCTTCCAATTTCTCTTTTTGCTGCTTTTTTAGTTCAGCTATACTATCATTGAAGCGTTTGCCCTCGGCTAGATCATATCGGAAATGACTGGATCCAAGAGACCAATGGATGGTGTTACTATCATTTGACCAGGCAGGGAATTCGCCTCCTAAAACGGTTAATTTCATCGCTGGAAATGCTGCTTTTTCTGCTTTGGCAACAGAAATGGTAGGCGTTTTTCCATAACGCGGAATGGTAATGCTAAAAATATCATTATTAATTTGTGCTAAGGCTGTTTTGCCATCTGGTGAAATGAACACTTCACTAGGCTTGGAAGATTTATCATCTTCAGCACGATTGTCATCCATTTGTGGCAAAAGACTCGGTTCATGACTATCGCTATGATGGTCGCTAAACACATCGTAGGATCCAAAAGTTTCAATTCCTTTTAGTTTTAAATGGCTTTTTTCATCTGTACCGTCCCAACGAACAGAAAGCAAACCTTTCTCTGGATGACTTAAATAAATGCGGTCATCCACTTTTGTGAAATGTGGCTTTTCCCTGCCTTTGGTCTTATCTATAAAAGTAATGTCACCACCATCTGAAGAAACCCAAACCAAATCCTCATTGGCTCTTTCTGCTACAGGACCAATGACATCTTTATAGGTTTGCGCCGAACTTCTGTGAAAGGCAATTCGATTTTGTTTGTATGACCACCTAGGGAAGGTGTAAATTCCAGGTTCTTTGGTAAGTTGTATAGATTTTCCTTTTCCATTGGCGCTGACTTTATATAAATGGCCGCCATCGTTTTTCCAGGTGGTAAATACAATTTGACTTCCATCTGGAGACCAGGAAGGATGTGCCTCAGTAAAGTCATTGTCTGTAAGTCGTTTGGGTTTTCCATCAGGAAGTTCCATGACGTATAATCTATTCAAGGCTGTAAAGGCCAATTTGGAACCATCTGGAGACGGTTTGGCATCACGTATTTGCGTTATCAAAGCTTCTTCACTATCCTCAATAGGGTAATTGAATTTTACTCGAGGACCTAAATCCAATTTTAAATCCACAGTGAAAGGGATTTCCTTGGCTGTATTGGATTCGATAGAAATGGAATGGATTTTCCCACCGTATGAAGCGATTAAATTTTTACTATCGGGTGTAAACGACATACCAGGAAGAACACCTAAAGGCGCAATGGACTCTTGTTCGTCTCGTTGAACCGGATAGGCTAACCATCGTTCTTCACCAGAACTTAAGTTGCGAAGTATTAAACCTGTTTCAGCTTCAAACCGTGTTCCGTAAACCAGCCATTTGCCATCTGGCGATAGGGTTGGAGTAAATGCAGAGCCATATCTAGAGGTAATAACAGCCATATCTGCGTCTTCCATATCATAGGTGCCTATTTGATATTGGGGCAACTGGGCATTATAATTCCAAGCTTTGTTACGTTGTGAGAAATAGAGCAATTTACCATCCGCTCCAAAAGCTTGATCAATGGCCTTTAGATCTTTTGGCTTATCAAATAACTGACTTCCAGAGCCTCCATCTTTATGGTAGACGTGAAGTTTGATATTTCGACGACCTTTACTGCCTATCAGATAATCACCATCAGGAGTCCAGACTACAGAAAAGAAATTATGCTTTTTCTCTTCGCTAATTTGTTTGTCTTTTTTAGTTTCTAAATCTAAGATCCAAATGTTATCGCAACCACTTTTATCTGAAATAAAAGCCAGTGATTTACCATCTGGACTAAAACGTGGATGAATATCATATTCCATACCCTGAGTGATTTGGGTGGCTTTACCACCAGAAATCGGAATGGTATAAATATCTCCCATTAGGTCAAAGGCTATGGTCTTACCATCTGGGCTAACATCCACAGAAATCCAGGTTCCTTTATCTGTGCTAAAGGAAATAGTTCTTTCTGGTTCCAGAGGTAATTCTTTGGTAGCTTTTTTTAGACTGTCGGCTGGTTTTGTTTTTTGTTGGGCTTGAATTGTAAATTGAAGAAATAAAACAAGGGCAATGGAAAAGAGTTTTAAAATTTTCATTTAGAGATTGATTTTAGATAGTTAAATATAAGTAATTGATTTATAAGAAAATGACTTGACACTGTAATCGGCAAGAATTTTTTTGTTTTGGTTAGGCGTTCCACTTTCATATAATAGATTTAGAGCTTATTTTTATTACTTTAGTATAAATGCCAACGTTTGGCTTTTTGAGAATTATTATAGCAGGCTCATGATTAACTTTTTAACTAAAATATTACTGTATTTTGGTATCGGTTTGGCACCACTTTTTATCACTGGTCAAACCAATGAAATACAAATTAAATTCATTGGGAATTGTGGCTTGTACATGACTGATGGAACCACCCATTTGTATGTCGATTTTCCCTATAAATCGGGAGCTTATAATTATATGGAATACGAGAATGAGGAAATTGAGCAAATTAAGGAGGATGCCATTTTTTTATTTACCCATAAGCATGCAGATCATTATTCAAATAAACTATTAAAACCGTTTGAGGGTGAGAAATATGGCCCTTGGAATGTTGAAGAATTAGAAGAATTGGGATCGAAAACTTTAGATTTTCAAATTGAACCTTTTAGAACAGAACACAAGGTTTATGGCATATCTTTTAAACATTATTCCTATGTGATTACGTGGCATGGAAAACGAATTTTCCTCTCTGGTGATACTGGGGATGTTGAGGTAATTAAAAGCTTGAAAGAATTGGATTTGGCATTTATGAACCCATGGATGTTTATGAATTTGCAAAATGAGAGAATTCCTGTAGAAACCAAAATGTTTGGTATTTACCACCTATATCCCAATGAAAAACTTCCTGAGAAAGTTCCTTCCAATATTATTTTTTTAAAAGAGCAGGGGAGGAAAATAAGTATATCTTATGAGTAATTATAATTTCAAGCATCAATTATGAATTGGGTTTTACTCATTATTGCCGGACTATTTGAAGTAGCCTTTGCTGCTTGTTTAGGGAAAGCCAAGGAGTCGTCAGGAAGCGAAGCCACATATTGGTATTTGGGGTTCTTTATTTGTTTAGCGATAAGTATGTTGCTATTAGTGAAGGTGTCTAAAGAACTGCCCATAGGAACTGCATATGCGGTTTGGACAGGAATAGGAGCTGTGGGAACTGTGCTTGTAGGTATTTTTGTGTTTAAGGAACCAGCGACGTTCTGGAGGCTCTTTTTTATATCGACGTTAATTATATCGATTGTTGGGCTGAAATGGGTTTCGAATTAAACTTAAGGACCTTTTATCAGACTGATTTCTTTGAGGTTTTGAACCACTCCTCTCGCAAGTCATTACTTAATTTACCAGTGCCATCATGTTTCCATCCTGGTGGTTTTGTTATATAATTCCAGCGGTCTTTTAAGGTTTTCTTTCCCGTAAAAACATCTTTAAACATATAAGCCCATTCTGAAAATGCAATTTTAATGGGATTGAAGGTGTTGAGGTTTTTAACCAGTCCGTATTTAACCTTTTCGGTTTCCAATTCGGGTTGAAAAGTACCAAAAAGTTTGTCCCAAACAATTAGGATGCCCGCATGGTTTCTATCTAAATAAATAGGATTACTTCCATGATGGACACGATGATGGGAAGGTGTATTAAAAATGGCTTCAAACCATTTAGGTAGTTTATCAATAGCCTCGGTATGAATCCAAAATTGATATAGAAGACTAATAGACATCTGTAACATGATCATGGCTGGGTGAAATCCTACCAAGGGTAGCCAAATCCAAAAAATAAAGGAATAGAAACTGCCAGACCATGTTTGTCTAAGAGCTGTACTTAAATTGTAATGTTGTGACGAATGGTGAACTACGTGTGAAGCCCAAAATAAACGGCATTCGTGTGAAATACGATGAAACCAATAATAGGATAGATCATCAGCAAAAAATAACAAGACAAAGCTCCACCAAGTAATGGGAATAGTAAAAATTCTAAGATGTTCGTAAACTAGGAATAGGCATCCTAAAACGATGGCTTTACTCAAAAAGCCTAAAAAGACATTGCCCAATCCCATAGCAATAGATGCAAAGGCATCTTTAACTTCATAGCCCTTGGTTTCCTTAAATTTTGAGCGTGTTGTTACAAACAATTCCACCAACATAGCCAAAATAAAAAATGGAATGGCGAATAAAATAATATTTGGAAAATCTGGCATATATCTTTTAAAAAATCTCTCTAAAATAACCATTTTTTATCAGTAATTTTGAGATGTAATGACAGCAGAGTACAAACAACACCAACTTCAGTTTAAAAAACCTAGCGGTACATCAAGAGGCATATTAAAAATTAAAGAAACGTGGTTTATCATTTTAGAACAGAATGGTAAAAGGGGAATAGGAGAATGTGGTATTTTAAGAGGACTAAGTGCCGATGATAGACCTGATTATGAGCATCAATTAAAATGGACATGCCACAACATTTCATTGGGGCTACCCGCACTATACGAGGCTAATAAAGAATTCCCTAGTATTCAGTTTGGATTGGAAATGGCCTTTAAATCTCTAGAAAGCCAAAAACCATTTGAACTGTTTCCTTCTGCATTTACAAAAGGAGAGGAATCTATCGCTATCAATGGTCTTATTTGGATGGGCAGTGAAGATTTTATGAAAGAGCAGATTGAATCTAAACTGTCCACTGGCTTTAATTGTATCAAAATGAAAATTGGTGCGATTGATTTTGAGACCGAATTCAAGTTGTTAAAGTCCATTAGAAAAACCTTTTCTAAAGAAGAAATAGAAATAAGAGTGGATGCCAATGGTGCTTTTCCTCCTTCAGAAGCCTTGGATAAATTAAAAAAATTGGCTGAATTGGATTTGCATTCCATTGAGCAACCCATAAAACAAGGTCAATTTCAAGAAATGGCACAACTTTGTGAGCTGACGCCTTTGCCTATAGCCTTAGATGAAGAATTAATTGGTGTTTTTGATGTAACAAGTAAGCAGGAATTGCTACAAACCATCAAGCCACAATACATTATTTTAAAACCTAGTTTTGTGGGAGGATGGGAAGGAAGCCAAGAATGGATTAATTTGGCAGAAAGAGAGAATATGGGTTGGTGGATTACTAGTGCATTGGAAAGTAATGTGGGTCTTAACGCTATTGCGCAATGGACTTACACACTAAATAATAAGATGCCACAAGGGTTAGGGACTGGTGGTCTATTTACTAATAATTTTGACAGCCCTCTAACGGTAAGTAATGGTACGTTACAGTACCAAAATAATTTAAATTGGAAATTTAACTTGTAGTTTATGTATATAACCCAAGCGTTTAATGTGCTGCATGATTGGTGGCGCTATTTGATAGGTCTTTTAGTTGTTATTTTTGCGGTAATTATTGGTCAAATACCCTTCACGGTAGCCGTATTTTTTAAGGCCTTTGAAAGCGGCGAGAATATATTTGGTATGGATGAAACCCAAATGATGGGCATGTTGGAATCCAACCTTAATTTATTTCTCATGTTATTGTCTTTTGCAGCAGGTTTGGTTGGCGTCTTTTTCGTGGTTAGGACTATACATAAACAAACAATTACTTCCTTAACAACAGCACGGAAAAAAATAGATTGGGGGCGTATTTTATTTGCCTTTTTGCTTTGGGGCATTTTGAGTTCTTCCTTTGTGGTAGCAGATTATTATATGAATCCCGAAAATTATCAATGGAATTTTAAAATGATCCCATTTTTAATCCTCTTGTTGATTTCTGTGGTGTTTATCCCCTTACAAACCAGTTTTGAAGAGTATTTGTTCCGAGGCTATTTGATGCAGGGAATAGGTGTTATATCAAAAACTAGATGGTTGCCTTTAGCAATTACTTCACTTATTTTCGGTTTGTTACATATTGCAAATCCCGAAGTAGAAAAAATGGGCTACATCATTATGATTTATTACATAGGAACGGGACTTTTTCTTGGAATTATGACCCTTATGGATGATGGTATGGAATTGGCTTTGGGTTTCCATGCGGCCAATAATTTGTTTACTGCTTTGTTGGTTACCGCAGATTGGACAGCGTTTCAAACACACTCCATTTTAAAGGATATTTCCAATCCGACTGCTGCCGGTTTTTTTGACGTTTTTTTACCCGTTTTTGTTTTATTCCCAATCTTATTATTCATATTTTCGAAGAAATATCGATGGACCAATTGGAAGGACAAGCTTTTTGGTCATGTAGAAGAACCTATTAAAGAAGATTATAAAATATTAGACTGATGATTCCAAAGTTCGATAAAATCCATAACCGTTTCAAACTCAACGAGTATCATTTTGCTCAAGATGATTTAAAGGAAGTTGCTTATAGCTACATAAAAGAAGGTTTACCCTATGAGAAGAAGGTGGGTGATTTTATTAATAACTGGATGGATGACAGTCCGCTTATCACCATTCAATCTTCGGGTTCTACAGGTGCTCCAAAAGAATTTCATGTAGAAAAACAGGCCATGGTTAATTCGGCGATTTCTACCGGTGATTTTTTCAAATTAAAACCAGGTGATAGCGCCTTACATTGTTTACCTATTAATTTTATTGCTGGGGAAATGATGTTGGTTAGAGGTCTTATTTTGGGTTTGGAATTGGATGTTGTTGAACCAAAATCCAAAATAGTTTTAGCCAAAGACTATGACTTTGCTGCCATGACACCCATGCAGTTGGAAAATAGCTTGGACACCATTGAGCATGTCAAAATTTTAATCGTTGGAGGAGCTCCCATTTCAAAAGAATTGGTAGCCAAAATCCAACACATTTCTACGCGTGTTTATATGACCTATGGTATGGCCGAAACTTTAAGTCATATTGGGTTAAAAAAATTAAATCATACCACAAAAAAGAACGCTCCATATAGAACGCTTCCTAAAATTACGGTTTCCAAGGATGACAGGGGATGTTTGGTTATCAATGCCCCTAGATTATCTCAGGAACCTATTGTAACCAATGATTTGGTTGAGATTTATTCTGAAACTGAATTTGATTGGTTAGGTAGAGTTGATAATGTTATTAATTCAGGTGGGATAAAATTACTTCCAGAGTTGATGGAAGCAAAGATTCAGGACCAAATGGATAGACGTTTCTTTTTTGCCTCCCAACCCGATCCTACATTAGGAGAGAAAGTCATTTTGGTGGTTGAAGGTGATTCCAATGTGGTAGAGCCAAAAGTTTTTGAAGCTTTGGATACCTATGAGAAGCCCAAAGCCATTTACAGTATACCTCAATTTGAAGAAACTTCCTCTGGAAAAGTAAGGAGAGAAGAAACTCTCACAAAACTTTTGAAAATGTAAGAATTTCTTGTAGTTTTAGTAGGTAAACTTCTGAAACTATGAGAAATCTGTTAATCCTTGTTCTTCTTCTAGGGGGCTTCCAATTATTTTCACAAAATGAGCCCACAAGAAATCTTTATGGTACAGTCTATAATGAAGAATTAAAGCCATTTCCAGGAGTTCAGGTTACCCGTAAAGGATATTCTGAAAAAACGAAAACGGATGGGGAGGGAAGTTTTACAATTAAAGTTAAGGCCAATGATACATTAGATTTCCATAAGGATGGTTATTTACCTAAACGTACCATTGTAGGGAATACGACATTGCAGGTTGTTTACATGCGGGTCGAACCAAAGTTTGAAGATCAGAGACGATCTAAACCAGCAGATGGTGCTTTGGGAATGAAAAAAGACCCGAACTCCATTGTTTATGCCTATCAAACAGTAAATTCAGAAGATTTAAATATAGGAAGAAGTTCAAATGTCCTAGATGCTTTGGATAGTAAAGTGAGTGGATTAATATTACTCGATAAACGGCTTCCTCCCAATGCTACTGCAGCCGATAGGGCAGAGGTAACTAAAGAATTAAAGTTGCGTGGTACTCGTTTTTTACAGAGCTCCAACTCAGCACTTATTGTAGTGGATGGGATTCCTTCAACATATCAACATTTCGTAAGTCTCGATCCTACAAATATCGAGTCGGTTACCATTTTAAAGGGAGCCAATGCAGCTGTTTTATATGGGTCGCAAGCGGGCAATGGGGTGGTAATGGTAAAAACGAAGAAATCTGTTCAAACTGGTCGTAAGGAAAATTATGTTCCCAATTATTCTACCGAAACCTTTTATTTCAAAACACCTAAAGTTGATTTAAAGGAAAAGGCACCTGATTTTTTAGGCAAACTTGAAAAGGCAGAGGGTATGGATGAAGCTTCAACCATTTATACCAATTATAACCCGAAAAAGAATGAAATTACTTCATATTATTTAGAGGGCTATAAATTTTTCTCATCCCAAGGGCAAGAGGATAAAGCTGCTTCTATCTTAAATAAGTTGTTGGACAGCTCATTTACAAACCATTTCACATTAAGGGCTATGGCTTACCAATTGGAGAGTGAAGGCCGATTGGAACAGGCCAATCTGTTTTACAATAAAATATTTTCTCTTCAGCCTCAAGATGCTAGGTCTTATCGCCAACTGGCTTTATCTAATTACGAAGTGGACCAGTTTGAAAATGCCTATAATTTATTTAATAAATTGTACAATAAGGATCTTATGGAAAAGTTGGAAGTCTCCAACTATCAAAAGGTTCAGGAGGTAAGTTATAATGATGTGGGTAAGGTGTTGATGGAACTTGAAGATTATGCCGACAAAAATTTAAAAATTCAATACAAGCTGCGAATATTGGTAGATTCCAATCGGGATGATGTGGATATCAATTTGAAATTGATTGATCCCAATAGGGAAATAAGCAGTAATGACCATATGAAGACCGAAATGGGAGGTAATTTTTTTAGCATGTACGGTTTAGTAGAATATACCAATTCTACGGCTCAAATGGGAGCATATTATCTTATGGCAGACTATCAAAATAAATCTGATAAACCTGTTTATTTAAAGCTTACCGTATTTAAGAATTATGGCAAACCCGAAGAAACTCAGGAGATCAAAGTAATAAGGCTCTTGCCGAAAAAGAAAGAACAAATTCTTTCTAAGATCGAATTTTAAGCGTTGACTAGTTCATGCTGATGCTTCCCTAACCCAAAGGCACAGTTGCCTAATTATCATTGTTTTGATTGGTTTGTAGGATTTAGTTTTATGCTAAATCAATAAACACACTAATCATGAAAGCAATTTTAAACACCTTATTTGTTTGCTTAATTAGCTTACAAATAACAGCTCAGGAAATGACCGTTTCTGGAATGATAGCAGACGAAAATGGTTTACCATTACCCGGAGTCAACATTGTAATTAAAGGAACCCAAGAAGGCACCCAAACAGATTTTGATGGAAAATATACCATTAAAACTCAGGTCGGCGATGTTTTGGTTTATACCTATGTAGGTTATGTGACTACTGAAAAAAAAGTTGAAAGACAGACAGGCTTCAGTTTTGCCATGGAGCCTAATGTTCAAACCATAGATGAAGTTGTAATATCCGTTCTTGGTACCAAGAGAAGTCTTAATCAAATTACTACATCTAGCCAAGTGATAAAGGCAGAAGAACTAAGTCAGGCACAAAACCCAAATTTAGTCAATAGCTTATCTGGAAAGGTTTCTGGCCTACAAATTAATAATGTAAATCCTAATACAAAGCAGAATACCCGGATAGTTTTAAGGGGAAACCGCTCAGTAAATAGAAATAGCAATACTATAATTGTTATTGACGGGGTTATTTCCTCAGAGAAGGAATTATCCAAAATAAACCAGAAGAATATCAAAAATGTAGAGATTTTAAAAGGAGCCAATGGAGCTGCATTATATGGGGCTCAAGGAGGTAACGGCGTCTTGGTAGTTCAAACAAAAAGTCAGGGCAAATCCAAAAAAATTAAAGAAGCTCCCTTATATATTGTAGATGGAATGCCCATCCCTCAAAATAATAATTCATTGGTTGAATCCATTGCAACCGACAGTATTCACTCAAAGCTTGTTTATGACAAATCGGAGGCCAAAAAGAAATTCGGGAGAATAGCGAAAAATGGTTGTATTGTGATTACAACACAAGGTGGAAATTTTAGAATTTCTGATAACGAAAGTTATGCGACGATCCAAGAAAACAATTTTGAGAATGTTCATTCCTCACCTTTGTCAACATTTTCTATTGATGTAGATAAGGCAGCATATAGTAACATTAGACGAATGATAAATAGTGGTTATGTTGTTGAACCTAATGCCGTCAAAATTGAAGAAATGGTGAATTATTTTTCTTATGATTATCCGCAACCAACGGGAGAGCACCCCTTTTCCATTAATACAGAGGTGGTGGAAACACCGTGGAATAAAGACTCCAAATTGATACGTATTGGTTTGCAGGGTAAAACCATTGAAAATAAGAATTTACCACCATCCAATTTAACCTTCTTGATAGATGTCTCTGGCTCTATGGACTCAGAAAATAAACTCCCGCTTTTAAAGCAAGCATTTAAACTTTTGGTCAATCAATTACGAGAGAAGGATAAGGTGTCTATAGTGGTTTATGCAGGGGCTGCTGGAATGGTTTTAGAGCCTACTTCAGGAAAGTTTAAGTCTAAAATAATCAATGCTTTGGACCGATTGGAAGCCGGTGGATCTACGGCGGGTGGTGCCGGGATTACTTTAGCTTATGAATTGGCCCAAAAGCATTTTATAAAAGGAGGGAATAACCGTGTGATTTTGGCCACTGATGGAGATTTTAATGTCGGAGCTTCAAGTGATAATGATATGAAGCAACTGATAGAAGAAAAAAGAAAATCTGGTGTGTTTTTATCGGTACTTGGGTTTGGATATGGTAATTACAAGGATTCTAAGCTTGAAACTTTGGCAGATAAAGGAAATGGCAATCATGCCTATATAGATAACATGCAAGAAGCTCAAAAGGTATTTGGGAAAGAGTTTGGAGGCACCCTTTTCACCATCGCCAAGGATGTAAAGATTCAAATAGAGTTCAACCCAGCTAAAATACAAGCCTATAGATTAATGGGATATGAAAACAGAATGTTGGCAGATGAAGACTTTATTGATGATACAAAAGATGCAGGAGAATTAGGCAGTGGTCACACGGTTACCGCCTTGTATGAGGTAATTCCCGTGGGTGTCAGCAGTAAATATTTAAGAGAAACTCCAGATTTGAAATATACAAAACCAACAAATGTCAACGCTTCGAATGAATTATTTACCGTAAAATTTAGATACAAAAAGCCTGATGAAAACTCCAGTACTGAGATGGTACATGTACAACGGGATGAGTTGAATACTCCAAGTGTTGATATGAAGTTTAGTGCAGCAGTAGCCTTGGCTGGTATGCAGTTACGACATTCTAAATATGCCAATGATACCAGCCAAGAAGATGTTGTTGCCTTGGCTAAAGCTGGTAGAGGACCAGATAGAGATGGGTATCGCGCAGAATTTATCCGACTGATTCAAACCTATCAAGGAATTTAAAAAAAAAAGCGACCAATTGGTCGCTTTTTTTACTGTTGCATTTTAAAGTAATAGTCAGCAGAATGTTTTCCCGAGCCATAAAAAATGAAGAAAATACAAACCATCAGTGTGGCTGTGGCAACAATAAGGTTGCCTACATGCATTTCTCCTACAAAATTGATCATTATAGCTCCAATCAAAATTGGTAATTGGGCAATTATGGCCCAACGTGTCAATAGACCGAAAGCTATCAACATACCTCCAATAAAATGTGCAGGAGCCACATAATGAACAGTAATCATACCTCCCGCTAAATTTTGAATAGGAGTAAATAGATCCATTAATATTTGGGTGTTACTCATGAAGTGTATTCCTTTAATAAAAAGAAATACACCTAGAGCCACCCGTACGGCATCTAATGGGTAATACGTATGCGCATTTGCCCACTTGTTAAGTGTTTTAATTGTTCCCATCGCTATTAATTTGTTGATTGTTAATGCTTAAGGTACGAAAAAAACACGATTATTCTAAACTTGTAACACCCCTAAATTAAATTGTTTCTCAATAGGAGCATGATTGGCGGCCTCTATTCCCATTGAAATCCATTTTCTGGTATCCAAAGGATCAATGACGGCATCGGTCCACAATCTAGCTGCAGCATAGTAAGGAGACACTTGATTGTCGTATCTTGCCTTGATTTGATTAAATAACTTTTCTTCTTTCTCTTTGGTAATCTTTTCTCCCTGTTTTTCTAAGGATGCCTTTTCAATTTGAAGTAAAACTTTAGCTGCCGAATTACCACTCATTACAGCAAGCTCAGCACTAGGCCAGGCTACTATCAATCTAGGGTCATAGGCTTTACCGCACATAGCATAGTTTCCTGCTCCGTAGCTATTTCCTATGACTATGGTGAATTTAGGAACAACGGAGTTACTAACCGCATTCACCATTTTTGCTCCATCCTTAATGATGCCACTGTGTTCACTTTTACTCCCTACCATAAAGCCCGTCACATCTTGTAAAAATACCAAGGGTATTTTCTTTTGGTTGCAATTTGCTATAAATCGGGTCGCTTTATCCGCAGAATCATTGTAGATCACGCCACCAAACTGCATTTCACTTGGTTTGGTTTTAGATTTCGTCGTTTTTACTAACGTCCTTTGATTGGCAACAATACCAACAGACCAACCGTCAATCCTTGCATAACCCGTGATAATGGTTTTACCATAACCTGCCTTGTATTCTTCAAATTCTGAACCATCTACCAAGCGTTTGATAATTTCATACATATCGTATTGATCGGCTCTACTCTTAGGTAAAATACCATAAATATCACTTGGATTTTCTTTAGGTTTTAGGGCGTCTTTTCTGTTGAATCCTGCTTTGTCAAAATCTCCTATTTTATCTACAATGTTTTTAATAGTATCCAAAGCATCTTTATCGTCCTTGGCCTTATAATCGGTAACGCCACTCACCTCACAATGTGTAGTGGCACCTCCTAAGGTTTCATTATCAATAGATTCACCTATGGCAGCTTTTACCAAATAACTTCCTGCCAAAAAGATGCTTCCAGTTTTATCAACGATTAAAGCTTCATCACTCATAATAGGAAGGTAAGCCCCACCGGCAACACAACTGCCCATGACAGCAGCAATTTGTGTGATTCCCATACTGCTCATCACGGCATTGTTTCTAAAAATGCGTCCAAAATGCTCTTTATCTGGAAAAATTTCGTCTTGCATGGGTAAATAAACCCCGGCAGAATCTACTAAATAAATGATTGGTAGTTTATTTTCTATGGCAATCTCTTGAGCTCTCAGGTTTTTTTTACCTGTGATAGGGAACCAGGCTCCTGCTTTTACAGTGGCATCGTTAGCGACTACAATGCATTGTTTCCCTTGGATGTAGCCTATTTTTACGATAACACCTCCAGAAGGGCAGCCACCATGATCGGCATACATTCCATCCCCTGCAAAAGCACCAATTTCTATATTTTTGGAGTCTTTGTCTAGCAAGTAATCGATGCGTTCCCTGGCCGTTAATTTGCCCTGAGAATGCTGTTTTTCAATCCGACTTTTTCCACCACCCATTTTCACTTGGGCCAATTTGCTTTTTAAATCGGAAACTAAAAGTTTATTAAAATCTTCGTTCTTATTGAAGTTAATATCCATGTTTGTAAAGTTTGTGTGTGCTAAAATACAAAACTTGTTAGGACTCAAATCGCTCTATGCATAAAAATGAGGATGTGAATCTTTAATTTATTTTCCTTGGAAAATAAATATTATTGTCATATATTTGCCATGGAAAATAAATTGAAAAGAATATGAAAAAAATAATAGCATTTGGAGCCAGTATTGGGAAAGCATCTATCAACAAGCAATTAGCAAGTTATGTTGGAGGGTTAATGGAAGGGGTAGACTATGAGGTTTTGGATTTAAATGATTTTCCGCTACCCATTTTTAGTGTCGATTTGGAAGCGGAAATGGGAGGGCAACCAGCCAATGCTCATTCATTTTTTAAAAAATTACAAGAAGCAGACGGTATAGTGATTTCTTTAGCAGAGCATAATGGCGCTTATTCTGCTGGGTTTAAGAATTTGATGGACTGGGTTTCTAGGATAAAGGGAGAGTTTTTTGAAGGTAAACCAGTATTTTTGATGGCTACGGCTCCTGGACCTCGTGGTGGAAAATCGGTTTTAAATATTGCAGAAAATCGGTTTCCTTTTCATGCTGCCGACATTACGGGTACTTTTTCAATGCCTATGTTTTATGACAATTTTGTAGAAGGAGATATTGTTAATGAAGATTTAAAGATGGAACTCAATCGTTACTTAGATATCTTCCAGGCAGCCGTTGAAACTGAAGCGCAATTAGTATAAATTTTAAATTATGGGTGATATTTCAAAAGATGTAAATTCCAAATTCAAAGACCAGCATACCAAGGCTTTGATAAATATTCTATACACGGCGGGCTGGATTACAGCCAAACAAAATACTTTTTTTGGAACGTTTGGATTATCACCGCAGCAATACAATATTTTAAGAATTTTAAAGGGAGCCAAAGGCCCTTTAAGGGCTCAAGTTGTTAAAGAGCGTATGATAGAACGTTCTCCCAATGCAACTCGTTTGATGGATAAACTATGCGCTAAAGGCTTAGTAGAGCGTTTTGATTGTAAAGAAGACAGAAGGGTAGTTCATGTGGTAATTACCAATAAAGGTTTGGAGCTTTTGGATGAGATTTCAGACGACTTTAATGACGAATGGCTTAAAAATATTTCAGAAGAAGAAGCAACACAATTAAGTGATTTGCTCGATAAACTAAGATGAAGAAAGGAGATTAAAAAATGAAAACAATAGTACATAAAGCAGAATCCAGAGGGTTTGCAAACCATGGTTGGTTGCAAGCGAATCATTCCTTTAGCTTTGCGAGATGGTTTGATCCTGAGAGGATTCATTTTGGCGCCTTACGTGTTTTGAATGATGACATAGTGGCTCCTGATATGGGATTTGGAACCCATCCTCATGATAACATGGAAATTATAACGATTCCTTTGAAGGGGGTGTTGAAGCATAGGGACAACATGCATGAAAAATGGCAGCCAGTAGTTCCAGGTGAAGTACAAGTAATGTCAGCTGGAACAGGTGTTCAACATTCCGAAATAAATGGAACCAGCGATGAATACCTTAATTTGTTTCAGATTTGGATTATTCCAGATACCCAAGGGGTTTCGCCTAGGTATGATCAAAAGACATTTTCTGATGAAGACAGAAAAAATGAATTGCAAGTGCTTGTCAGTGGTATGAATTCTGGATATGATGGCAGTTTGAAAATTCACCAAGATGCCAAAATTTCTAGAATAGATTTAGATACTGATAAAGAGTTCACATATAAAGTTTCTAGTGAAAACCATGGTGTCTATATGATGGTGATTGATGGTGATATTGCTATTGAAAGTCAAGAATTAAAGACTCGAGATGCCATAGGTATTTCAGAAACTAATGAGTTTTCTATTAAGGCAAGAACTGAAAGTCAGTTGTTATTTATTGAAGTGCCTATGATTGTGTTATAAATAAGCTTTGGAACTTCAAAGAAAGCATCACATAAGTGGTGCTTTTTTTTATTTTAAAAAACACGATATTTGTATTTTAAAATTAAAAACAAATTAAAGATGGCAATGAACAAAAATACTGTGTTAGCTTGGGCGACATGGATCATGATATTAGTAGGATTGGGTTTAATAGCGCTGGGGGCTTTTAGATATGATGATGTAGCTGGTTGGGGCTTTGCTTCAGTGGGTATCGGATTTTTTGCCATAGCATGGGTTTTTAATGCCTTGAAAGGAAGGGTATAGCTAAAGCTTATCTTCAAATTTATTTTACTTAAAACAAATACAATTTATGAGCGACGATAAAAAAGTCATATTTTCAATGGCCGGTGTTACTAAAACCTACCAAAGTGCCAATACACCAGTTCTAAAAAACATCTATTTAAGCTTCTTTTATGGAGCCAAGATTGGTATTCTGGGATTGAATGGTTCTGGTAAATCGACCCTATTAAAAATTATTGCAGGAGTTGATAAGAATTACCAAGGAGATGTAGTTTTTTCTCCGGGTTATTCGGTTGGCTATTTGGAGCAGGAACCTCAATTGGATGAGAATAAAACGGTTTTAGAGGTAGTCAAGGAAGGCGCTTCGGAAACAGTGGCCATTTTAGAGGAGTACAATAAAATCAACGATATGTTTGGTTTGGAAGAAGTCTATAGTGACCCAGACAAAATGGAAAAGTTGATGAATCGTCAAGCAGAACTTCAGGATAAAATTGATGCTTCCAATGCTTGGGAACTAGATACCAAACTAGAGATAGCCATGGATGCTCTTAGAACGCCAGACGCTGATAAAAAAATTGGAGTTCTATCGGGAGGTGAAAGACGTCGTGTTGCATTATGTCGCTTGCTTTTGCAAGAACCAGATGTGTTGCTGCTTGATGAGCCTACTAACCACTTGGATGCGGAATCTGTTCATTGGTTAGAGCATCACTTGGCACAGTATAAAGGAACTGTGATTGCTGTGACTCACGACCGTTATTTCTTGGATAATGTCGCTGGGTGGATATTGGAATTGGATCGAGGAGAAGGTATTCCTTGGAAAGGTAATTATTCTTCTTGGTTGGATCAAAAATCAAAGCGATTGGCTCAAGAACAAAAACAAGCGAGTAAGCGTCAGAAAACGTTGGAGCGCGAGTTGGAGTGGGTTAAGATGGCTCCTAAAGGTCGTCAAGCTAAGCAGAAGGCTCGTTTGAACAATTATGACAAACTTATGAGTCAAGACCAAAAACAATTGGATGAGAAATTGGAAATATATATTCCTAACGGTCCAAGACTTGGTACTAATGTAATTGAAGCCAAGGATGTGAGTAAGGCTTATGATGATAAATTGTTATATGAAGATTTAAATTTTAAATTACCACAAGCAGGTATTGTGGGAGTGATTGGTCCCAATGGAGCTGGTAAAACGACTATTTTCAGAATGATAATGGGCGAAGAAACACCAGACAAAGGAACCTTTGAAGTAGGGGATACGGCAAAAATTGCATATGTAGATCAAAGCCATTCCAATATTGATCCGAACAAAACCATTTGGCAAAATTTTAGTGATGAGCAAGAGTTGGTCATGATGGGGGGCAGACAAGTCAACTCCAGAGCTTATCTAAGTCGTTTCAATTTCTCGGGTAGTGAACAAAATAAAAAAGTGAATTTACTTTCTGGAGGGGAAAGAAACAGATTGCATTTGGCAATGACCTTGAAGGAAGAAGGTAACGTATTGTTATTGGATGAGCCTACCAACGATTTGGATGTGAATACACTTAGAGCTTTAGAAGAAGGTTTGGAAAACTTTGCAGGATGTGCTGTAGTCATATCCCACGACCGTTGGTTTTTAGACAGGATATGTACACATATCTTGGCGTTTGAAGGAGACAGTCAAGTGTATTTCTTTGAAGGAAGTTTTAGTGACTATGAAGAAAATAAAAAGAAACGTCTTGGAGGTGATTTGATGCCTAAACGGATTAAGTATAAAAAACTTATTAGATAAAAATTTTTAAGCCTGCTTTTAGCAGGCTTTTTTATATCCTTCAGTTTTCTTATTTGGTTAGGAACCTTAATCATTTATATGATTTAAATCATGATAAATGGCATAATGCAATTGTAAATTTGTTATAGTAAGAGGCTAAAAAACTATCAGGATCTCCATAATTTAAATTCATTCCTATGAAAACACAAATTATAACACCGTTACTTTTGCTAGTCACAACTTTGTTTTTTGCTCAATCTGGCCATATCATGCAAGGTGTAGGAGCAGTTAATATGTCTATGGGAGGGGCAGCAACTGGTCAGCCATTAGATATTTCTGGTGCTTTACAGTGGAACCCCGCTGCTATTTCACAATTTGATCATAACACTTTGAAGTTAGATGTGGGACTCTTTTTTTCATCACCAAAACTTTATTCGACGGTACCAGAATTTGGTCAAGACGGTCAACCAACCGGCAATTTTTTTAGTGGTAGTACAGCGGATGATAGAGGTTCTTCTGTTATGCCTAACCTAGCTTATATTTGGAGTAAAGAAGGCAGTAAACACACCTTTGGTTTTTCTGCGTTTGGAATAAGTGGCTTCGGAGTCACCTTTCCAGAAAGTATGACCAATCCGGTTAATATGCCACATTCAATGGGAGGATTTGGACGTATTGAATCTGACTATATGCTATTGCAAATAGGTCTCTCTTGGGCTTATGAACTTTCAGAAAAATTTTCCATTGGGGTACAGCCAAATTTTGATTTTGCTACCCTTGAACTTATGCCGAATCCCACGATGTACCCAAATTCATCAGGTTATCCAAGTACAGATAAAGCATCTGCTCTAGGTTTTGGAGCTCAATTTGGAGTGTTCTACAAGTCAGAATTTGGATTTAAAGCTGGGGTTTCCTATAAAACAAAACAATCTTTCGCTGATTTTGAATTTGATAATACGTATCCAAATGGTGAAACTGCTAAAAACAATTTCCAAATGGACTATCCAGCAATTTTCTCTATTGGGTTGGGGTATTCGTTATCCAATTTTGATTTTGCCTTAGATTATCGTTTTGTTGATTATGAGAATACAGAAGGTTTCGCCAATACGGGGTGGACAGAAAATGCATCGGTTGCGGGATTTGGCTGGAATAATATATCCATAGTTTCAGCTGGAATACAATTTAGGGGTATTAATAAGTTGCCCTTACGATTGGGATATACTTATAATTCAAATCCAATCCCAAGCGAAGTTACTTTCTATAATATCCCAGCCACAGCTGTTATTAAGAATGCCTATCAATTTGGTTTAAGTTATTTACTTAATAAAAACTGGCAATTGGATGGAGTTTTCCACTACGGTGATAGTTCTGGAAAGACATCGGGTTCATTGCTAAATCCTATGTTTGCTGATGCATATCCACCATATGGGGCAATTCCTTATAGTGAGGTCTCATACGATATGACAACTTCCATGATTATGTTGGGAATAAGCTATAAATTTAATAGCGGGCAAGAGAAGAGTAAGTAAGCGAAATTATTAGGTATTACAACCTTTTGAGTCTTGAAAAGCAGAGACTGTCATTTACAAGAAAGAAGGATTGCTGTTATATAAAAAAGGGCTGTTATTAAAACAGCCCTTTTCATTTTTTGGTTAGTATTGGTAAGTAAGTTAGTTTAAAAAGTCTTTCTTATTTCAGCAACCCTTTAATAGATTGTCTATTTGCTTGCTTAAATGAAACTTCAGTATTTAAAGTTGCAGATGGTCTTCCAGAGTTATCAAATACACCGATTAAAGTTCCATCAAAATCTAATCCGATAGCGCTTCCATCAATTGAAGATGCATAAATGAAATCTGTAGTTGTGGATTCTAATGTAATATCAGAACCAAAAGAGATGTTACCATCATCATTGGCTCCTCCTTCTGAAAGAATTTCAGTTCCACTAAGAGTCATAGCAAACAATTCAATATAAGTATTAGCTGTAGTGTTAGGTAAAACGATACCACCTTCAGAATCTAATTCAGTTGCGAAGTCAATTTCTATATAGTTTTGAGCTGTTTCAATGTTTTCTACAGTACCAGAAAATCCAACCATTGACCAATAAGCATGAGTTGCAGCTCCAGTCTCACCTGGGTCATAACCACCCCAAAATACTAAAGCAGTATTATCAATAAGGTAATTAACGCCATTGTAAAAAACAGAATTTGGTTCAGCCGTAACAGGATCGTTTACAGTTAAAGAAATGGTGTTACTAGTTAAATCACCATTTGTAGCGGTCACGTTGTAAGTTCCAGCTTCAGTTGCTGTAAAAGTATTGCTTGTGGTAGCTTCCATTTCATTGATTTGAAATGAAGAAGTGGTTGTAACGTTTTCATCCAAATCATTCATAACAGTGAAAGTGAAAGTGTCACCTAAATCAACAGTTGTTACATCTGATGCTAAAGTAATAGAAGTAGCTACTGGTGTTTCTGTGTTACCGTCTCCATTTCCATTTCCTCCATTGTCTGAGGTACTGTCATCATCACTACTACATGACACAAAAGCAAGTCCGCTAAATAAAAGAGTGCTTAATAAAAATAATCTTTTCATAAATTTAATATTCTTGGTTTACAATTAATCAGTGCCAAAAATAGGTTTATCAAGAAAAGAACCAAATAAGCTGAATGTTAAAAGTGTTATTCTTAATGAAATGAAGTTTGTTTAAAAAATTAAGCATTTATTTATGTATTCTATTTAGATAAAATATATAATATTATTAATGCTTTACTGAAACAGCTAAAAAACAACCAAAAACTCTATTTATAATCAAAATAAATTATTGCAAAATCTTACGATTTTAATTAAAATACTGATAATAAGATGGTTTTTGTAATGCTTTTGTGGTTAAAGCGAATTTAAGGTTTCAATTTGATATATTAGCTTTTTGGGATTAGCTCCATATTTTCCAAAAAAAAAGCCTTTAAGAAATTAAAGGCTTTGTAATTTTTTGAATAACAACTATTTGTATAATTTATGATAATTACTCATAAAGATGGCCATCTGTAAAATCTTTATAGGTTTTGTTATCCTCTGTAGAGCTCAATTGACTTTTATTTGCCAAACGCTCATTTTCCTTTTTTAACTTATAAGATTTTCTAATCCCAAGAATCAAAAGAATTAAAAAGAAAACAACACTAATTGAAAGCAACATCACAATACTGCTCTGTTCAATTAGAAAAACCGGTGGAGGAATAGAGTTTAAAGTCATTTACGTAGGTTTTAATAGATTGGGTTAATAGCTCGGTCAAAGATAATATTTTTTATTTAGTAAACAATTAAAAATGAAATATTTAGTAGCTAGGATACCATTCTAATTGAACTACTTGAATATCCTTATTTCCAGCGCTAACCAACTTTTTAAACATTTTCACATCACTTAACCCATCAGTTCCCCTGTAGTGGTAAGGAAAAACTTTTTTAGGCTTAAATTCCAAAACGGCATCGGCAGCACTTTCTACAGTCATTGTATATGGGAGATTCATACAAACTAAGGCTAAATCAATATTTTTTAAATTTCTCATTTCGGGAATGTCTTCGGTGTCCCCAGAAATATAAATACGTTTTCCTCCCACTGTTAGAATGTAACCATTCCCTCTCCCAGGTTCATGATATTGCAATGCTTCGGGTCTAATGTTATACATGGGGATAGCCTCTATATCGACATTCATTTTACTAGTTTTTAAACTAATACTCTGACCATTTGAAAGGACATCTGTTTTTTCTTTAATAGATTCAGGTAATTGTTTTTTAACCTCTTTTGGCACCACTAATTGTACGTTTGGCTTGTAAAGCCCTTCTAAGGTTTCGGCATTTAAATGGTCTCCATGAATGTCAGTTACCAAAATGATTTGTGGTTTCGGGAAATTGTCGAAGGCTTCAGCACCTCCTACGGGATCTACATAAATGACCGTGTTGTCTGTTTCCAGTACAAAGGTGGCATGACTAATTGGAGTAATTTTTACATCATCCGTATCGTAGCTTAAGGCATAACTTTCATCAGCAGCTTCCTTATCTTCAATTACTGAAGGGGCCTCTGTGGTGATAGTGTCCTCTGTCATCTCCATATCCGTAGCGTCTTCAGGTTTCTTGTTATTAAATTGACAACCCACAATTAGAATGGAAGCAAATAGGAGTAAATAAATTTTTTTCATGAGTTTGATCTTTACTTGGTTTTAAGTTTGATGTTAGAATTGTTTTCCTTGTATTAAGAAATTTATTCTGCTTATCCTTAAAGATACAGATTGTCATTTATTTTTAACATCTTTTGTAACAATTAAATATAAATTCGTACTGATAATTCGAGCAAGTTTAATTTTTATAATCGTAAAATTTAGCGAAATTGCTTACCCTAACTATTGTTAAACATTAACACGACTTAATATGTCAGACGAATTTGACTTACTGGAAACCAATTCCAATGAAAAACAATCCAAAGTAGATGTCAATTGGGGAAAGGCCATAGACACTATGAAATCAAAATTAGCCCAGGAAGATGATCCCGAGGTGCGTCAAAAAATCTTAAATGCCACTTTGGATGATGTGGTGCATATGGCTGAAAAGGATAGAACCACCCTTTTGGATGCCATTAAAGATTTGACCGATTACCAAGATGAGGTGGGTATTATTTTTGAAGCTTTTTCCTCTCTTAATGCTGAAGAGCAGAAGGTAATTGACAATGCCATCAAGAGATTGGAAAGGGCAAGAGTTGAATTGGAGGATGCAGAGGCTAAACCAGATACTTGGTGGAATAACCTATGGGGAAGAAAGGCCAAAATCAGAAAGGCAGAAGAAGAGCTTAAAGCTGCCCAAAAGGCAAGGGATGAAGCCGATACTAAAGCTAAGGCGATGTTTCAACAACGTATTGAAAGTGCGGATGTGCAAACCCTTTTAAATGAGTTGTCATTTAAGAGTCAGGCAGCCGTAAAAAGGTTAAAAGATCGTGAAGTTGAAATCAAGGAAGTAGAAGACAAGTTGCAAGATGCAATTGTTGAAGCAACTAAAAATCATACCAAAGCATTAGAGAAGAAGAAAGAGGTTGAAACGAAACTGGAAGAACAATATGCTTTATTAAAACAAGCGCGTCAAGCTTTGGAAGAAATTGTGGATAAACAGTCTGCAGAATATGCTGAGGCAGTTGGAAAAGTAACAACTCTTGAGCAAAAAGTAGAGGAATTGGAAGGTTTGAAAAATGCCTACACCACCTTAGCGGCAAGTAAAGATAGCTTTGTTCATAAGCATAATTTAACAATAAAAGTATTGACTTCTTTAAGAAGTAATCTCCAAACCCATCGTGCGAAACTAAAAAGTGATACCGAAGAGCGACTTAAATATTATGATGGTTATGTAGTTGCTTTAAAGGCTAGAACAGATCAAGAATTTGCTGCCATTTTAGAGCACCTAGGGGTGAAAACCGATGAGCACATTGGTGAAACATTGGCTGCAATGCATACAGCAAGTGCCAAAGCACGTCAAGAAATGATGGATAACATTCCAGTTCATGAAAAAGTAATGCAAGGTGTTTACAGTAGTTATGCTGAAGCATTACAAGAAATAAGGGCTAAAGATGTTGATATTCAGAAGAATTTTGCTGAACGCTATGGTATTGATATGAAGCAAATTTTTGAAGATTATTACGCAGCTGAAAATGAGCCTTCTAAGCCTGAAGGAGAAAGTCCAAAACCTGAACCAAAGTCAGGTGATGATGATTTATTATCCTAGGCTTAAATGATACAATCAAATTTTGATTTTTAACGAATGATTGTAACGCCGTTAGATTCAGCACAATTAGATTCCAAGGAGCATTATGTGTTTTACCATAGAATGGTAGATTTTGTGCTCAAGGAATTGATTGTGAGTATTCAATATCAAGGGTTGTGTACTGGTCAGGAACTTACCTTTTTCAAACAATATTGTGATTTGTTGTTGTATTCCATAGAAGCAATGCGAATCAAATATATGTTTGATGATGAGGAACACATGAAGGTTGATTTGACAGATTCCGGATTTCCAAACTATTTAGAGTTTCGTTATTTGTTTAATGATCTCGAATTGCGAGACCATTATTTAGAAAAATTAACGCCTATTCAGCAATTGGAAGAGGAGTTTCTAGATACCCTTTTAAGAAAAAAGCAGCCTGTCAAACGAAATAGACTTTTTCAAGCAGCTTCTATTGCCTATTACAAGACGGTTAATAAACAATATATATTTAACCGTTTTGTTCAAGGCAAAATCATAGAGGTGGAAGATAATCCCATGGCAAAATTGATGACTAGTTGGAGTTTTTATGATGTAACACATAATAGGCCATTCGTTTGTTTTATGTATTTCGATTATGATGGTTCCAATATTTTAGAGGAAAAGGAGGAAATGTATCAGGCCTTGAAGCAAATTGCAGACCGCGAAATGAATTTGGATACCATGGCTTATGCTATTGATAGAAAATTACCACATATTCATCCTAAGCAGGTCAAGCGAATTGATTTAGGTCCTTTACATAACATTTTTGCCAAAGATGAACACGATTTGACGCACGCATTATTGGAGAGCATAGGTAAAAAGGAAATTCCTCTTGAGTCCTATGCCATTTCGCTTACGGTGGATGAAGTTTTTTCTAAGGGTGAATTTAAAGAAGGGAACTTTTTTAATAAACAAGTTCTTCAAAACTGGAGCGACGTCTTGCAACAAAAATATGTGTTTGCACCGCACAGGATTATTCAAATGTTATACAACAAAACGCCAGATTGGATGAATGGATTGGCAAAACCACCTATTCAAATGAGTAGTTTGCCAACCAATGGAGATTAATTAAAAAGAGTAGTTCTCTGCTGCTCACCGAATATTGAAATTAAAAAATGCAACATAACTCAACATTTCCCATAAAACAAAACGAATTGGATATGCTTCGTGATGAGGCGACATCCTATTTAAAGAGTATTCAATGGGAGCAAGGGCAACGAGCCAAAAATCGAGATAAAGATCAAAATGATAGTTCCATATTACTTTATTTATCTCGTGCCAATAACGGTAGTCAAGCTCATATAACCTCGGTATCAAAAACTATTTTAGGTCTTAAAAAAAGGCTGCTCCCAGAATCGGTTGCTATTCCTTTACATTTAAATCAATCGCTATTTGCAGTTCAAGAAGGGATTACCCTAGGACTTTGGATTCGCGATAGTTTTTATGATGCATCGGGCTTGTCCAGTTTAAGTGAACGAAGGTCCACATTAGATCATTCTGGGAAAAGAGAATTTGAAAGCAAGCAGCATACTGCTACAGCATTTATGTTATTCTCTATAGCCTATAAAATATTACACGATTTAAGAAATAGTGCATCGGATGACTTAAGTGTGATGAAGCAGAAATTTGCTGGGATTCCAGAGGTTTCCTTATTGTCTCCCTTAAAAGGTATTTCATGTGCGTTATTTTATTATGATAAATACTTGGACCATCCTGAAATCATAACAAATGACCAAGATGTCGTCGATTTTACTATGGTATATTTTGAGGCGCTTATTGCTGAAATTCAAATGCGTAAAAGCACTTTGGAATATCAAGAAACCATAATGGATAGAACTTACAAATTGGAAAAATCTGATTTTTCAATTTCTGGTTGGGATAACGTGTTTTCAGGAGCAGCCAAAAGTATCGAATTCAATAAAGTACAGTTTGAACAAATTGTAGGAAACCGAGATGCCAAACACTTTGCAAGAAGGTTGACTGAAAGGATGTTGAGTTACGACTTTGCTGAAAAGAAAAATCCATTTCAGGAGTTGGGTGGGTTTATGCCCGTGTTTATGGGGTATGGAATACCTGGTACAGGAAAAAGTATGTTGATTGCTGCTATTGCCACCAAGCTTAAAGACCATTGTGATCAATTGGAAATTCCTTTTCTTTTTCATCCTATGCCAGATACTTTAATAAGCACGTTTCAAGGTGGATCGGCAGAAAAAATGGTAGAATGGATGAAACCTTTACAGGATCCTTCCAAATTAATTTTTGCTCCTATTGACGATGCAGAAAATAATCTTCAAGAAAGAACTGCACAAGGAGTTTCGGCAGGGGTGAAGGAAGTAATAGGTGTTTTTTTAAGATACACCGAAGGGGCTTATGCCGTTAACTATGGAAATAGTTCCATAGGGTTGTTTACTAATTTACCTGAAATGCTGGATAAAGCCGTCATTTCCCGTGTTCAGGGACGTTTCAAAATAGATGGAGCTCGAACAGAGCATGATTTCTTGGATCAAGACTATCTGTGGTGGAAAAAGTTTGAAAAGACCATGCCAAGTTTTGTCAACATGAATAATCCAAATGGATATGAGTTTTTAAGTAATCAAGGTTTGGCCAAAAACATGGGTGATATTCTTCAGTCTGTAGAAAGACCTTCAGAAGAACGTGTATTGGAAACGTTTGACAAAGTTGAAAGCCTTCACAAGGACGATGATCACATGTTTTATGCGTCACTATACAAAGAAATACAAAAGATATTTCCGTTTTTCTCTTCTCGAGATGTTAGGAATATCCAATCTGCTATTTCCTTGAGATTGACAGATTTTGATTTGGAATCTGATTGGTTTGAAAACCCGGAAACCTATTTCAAAAAAGATTATCAAACTAAATTTCATATGCTTCAAGAACTTATGAAGGCCAATATGAAAGGGTTAAACTTTTCAGATATCAGAAAACAAGAAGTCATTAGATATTTGGATAATGTCGCAACCATAGCCGATACCGATTTTAAGCGACAAGTGGAGGCGAGGGTTAATCAACTAAATATTGAAATGGAAGCAAGAAAAATGTATGAAGGAAACTAAAAGAATAAAAAATATTTCTGACACGTTACTTTCTGATCATTGGGCCAAACTGAATAAAATTGATTTTGATTATCAATTGGAAAATGGGCAATGGATTAGACAGTCCCGAGAAACGTATCATAGAGGTGATGGTGCCGTGGTTTTGCTATATAACCCTATAAAGAAAACGGTTATTCTTACTAGGCAGTTTAGAATGCCTGCCTTTGCCAATGATCCACAAGCTGGTTTTATGATTGAGGCTTGTGCGGGTATGCTTGATAAAGATGACCCTGTTACATGCATCATCAGGGAAGCGGAAGAGGAAACAGGTTATAGAGTACCTTCTGCCACAAAAATATTTGAAATGTATTCGTCTCCAGGAGCGATGACCGAAAAACTTTTTTATTTCATAGCAGAATATGATGATTCCATGAAAGTGAGTGATGGTGGAGGGTTAGACAGTGAGCACGAAGATATTGAGGTCATGGAGTTGCCGTTTAAAACGGTTATAGACATGCTTGAAAATGGTGAAATCCAAGATGCTAAAACCTGTATATTATTGCAATATGCTCAGGTACATAAATTGATGGAGTAATGCAGAAACTGAAGGAAGCACATCTTTTTCGGGGACAATTGATTCCTGTAGGAGGTAAAATGGTGGAGCGCTACAATGATTGCCTTAAAACTTTGGGATTTGAACCAACCAATTTAGTGGCTTTTTCAATTGATGGTTTGGGTTGGAGTCCTGAAATCGCTGAAGAGAGAGATAATCTATATTACTTAAATCACGGAGAAGCCAACTCCCATGGTATTATAGTTTCCCCATTGCAAAAGGGAGCGCCGGTTTATATGCCCAACCATTCCTTTGATAGGGAGTTGATGAAGTTGATTTTTAAAACTTATTCCGATCAGATTACTGATATTACAAGAGATTCGGCCATATGTTTGGATTTTGATCAAGGGATTGATGCTTTTTATGAGCCATTGGATATGTTGCGTTATCGAGAGGTCATTGTTCGATTTAAGTTGATTCACGGTATTGGTAAAGCGCAACAAGAGCAATTTCAGCTGATTGAGAAGTTTAAATCAGGAAACAATTTTATTGATGAAAAGATTCATGCCCAATTATTGGACTCGGCTAAAAAATATGGAGATTTAAGACATAGAAATTTAGATTTACCTGAATTGAAATATGAAGTAAGCTCTTATTTTTCTAGAGCTTTTGGTGGGGTTTATGTTTTGAAAGACTTTATAAAGGACATGATCATCTTTGAGGATGAAACCATGTTCAAAAAGGCGATTGATGATACCTCATATGATATATTGATGTTTCATATTGATCATGATGAGTTGGTGGAAAAATTAAGAGATCACTTGATTGCAGAATGCCATTTAGATCAAGTGGTTCAAACACCTCGTTATGAACGTATCAAAAAGTTTGAATTTCATCAAGAATTAAAAAATGGATCTCATCCGATAAAAGAAATATTGGAAGACAAGATTTTATTTAAGAGCTATTTAAACAAAATTGAATTGAATTCTCTCAAAAAAATCAATGGTGTTGAAATTTATTTGGAGCGTTTGCAACGGAGCAATCAATACAAATTGGAGGATATGGTTGATTTGGATTTTTATCATGCCTTACATCAGCCCCATTCCTCATTGGAGCCAATTCATCAAGATTTGATTTGGAAGCTTTTAGTCAATATTTCTCCAAAGGATGTCTTATTTTTATTTTGGTATGACAAAGAGCAATTTTATAAAGCTTATCAAACATGGGATGACTCCTTTCAGGATTGGGTGATTGAACAAATACGTAACAATATTTGATTTTATTAGACTAATTTTATAGAAACCAACAATCTTAAGCCTTATGACACTGGAACTTATAATTTTTATTGCTGCTATTTTATTTGGGGCGCTTATCTATTGGAGGGAATCCAATGGAAATAAATTGTATCGCTTTTTTAACAAAATGATATATTCCAAGGAGCTTCAAATGAAATCAAATGATCGTACTGGTTTTGTATTCCAGCAATCCTTTCTGTTGCGTTTGGTATTCATTTCAGCTTTTTTTCTTGTAGCTATTGTCATTGTAAGATTTTTAATACCGATAGATATAGCGACCATTTCCTTGTTTGCTTCCATGATTGTAGGAACGTTAATTGGAACTTATTTGGCCAGTTTTATTTTCAAGTCAAATGAGATTATAGAAGAAGAAGGTGGGCTGATTGAAGATAAGTTCAAACAGACTATTGAAAAGGGGAAGGATTTTTTAGAAGATTTACAGGACAGGGATGAAAAACAATTGGAGGAGCCAAAAACTGAAATTAAGGAATCCCCAAAACCAGAAGAAAAAAGTGCTAGAGAACGCTTAAAAGATAAAGGACTACTATAACAACCAGACAAGAATGAAACATACTTTCTTCCTACTTATTTTTACAATTACACAACTTGCCATTAGCCAAGAACGGAAAACAGGAATAATAAAAGATGCAGACACGAAAGAACCTTTGGAGTTTGTGAGTGTTTATATTGATAATGGTCCAGATTCAAATTATACTGGTTCTATCTCCAATGGAGAAGGCGAGTTTTCTATTATGGATAACGGCTCTAAAGTCACTTTTAGCTACTTAGGTTATGAGGAAAAGGAGGTGGAACTTCAAGATGGTTTTAACGAAATTTTTTTAAAACCTAAAGATTTTGTTTTGGATGAAGTTGTCATTTCAGATGTGTCGGCAGAAGATTATTTAAAAAGTATCATTAAGGCTGCAGACAATAAGATTGATAAGAACACCCTATTTAAAAGTTATTGTCGTGAAATTGTCAAGGTAAATGATGAATACACTAAATTTTCTGATGGTTTGGTAAATTATTATGTGAAAAAAGGGAATGGGAAGTCTGTTATTACCTTACCGCAACATCGTGCATTTAAAAGCGATAAAATAAGTGAAGAGGACTTTGGAAGTATAGACAACATTAATTCGGCATTTACTTTGGATGAATATGTTAAAAATGCCTATAACTATAAGTTTATAAAGAAACTTCTCAAGGATAAAAATTATGATTTTGTCAGAAAAATAAAAAAAGAGGAAGGCGGGTTAGAATACGAATACATTGAGGTTAGTCCTAAAAGTGATGTGGAAGAACTTCTTTATAAAGGTTATGTGGTCATTGATCCAAAAACAGGAGATGTTTTAGAACTTAAATTTTACACATCAAGTGATCACCTTAAATACTCTAAACTTCAAAATGTGATGTTGATTATGAAAGTAAAGGTCAATAGCCTACTCATTTGGACGAAATTTAGAGTCATTGAGGACAAATATGTCTTATCATACAATCAGAAATCTGTTGGGATGTATTTGAAGTTTGGAAAATATGTGGATGATAATTTCAATTTCAGTTCAGATTTATTTGTTTATGCTTTTGAAAATGACGTGGAGATTCCTGATGATGGTTATGATAATAGAACGATTTATGAAGCTGGGACTAGCTTTACAGAGAATTTTTGGGAAAATTACAATGCATTTCCGTTGAATAACGAAGAAGAAGCATTCATTGAATCCGTTTCAAAATAACACACAAAAAATGATTAAGAATTACTGGAATAAGGGCAAGAAGCAAAAACGTATAACCATTTTCGTGTCTATCGTTATTTTAATTTTGTTGTTTGTTTTACGGGATGATTACCAGCCTGCACTACTATTCATTAGGAAATATATTTTCGTCCTTCTTTTAGCAGGGTTGTTCTTATATTTTGGATTGAGGAAATTTCGAAAAACAGCAGGAACAGGAGGACGTTTGGGCATCTTGGGAATGCTTATTGCTTTTTTTGCATTGCTCTATATCATCGGTTGGCATTTTAAAATGTATGATTATATGAAGACCTACAATGTATTTCTTCATTTAAATCGTGTTGAAGTGAGTGAATTGCCATTGACGCAAAATGAGCGCATTCAACCAATGAGAAATATCTTCTCAATGGCCAATGAAAGTGTAGGAGAGACCAAGGATGTATCTTTACCACATTTGGTAAGGGTTGATAATGAGAACAAATGGACCATGGCTATTCAGCCTACAGAGAAATATGTATGGCAACGTATCAGTGATAATACAGAAGAAGTATTTTCAGTGTCAAGTACAACACCTTTTCCCAGGTTTTCAAGTGATAATAGGATACCGGTCACTTTTTCTATAGGGGAATCCTTAAAATTTAGCCGTAATACTTACAATGCCGTCGTTCAAAGATTTGGTCTTTGGAAACTGCTTTCCTATGAACCAGGAGATGTATTTTATATGAAGAATGATTCTGGTGAATGGGTTGAAGTGGTGAGTTTAATCAATTGGAAAGGATTTTTCTTTCCATATCCCACCTTTGGAGGAGTCATGGTCATTGATAATGGTGCTCATGATTTTAATGATTATGTGGAGCGCATTTTAATTGGGAAAGGAACTTATATCAGCCCTGAGGAAATGAAAAATCACGAATTCCTGCAAAGACAAAATACTTTATCAGAAAAAGTATCGAGACTGCAAGCGGAATCTTTAAAGTTTTTGGGAGGATTTAGTGATCCCTTGCCTTGGAATATGCAAACAGCCGTTAAAATTCCTGACTTGCCAGATGATCAAAATGAGCAGCCATTTGTAACCGATTTCGACTTTTCAGGAACTGGAATTCCAGCTTACAATGGGTTGTATCATTGGTTTGGATTGGAGCCAGTAGGAGATGAACGCACCAGTTTGTCTTATAGTGTTTTTATACCAGCCGACGGTACAGACAAATTATTCTATTATGATCACGCCTCCAAAAAACAAGGGTATGCTGGAGTTTCAGCTATGCCACTCAAGGTTATAGAATCTAGAAAGGAGTATGATTGGTCGGTGAACAAACCCGTGGAATTTAGACCTTATATCAAAGATATTGCCGGTAGAAAAAGATTGTTTTATCTCAGTACGGTTTCTGCGGTACGTGAAGGCGATAAGAATTTTGATGGGTCGGCAACTCCAGATCTAGCCTTAATCGATGCCGAATATCGTGATGTCATTTGGATTGATGTCAAGCATCCAAGTCAGTGGGACCTTGATGTATACAAGCAATTAAATGAAGCATGGAGATCCAGTGAAGGTATCGGGTATTTTTATCAAGATGAAATGAAGGAAACAGATATAAAAACAGCAACTGATTCGGTTCCTGTATTGCCAAATATCAATAGGAATGAAAAGGAAATTGAACAACTCCAAAAAAGAATCGATTCTTTAAAAGCTATCAACGGAGAATAATCAACTGAATTTTTTGTTAATTTCCTCAACCACTTGGGCTATTTCCATGTGTTTTTGTTGTTTTAAAATCTTGATGGGTTCTGCCTTTCTGACTTCACAGTTTTTAATTTGGCAGCGCTCACAAGTGACGCCCACTTGTTTAGATTCAATATGCGGATCATTCAAGAATTTAACCTTGTTCTGAAGTTGCTTATTGATCAACAATCCTAAAGTAATGCTGCGGTAATAACCTTCCTTAAATGGATCTTTGGTTGCTGATGATAAAACTAAGTATTTAAAACCGTCGGACGGATAATTTGAAATTTGAATATCAAATTCGTGGTTTGATTTGTTTGTTTTTATTTTTTCCAAAACCTTTAATGCAATCCATCTTCTGCAATAATGTTCGTTAGTTTCATTAGCTCTGGGGGAGTGGTGGTGTGATAAATGTAATTCTTTATCCAATTGAAAATGGTCGCTTCCTTCCCTGTTTTGGAATCGTAAAAAGAATAAGTTTTGCAGGTTGAATGCTTCTGGAAGGATGTTTGTTAGCCTTTGGAAAAAGGATTCTGGAGAGGCGTTAAAAGCGTTTAATGTGTTTAAAAAGAGATCGGTATCAAAATAATCTTTGGAAAATAGACTTGTCAATTTCTGACTAAGCTGTTTTTTTGGAATGATAAGGGCTCCCGCAAAATAGGAGGCATAGAAATTATTTAATACCTGATCAAAATGATCAAATTTTATCCAAGAAAAGGTATAGAGCCTTTCGGTAATCTTTAAATAATTATAGGCTATTTCTTTGGCATAGATAAAATTTCTTTGAGCATCGTCCATATGATCCGCCAATAACAAGGTTTTTGTCTTCGGAACAAATACAGACCTTAGGTTATCTAAACTTTTATGCTGTTTAAGTTCTTCTTTGTTTATGGTGTAACCAAATTCCTCAATCAATATTTCTTCAAGCTCTTTTGGGGATATGGGGTGATTGAGATCAATGTGATAGGATTTGGCAAAAGACGCTACTTTCTTTTCCAAATCATCAAAATAGTTGTTGTTAGTCTCCTGAAAAGTGCGAACGGAAGCTAAGTAAAAACTTTCCTTGCCAAAGTTGTAGTTCTGGGCAATTTCAATAATGGTACTAATAAACGTATTGACTTTTGCAGGAGCATTACTGATGATGTCAATCAAATCATTTTCATGAATACCGAAAAGATCCAAGGGAATCTCTTTTAAAATTTTAGATTGAAGAATTTCACCAATTGGCGCTAAATTCTTATCCAATTTTAAGGATACCAATTGGTCATAAGGCACATCCAATTTTTCCGAAAGCAAAACAATTTTATCCGGTTTTGGATATTTTTTTCCTTTTTCTATCTCATTTAAATAAGACTTGGAAAGACCTGATAATTTGGATAGACCAAATAAGGAAAGATCTCTGTCAGTCCTTATCTGTCTTAGTTTTAAACCAAAAATAAGCTTGATATATTCTTCTTCCATAAAAACAAATATAATCAATTTTGCGAACTTTTATTTTTAGCGTAAAATAAAAAATAGCGAACGTTCGCTTGTTTTTTCAAATTCTTTGTTTTAATATTGTTCTCATCTTAAATACTTTACCATGTTTCAAAATTCAATAATTGCAGAACGAGTTCGCTACGCTAAAGAAGTGGATCACTACTATCCAGATATTTTAACCGATGAGGCTTTGGAGTTTCTAGTAGCACTTCACGAGAAATTTAATAGCTCCCGTTTGGAACTTTTAGAAAGAAGAATCAAACAGCAAGCTATATTTGATAAAGGGCAATTTCCAGACTTTCCAATTGAAACCAAGCATATTCGAGAAGGAGAGTGGAAGGCAGGTTCCATCCCGAAAGATTTACAAGATAGACGAGTTGAAATTACTGGTCCGGTAGATAGAAAAATGGTTATAAACGCCCTTAATTCTGGTGCCAAGACCTATATGGCTGACTTTGAAGATAGCAATGCCCCAACTTGGTATAATACCATCCAAGGGCAACAAAATTTATTTGATGCTAATACGAAAACGATTTCGTTAACAGATGTCAAGAGAAATAAATCTTATACACTTAATGAAGAACATGCTGTTTTATTAGTGAGACCAAGGGGCTTGCATTTAAATGAAAAGCACCTATTGATTAATGGTGAACAAGCATCGGGAAGTTTGGTAGATTTTGGATTATATGTCTTTAATAACACTAAAGTCTTACGCGAAAAAGGAACCGCTCCTTATTTTTATTTACCTAAGCTTGAACACTATTTAGAAGCAAGGTGGTGGAATGATGTCTTCAAGTTTGCTCAGGAATTCCTAAGTGTACCAATTGGCACTTTTAAGGCAACAGTTTTAATTGAGACCATTACTGCCAGTTTTCAATTGGATGAAATCATTTTTGAACTAAAGGACCACATAGTAGGGTTGAATTGTGGGAGATGGGATTATATTTTTTCTTATATCAAGAAATTTAGAAACCATAAGGATTTTGTTGTTCCCAATAGGGATCAAGTGACCATGACAGCTCCTTTTATGGATGCTTACAGTAAATTGGTCATACAACGCTGCCATAAAAGGGGTATTCTTGCCATTGGAGGGATGGCCGCTCAAATTCCTATTAAGAATGATGCATATGCCAATGAATTGGCCATTGAAAAAGTAAGACAAGATAAATTAAGAGAAGTAACTAATGGACATGATGGTACTTGGGTGGCTCATCCTGGACTAGTAGAAATCGCGATGACTATTTTTAATCAACATATGCCTAATTCCAACCAATTGGAGGTTTTAAGGGAAGATGTTTATGTGACTGCAAAAGATTTGGTGGAAGTACCTCAAGGAACAGTAACTGAAGCCGGAATCAGAAAAAATATTAATGTGGGAATCCTTTATTTGGAATCTTGGTTAAGGGGACAGGGAGCCGTAGCACTTTATCATTTAATGGAAGATGCTGCAACAGCAGAAATATCCAGAACACAAGTTTGGCAGTGGTTGAAGAATGGAGTCCTATTGGAAGATGGAAGAGAATTTACAACCCAACTATATGCAGATATTTTTGACGATGAAGTAGAAAAACTCATTAAGGAGTATGGACAGGAATACGTTAGAAAATCCAAATTTGACTTAGCCATAAAACTATTTAACGATTTGGTAATCAGCAATGATTTTGAAGAATTTTTAACGCTATCAGCTTATCAATATTTATAAACAAAAAAATCCTGAGAGTGCTGGCACACTCCACAGGATTTGAATATTAACATTTTAATACCCATTACAAAACTATGAAAACTAATGACAGAATTCAAGAATTAATTACAAATTGGACCGTAAACCCAAGGTGGAAAGGCATTGAAAGACCTTACACAGCAGAAGAAGTTATCAAGCTTCAAGGTTCCTATAAACTAGAGCATAGCATTGCCAAATTGGGAGCTCAAAAATTATGGGAAAAGTTGAATACTCAGGATTATGTGGCTGGTCTAGGTGCATTAACAGGCAATCAAGCTATTCAGGAAGTTGAGGCTGGATTGGAAGCTATTTATTTGAGCGGTTGGCAAGTAGCTGCAGATGCCAATTTAGCAGGGGAAATGTATCCAGATCAATCTTTGTATCCAGCTAACAGTGTTCCTCAAGTAGTTAAAAGAATCAATAATGCACTATTAAGAAGAGACCAAATACAATCTGTAAATGGTGTTGCAGATAAATTGGATTATTTGGTACCCATCGTTGCTGATGCCGAGGCTGGGTTTGGAGGAAATTTGAATGCCTTTGAGCTGATGAAAGCCATGATAGAAGCAGGAGCTTCTGGAGTGCATTTTGAGGATCAGCTTAGCTCCGCCAAAAAGTGCGGACATTTAGGAGGGAAGGTTTTGGTGCCAACTCAAGAAGCTATCAATAAATTAATTGCCGCTAGATTGGCCAGTGATGTTATGGGGGTTCCTTCTTTAATTATTGCAAGAACTGACGCAGATGCAGCCAATTTACTAACTAGTGATATCGATGCACGTGATAAGAAATTTGTAACCGGGGAAAGAAGTTCGGAAGGGTTCTTTTATGTGAAAAATGGAGTAGAGCAAGGGATCGATCGAGGGTTAAGCTACGCGCCTTATGCCGATTTATTATGGATGGAAACCTCTACTCCAGATTTGGCACAAGCTAAGAAGTTTGCAGATGCCATACATGCCAAGTATCCTGGGAAAATGTTGGCTTATAATTGCTCTCCATCTTTTAATTGGGCGGCTAAATTAAGTGTTTCTGAAATGGAATCATTTAGAGAGGAATTGGCAAAAATGGGTTATAAATTCCAGTTTATTACATTGGCAGGCTTCCATGCCTTAAATACCAGCATGTTTGAATTGTCAAAGGCTTATAAAAGCAGGGGAATGGCAGGTTACTCCGAATTACAAGAACGTGAATTTGCTTTGCAAAAGGAAGGCTTTCATGCCGTAAAGCACCAAGGATTTGTGGGAACTACCTATTTTGATGCTATCCAAAATACAGTTACATCAGGAGCTTCTAGTACTGTTGCTATGAAAGATAGTACAGAAGTAGCCCAATTTTAGTTAGGTGTTATTTAGTTGAGCACCTCAGTTTTGAGGTGCTTTTTTTTATTTGATTTCGTGGGCTTTTATAAAATCTGTTATCAGATAGGAAATAACCTTACCAATAGGATTTGATGGTTTATCTTCATTAATGAATCCTTCAGAAATATGGAGGTAGGACGCATTGGGTTTTTGCCCAAAATAGGTGATAAACTTTCTTACCTTATTCAAATTGAATCCGCTTGGATTGGATTGGGAGCCCGAAGCATGCTGAATTGATTTACAGTCAATTTCGATTCCAAAGGAGTCATCACAAATAAATTCGCTTGCTCTTTTAAGTTCTTGTTTAAACTTCAATTCTTTCCTATTAAAGGCATCGAAAGTATTGAATTCAATTTCATTCAATTTATTAAGGGTTGCTAAGTTTGATTCAAGAATATAACTCTCATGCATTCCAAAAATAAAATACTTGTTTAGAAAACCTTCACTAAAGGCATAACTAAAAGAATTGGAGCTATGACGTCCATCTTCTTTATTGAAATCTGCCTGAATATCGAAATTGATCGCATTAATAGGTTTTTGAAAGCCTAAAGCGCTGCCTTTAAGACAGCCATAGGCATTATTTTGTCCACCTCCAATGACGATTGGAATTTTACCTGCTTTGACAATTTGATAAACTAAATAGCTTACTTCAATATCTATTTTTGATACATATTTTCGGGCTTTGATCTGGTCTTTTTTCTTTTTCGGTTCTAGTTTTTCCAGTTTCTTCTCATAATTTTTAAAATCGAAATGACCTAAAATCAACACTTTCTTGGCAGGAGTGAATGGGTTGCTTTGCGTGTTTAACAAAACTTTAAGCGTCTCTTCCCAAATATTGTAAGTCCCAGAATTTCCATTGTGTGCAAACACTCCAGCATTTTCATTTATGCCAAAAATGACATAAGAAACGTCTAAGTCCTTGAGTTGATCGTATATAGAAGAAATGGTGGTTAACTTTTTTATTTGTTCCCCAAGTTTTGATTCGGCCGTTCTTTTATTTAAATAACCTTTCAAGTTACTTTTATCGAATAAAATGAAATTGTCCATCAAGTTTGGCATATAATGTTTAAAATTGTTATTCTAACCTAAACTAAAATTAGTAAATCTAAAAATTAAAACGAGTTATTATGGAAAACAATAAGAGTAATACAGGATTAAAAGTTGCATTAGGTATTGCCCTAGTTTTATTTCTTGGTGCGGCATTTTACTCTTTTAGCCTACTAAACGAGAAAAAGGAAACTGAAGCTCAATTGACTAAAGAGAAACAAATGGTCATTAATGATTATGATAAATTGGCCAAACAATATGATTTAGCTATTAAAGACAATGAAATTTCAAACCAAAATTTGGTAGATGCTAAAGCACGTATTGAAGGATTAATTGATTCTTTAAAAGTATCGGAAACCAACGTACAAAGCCTTTGGAGATATAAAAAGAAATATTTGAACCTTCAACAAGAAATGGATGTGTTAATGGCTGAAAATGATAAATTGAAAATTGAAAATCAACTATTGGCTACTTCATTGGATAGTACAAAAATCAGACTTGAAGAAAGAACCATGTTTACTGACTCGTTGTTAGTTCAAAATACTGCCCTTGCTGAAGTTATGAGTGATGCTTCTGTATTACAAACCGTTGATTTAAAAGGATTTGGGGTTATTGAGCGTTCTTCTGGAAAATTAATACCAACTGAGAGAGCAAGACGTTCTGATAAAATCAGAGTTTGTTTCACCGTAGCGAAAAATAAGTTGGTTCAAGCTGGGGAGCAAGAATTGTATGTTCAGGTTGTAGGACCTAATAATCAAATTTTAGGTGTGAATGAGCAAATTCAAATGGGAGAAGAAACGATCAATTATAGTGTGGTAAGTACTTTTAATTATGAAAATACCAATTTGAATATTTGCGAGTTTGTTGAGCCTTTAAATGATAAATTTGAAGATGGACGATATAAAGTAAATGTTTACAATGATAAAGAATTGATTTCTTCAACTGAGTTTACCCTAAAGTAAAATAAAACATAGAAAATAAAATAATCCCCGGAAGTGATTAACTTTCGGGGTTTTCTTTTATGTAAATTTAAATCTTTACGCCATTGATGTATACGGCTTCAATGTGATTATCCCCAAAAGCATAGGGTAGGTAGTGATAGCTTGGAATTTCTTTGGTAATCATTATATTGGCCTTTTTGCCCCGACAAATACTTCCATACATATTACTAATTCCCATGGCATAAGCACCATTGATGGTTGCTGCATTAATAGCCTCTTCAGGCGTCATTTTCATTTTGATACAAGCGGTACTTACTACAAAATTCATATTCCCGCTTGGGGTAGAACCTGGATTGTAATCAGATGCCAAAGCTATTGGGATCCCAGCATCTAGAAGTTTTCTTGCAGGGGTATAAGGAATGCTCAAGAAGTAGGAACATGAAGGTAAGGCCACAGGCATGGTATTACTGTCTTTAAGCACAGCAATATCTTCCTCTGATAATTCTTCAAGATGATCTACTGATAAAGCATCGTATTTTACTCCTAGGGCAATTCCCCCAAAAGCATTAAACTGATTGACATGAATTTTTGGAATTAATCCGTAAGATGCTCCCGCTTGTAAGATGCGTTCGGTTTGTTCTAAAGAGAAGTATCCTTTTTCACAAAAAACATCTATATATTGGGATAACTGCTCTTTAGCTATTTGAGGAATCATTTCCTCTATGATAAGGTCTACATAGCCATCGGGATTATCTTTAAACTCTTTTGGAATAGCATGTGCCCCCAAAAATGTGGATATCACCTTAACGGGGAAATCGTGTTTTAATCTTTTTATGACACGAAGCATTTTTAATTCGGCATCCAAAGTCAATCCGTACCCTGATTTTATTTCGATAGCTCCAGTTCCCATTTTCATGACCTCCGTTAGCCGTTGCGCAGATTGATTATACAAGTCATCTTCAGAAGTATTTTGAAGCTTTTCAGCAGAATTTAGGATACCTCCACCACGATTGGCAATTTCTTCATAACTAAGTCCATTAATTCTATCAACAAACTCTTGCTCTCTGTTTCCTGCATAAACTATATGAGTATGGGAATCGCACCATGTGGGTAGAACCATTTTTCCTAAGGCATCGATTACTTCATCTGCATCCATGTCTTCAAAATCGTCCATTTTTCCAAATTCAACAATGGTATCATGTTCAATGAGTAAGTAGGCATTTTTAATGGAGGGCAACTCTTTCATTTCTTCACCATTTAAAACGGTTACGTTTGTGGTTCGGGTTTGAAGGAGCTCTTTGATGTTTTTAATTAAAATAGTCAAAATGCAAATTATTAGGTTGGTTTTTGATAAAAATAAAAAAAACGCTAATAGAAATCCCTTAGCGTTTTAAAAATATGATAAATTCTAATTATTTTAAACTGCCTACCATTTCTTCGGGTTTAACCCAAGAATCGTAATCTTCTGCCGTTACATACCCTAAATTAATGGCCTCCTCACGTAGGGTGGTACCATTTTTATGAGCAGTATTAGCAATTTCAGCAGCTTTGTAATATCCAATTTTGGTATTAAGTGCTGTAACCAACATCAATGAATTGTTCAAAAGTGTTTTGATAACATCATGGTTAGGTTCGATTCCATTAGCACAGTGGTCATTAAAACTTACACATGCATCTCCTATCAATTGGGCAGACTGTAAAAGATTTGCAGCCATAACAGGTTTAAAGACATTCAATTCATAATGTCCTTGTGTACCTCCAACGGTAACTGCTACATCATTCCCCATAACTTGGGCGCAAACCATAGTCAGTGCTTCACACTGCGTTGGATTTACCTTTCCGGGCATTATAGAACTTCCAGGTTCATTTGCTGGAATAATAATTTCTCCAATCCCTGAACGAGGACCAGAAGCCATCATTCTGATATCATTTGCTATTTTATTTAAAGAAACAGCCAATTGTTTTAGAGCACCGTGCGATTCAACCAATGCATCATGCGCAGCCAAAGCTTCAAATTTATTTTTAGCTGTGATAAACGGTAATCCAGTGAAATCTGCAATGTATTTGGCAACCAAAACATCATAGCCTTTAGGAGTATTTAATCCAGTTCCAACTGCGGTTCCTCCTAAAGCTAATTCAGCCAAATGGTGAAGCGTGTTTTCAACGGCTTTAATACCATGGTCTAATTGTGCTACATAACCAGAGAATTCTTGACCTAAGGTTAAAGGCGTTGCATCCATTAAATGCGTTCTACCAATTTTCACAACATCTTTAAACGCTTGTGATTTTTCATAAAGCGTATTTCTTAATTTGATTACTCCTGGAATAGTAGTTTCTACTATCTTTTTGTAGATAGCGATGTGCATTCCGGTAGGGAAGGTGTCGTTTGAAGACTGCGATTTATTTACATCATCATTTGGTTGAATGGTTTTTTCGCCTTCTCCTATGGTTTTACCTGCCAATTGATGTGCTCTATTGGCAACAACCTCATTGACATTCATATTACTTTGGGTTCCAGATCCTGTTTGCCAAATAACTAATGGAAATTGATCATCATGTTTTCCAGCTAAAATCTCATCACATACCTGAGCAATCAAATTTCGTTTACTTTCATCTAAAACACCCAATTCATGGTTGGCATATGCAGCTGCTTTCTTTAGGTAAGCAAAACCATAAACTATTTCTAAGGGCATGGATGCAGGTGCACCTATTTTAAAATTATTTCTAGATCTTTCAGTTTGGGCACCCCAAAGTTTATCTGCAGGGACTTTTACTTCGCCCATCGTGTCTTTTTCTATACGATAGTTCATTGTGAGATACGTTATAAATTTCCAACAAATTTAAGGTTTTTGGTTGGTCTTTTTGCCATCGATTTTTAAATAGTTGTAGACTAAATTGAATTTTTTTAAGGTCTTTGGAGGTGTTTAATTTATTCCCTTTTACATATGGAATTTTAATGAAGAATAACATGATATTTATCCTTTTAATTGGTCAATAATTATTGCCTAAATGATATAATTTTTTTTGAAGTCACTTATCATTTCGGATCGCATTTTGTTTTACATTAGCATCGTTATTTAGCGATGACATTATACCGAAAAATCCAAGCCGTGGAACGGGTGTTCAAAGGATTGGAAAAGGACGTGGCTGCCTTTAAACATGTCACAAGGCTTGAGTGCTTGGTAGGTTGTGGAAAATGTTGCAACAAACCAGATATTAGTGCTTCTCCTTTGGAATTTTTACCTTTTGCTTATCACCTTTACAAACGAGGTTTGGCTTTGGAATATTTGGATCGAATTAAGGATCATCCAAATTCCAATTGTATTGTTTTATCACCACTTTTGATTCCAAATAAACCAGGGTTTTGTACAGAATATCCTTATAGAGGATTGATTTGCAGACTATTTGGTTTCTCGGCTGCTTTAAATAAATATGGGAATCCAGAATTGGTAACATGCAAATCTATTAAGGAAACTTACCCAGATGCTGTAGAAAAGGCAAAAAGCCACATAATGGAGGGAAAGGATACACCCATTATGCGCCATTATTATTTTAAATTACAAAGTATAGATGGTGATCTTTGTTCTAAATTAATGCCTATTAACAATGCGATAGAAGAAGCTCTCAAAATAGTTTTAAGTTACTATGCTTATCGCCGGCCGAGGTCGGCTTAATTGACATTCTATTTATAAGTTTGTGAAATAACCATAAAAAAAAGGGTAGCTAAAATGGCTACCCTTTTTTATAAGAAGTTAGAACTTTTAGTTTTTAATAATTCGTTTGGTGAACGACTCGCCATTAGAACCAATTCCTTTTAATAAATAAGTGCCAGAGGTTAGATGGCTGATGTCTATTCCTTCAAAGGATTTAACATCATTGATATTCATGACTTCTTGCCCCATTAAATTGTAAATAGATAAGGAGTTTAAAGAAGTTAATGATTTAACATAAATTAGATCATTTGTAGGATTTGGATAAACCGAAAATCCTGCAAGCTCATGTTCATCAGTAGTTAAAGAAGGACCATAAGTAATGGTGATTTTCCATGTGTTATTATTTACCCTATTATAATTGGTTCCGCATCCAGAACCTCCCCATGTTCTCCAAGCATGAAGTTCAAAATCAACATCACCTGATAATCCATTAGCGATATCAATACCCTCTCTATGATAAGTGAAAGTACCTCCACTGTTACTTGCTCCTGTTGCAACTGATGATTCGGTTGCTCCTGAAGTTGTACAAATTAAAAAGGATCTTTGCTCAGACATCCAGGCTCCTGCGGCCGCTGTCATTTCATAATCAAGCGTTATATTTGAAATTTCATAACCCTCAGGCACACTTATCGTCATGGCTCCAGGACAGCTACTTGTTGATGAAGTAGTAGGAGTACCATAAAGTGTTTCAATATCTCCTGAGTCATATGTAAAACTCATTTGTCCTGTGGTAAAACTTACCATATCCCAATCTGTGGCATCCTCTGCAGAGCAATTGGTTCTTATCCAGAAATAGTAGGTAGTACCAATTTCCAATTCGGTTAAATCAAGAGCATTTTCAGTTGTTGGAATAGTACCGGTTGGAGTTGTTGATACATCAGGTGTTTCTGTGCCTGTAGTTAAATAGTAATCATAAGGTAAACCAGGTGAAGAAGGTGAAGCTTCCCAAGTAATAGTGGCGTCATCTACACCTGTTGTAGCAGCCAAAGTATTGGCATTTATACAGGAAGGAGCCAATTCAGCTGTAACTCCCATAATATTTATGACACCGTTTGCACCTCCACCAGAAGCCTTGGTTATAATAATACTCTCAATCGTTTTTACTTGATTGGCAGTGGAAATTTCCAATTCTATTTGGTATAATCTTGGATTTCCACTAGGGTTTTCTATTGCATCATTAGTTCTATTGACACGACCAAAGCCCGACAATGCAACAGGTTGTGTGGTGCTATTGAACCAATCTGGCAATAATTGACCGGTAAAAGATTCTGAAGTGGCATCATCAAAAGTTACTTCTACATCAAAATTAGAAGTTCCACTACCCGAAGTTCCTAAAATAAATAATTTAGAAGCCTCTAGAGTATTGGAAAAAGTTAAGGTCCCTGTAGAACCAGTCCCAGTAATTCTAAGCGCATTGTCTGTACTATAATCTGCAAATAGAAAAGGTAATTCAGAATTTGCTTCAGAATCAAAAGTTCCACTCAGTGGTAATGCATATGTAAGCTCGGTTGATCCTGTTGGATCAAAATCGTTACTCATAAAGCAAAAGTTAGCATCATCAGCAGCAATGGTAGATGAAGACATAGCTGTACCAGCCCCATTTGCAACAATATCTTCATTGTACCCACCAGTAATTACAAGGGGTTCATAAGTTTGTGCCAAAAGGCTTTGACTAAAGGAGAATAAGCCAAAAAGGCTAAAATAGAGTAATTTTTTTTTCATAAACTGTTGAATAAATTAGTTGATAATTCTTTAAAAATTTTTTTCCAAAATAAATCATTCCAATAAAATTACCATCAATTTTTTTTTAAAATTTTAAGTGAAAAATTGTCAACTTTATAAATTTTTATAGGGAAATATTATTTTAGTGCAACGTTAAATTTGAGTTGTATTACTGTGTTAATTAATCTTAAAGTTTATTAACTCCTACTTATTTAGTAGGAATTATGTTTATCTTTGATTTATAAATCAAAACAAATCAAATTATGGCAACAATAAGATTAGGAGATGTTGCGCCCGATTTTAAGGCTCAAACATCAGAAGGAGAAATTCAATTTCATGACTGGTTAGGTGACAGTTGGGGAGTGTTATTTTCGCACCCTGCAGATTATACGCCTGTTTGTACCACAGAGTTAGGAACAGTAGCTAAATATAAACCTGAGTTTGACAAGCGTAATGTAAAAGTAGCGGCATTGAGTGTGGATGGGTTGGAATCTCATAAAGGTTGGATTAGTGATATAAATGAAACCCAGAACACAACGGTTAACTTTCCAATTATTGCAGATGAAGACCGAACTGTTTCAGAATTATATGATATGATTCATCCCAATGCAAGTGAGAAGGCAACCGTACGTTCGGTTTTTGTAATCGATCCTGCCAAAAAAGTCAAGTTGATAATTACTTATCCAGCATCAACAGGGAGGAATTTTGACGAATTAATAAGGGTAATCGATTCTTTACAATTAACAGCTTACCACCAGGTGGCCACTCCAGCAAACTGGCAAAATGGGGATGATTGTGTTGTTGTTCCATCCATTTCAACAGAAGATATACCCAAGCATTTCTCTAAGGGCTACAAGGAAATAAAACCATATTTACGCACTACACCGCAACCGAATTTAAATTAAAGATAAGCACCATATTATGGTGCTTTTTTATTATGAAAAGACCAATTGATAATTTTTCGGCCCAATCAGGAACTTATAAAAAGTTTCGTCCCACCTATCCAAATGAATTATATGATTTTTTATTTTCTCAATGTTCCAATTTTGAATCTGCTTGGGATTGTGCAACAGGAAATGGTCAGGTTGCTGCTATTTTAGCCGATAAATTTAAAGCTGTTTATGCCTCAGATATCAGTCAGAAACAACTTGAATTGGCAATTTCCAAAGAGAATATTGAATATAGTGTTCAGCGGGCAGAGGAAACAAATTTTCCTGATGACTCTTTCGATCTTATTACTGTGGCTCAGGCCATACACTGGTTTGATATGAAGGCTTTTTCCAAAGAGGTAAATCGTGTTTTAAAACCTAACGGTTTGGTTGCGGTTTGGGGGTATGGTTTGGGAAGAATTTCAACAGAAATAGATGAAAAAGTCGATCATTTTTACCATGAAATTGTGGGTGATTATTGGAATTTTGAAAGACGGCATATCGAAGAACAATATGAAAACTTGACGTTGGGGTTGAAATACATCAAATCTAATCATGAGTTTTATATAGATACCTTATGGAATATGACTCAATTTGAAGGTTTCTTTAACTCGTGGTCTGCGGTTCAAAATTATATCAAAGCAAATAAAGGTATAAATCCAGTTCCGAATTTGGTTGAAGATGTCAAAGGGTTTTGGCAAGGTGAGGAGATGAAAGTCTCATTTCCATTGTTTCTAAGATTGTATTCAAAATAACCAAATTGAATGGCTCAAAGAATTAAAAGATATTGATTAAAATTAGGTTTTTCCTTGTTTGTGAAAAGTGGTTGACAGTAAAAAATAGATCATGAAATTTATTTTTTAAGAAGAAAATCATTGTATTCATTTTTAAATGAGTTGTTATATCTATCTGATTTATATGTGTTTAATTTTAAATACTTAAAACTGTTTATAACCCTGTTGATAAATGTTAGTAGGGTATTGTGTAACAATTACCTTTGTTTTATCTTTGCAAAAAGAACAAAAAATAAACCAACATGTTTGAATTTGACCAATATTTAGGATTTTTAGCATTTTTAACCATTTTGACCATTGGTTTTTGGTTATTAATTTTCTTAGCAACGTTCGTAGTTCCTTATTGGATTTTTGGTTCTGCAATTGAAAGATGGAAAGAAATAAGAGCTGAGAAGAAAGCTAAAAGAGGTCAAGCCTAATTTCGTTTAAAATATATAGTTATAAAAAAAGGGAAGCAAAATGCTTCCCTTTTTGTTTAGTGGAATTTGATGGTTTTAACCATCAAATTCCATATCTCCATTCATATCACCATTACCTCTGTTTCTTTGTTGTTGTCTTTTCTGTTGGTTAAATCTATAGATAAAAGATAAGTTGATTGATCTTTGTCTCCATTGATTTTCACTGTATCTTTCAAAGAAGTCAGTGGTGGTGGTTGCTAATCTTTTTCTTGAATTGAATACATCTCTTACGTTTAAAGAAATTGTAGCATTGTCATTCATGATTTCTTTACTGAATGCTAAATCCATAGCAAACATTCCTTTTCGGTAAGTTTGAGCATCTTGTTGAGGCCCTCTATAATGGGCATTTGTTTGCCAATCGATTTTCCAAGGTAAGCTTACTTTAGAGCTAAATCTTGCAAACCAACTGGTGTTTTTTGTATCATAATTTACATCATTAAAATCTCCCTTAGTTTCAAATTGGAAAAAGTTGAAACTAGAATTTAATCTTAACCATTTAGTAGGATTATACATTAGGCCAAGTTCCCCACCAATTCTGGTATTACTTGATAAATTCACAGGAATGGTTCTGATGATATCAATTCCATCCGAAGTTTGATAACCTGTATTTTCTTCTACCCATTCTACAGAGTCTGATTCGTACTGATAGTAAACAGAAGAGGTTAAAGTTAATTCTCCCCATCTTTTTAAATAGCCTAAATCGAAAGCGCTTGCAAAAGCAGGATCTAAATTAGGGTTTCCTTGAAATACATTGGTTCTAGAGGATCTAGATGGGAATGGATTTATAAACCAACTCCTAGGCCTATTGACCCTTCTGTTATATCCAAAACTCAAATTCTCTTCACTGTCTTCTTGACTGCCTGCTAAGTTGTAAATGATGTTAACAGTAGGGAACACACCAAAAAACTTATTGTCAAATTTGGTTTCAATTGGAAATCCAAAAGCCTCTTGTAATTCATCTTGCGTTAATAACGAGCTTATGTCTCCTTTTAATTGCGTTTGCTCAAATCTTAGCCCCAATAAATAGGAGAATCTTCCTATTTTGTTTCCATATTGGCTGTAAATGGCATTGATATTTTGGGTGTAGTCAAAAATATTTGTCAAGGTGTCATTGACCACATAATTACCATCAGCATCTTCTTGCTCTAATTTATAATCGGTAACTTGATTTTGAAAATTCCCTCGATATCCTGCCTCGAATCTACCATTCTCACCTAATGGTTTAACATAATCTACTTGAAATAGAAATTCATTCTGATCTTCTGTAGTAAATATTTGTTCTCTGGCTATATCTTCAGGATCTATTTGGTTAGTAAACACATAAAACTCATTGTAATTGGTGTATTGATCCTCTTTGTCGTTTTCATATTGAAAGTCTGCGGTTAGTTGGTGACCTTTATCATCAAATTTGGTGATGTAATTCAATGAAATTTGATAACTATTATCACTTTCTGTTTGCTTTTCCCTTCTTAAGGTTCTTTCTACATTACTACCATTAGAAAAACGATCACTGGTGTTTAAAGATAGGTCTGCATCAGAACCATATCTGTAAAATATACTACCAGTTAATGAGGTTTTCTTAGATAGAAAATATTCCATACCAACATTGGCATTGTAATTTCTATTTAAGCGCTCCACATCCTGGTCTTCTCTTACTCTGTCATAGGTAGGCTGCACTACATTTCCATCCTCGTCTAGAGTTGGAAAATAGGTAGCATCATTAAAGCTTATTCTAGGTGCGTCAAAGTATCTCCAGCCGACATTAGAAAAGAGATTGTATTTCTCAGTTCGATAATTTAAATTGAAATTCGTACTCACATTATCTGGATGACCAACTGTTAAGTTAACCGATCCATTAAAACCTAAGGTTTCTTTTTGTCTTAAAATAATATTTAGAATTCCGGCTGTACCCTCGGCATCATATCTGGCAGAAGGCGAGGTTATCACTTCAACACGTTCAATAGCCTCGGCTGGTAATTGACTCAATAAATTGGTATCTCCAAACCCAGCCATTGCAGAGGGCTTTCCATTAATAAGAATTCTAACATTTTCATTTCCTCTTAAGCTGATAGCTCCTTCAACGTCCACAGAAACAGATGGTACATTGTTTAAGGCGTCACTCACTGTACCACCGGCGGTAGTAAGGTCTTTTCCAATGTTGTATATTTTTTTATCCAATTGAATCTCTACAGTGGTTTTTTCTGCAATAATCTCAACTTCATCCAAGGCTTCCGTAGAGGGTTCCAAAGAAATGGTTCCAAAATCTTTACTGGAACTCAATTGTTGATTGCTCAAGGTTTTCTTTTTGAATGTCATAAATTCAATAGTCACATTGTATATGCCACTTTTCAGTGTCAGTTCAAAATTTCCATTTTCATCTGTGACTCCTCCAGTGACCAATTGGTTGTCGCTTGCACTATAAAACGCAATTGTAGCGTATTCTAAGGGTTGTTTTGATGACTGATCAATTACTTTTCCCGTTACGGTAATATTCTTTTCTGGTTGGGCAGAAAGGCTAACGGTAGTAAAAATAAAAGTTAATGCTAAAAGCAGGTATTTATTCATATTCTAGGTTGTTTTGGAAGTAAGACGGCAAAAATAACCTATGGTTTAGTGGGGATTGGTTAAATGTTTGTTAAATAAAAAACCCTGAAAAATCAGGGCTTGGTGTTAAATTATGGATTCAATTTTCTCTGGAGGTCTTCCTATGACCGCCTTATTGTTATTTACAACAATGGGTCGCTCAATGAGTTTGGGATGTTCCAACATGATTTGAATGAGTTCATCATCGGATAAATCTTTTCCTTTAAAATCGGATTTCCAAATAGCTTCATTTTTTCTAACCAATTCTATGGGGGAAATACCAAGTTTCTTTAGAACTTCTTTAAACTCTTTTTCCGAAGGAATATCCTCCAAATATTTGATGACCTCAAATTCTTTTCCACTATTTTCTAAAATGGCCAATCCTTGTCTTGATTTTGAGCATCTGGGATTGTGATAAATCTGAATCATTTTTATAATTATTAAATGTTAATGTGAAATTTTTTCAAGCTTTCTTGAAGCTGATCTGGGTCTTTAAAATGAATGCTATTGATGCCTAATTTTTGAGCTGCTTCAATATTTCTTAGGTTATCATCAATGAAAAGTGAACATTCAGGCTGCAGATCAAATCGACTTAAAGTGATTTCATAAATTTCCTTGAAAGGTTTTCTAGTTTTTTCTTCACCTGAAACAACAATTCCTTCAAACCAACTCAAAAAATCAAAGCGTTTCTGAGCAATAGGGAAAGTTTCGCTGCTCCAGTTGGTAAGGGCTACTACTTTATATTGTGGATCCTCAATCAAAGATTTTAAAATACGAACCGTTCCAATAATTTCACCTCCCAACATTTTCTCCCATTGACCATAATACATTCTAATTAAACGTTCATAATCTGGATATTTAACGACTAAATCTTCGGTTGCTTGTGAAATGGGATATCCTGCATCTTGATTTTCATTCCAGTCACTGGTACAGATATTGTCAAAGAACCAGTTCATTTTCTCGTCATCTTGAAAAACATCACGAAAAACATAGGCTGGGTTCCAATCGATAAGCACACCGCCCAAATCAAAAATGATCGTATTAATGGGTTTCATCATAACTCATTTGAATCTTCCGTTTTCTGTCCCATCATCATGAGGTATGACTTCAAAAAGGGTTCGATATTACCATTCATGACATCATCTACATTCCCGGTTTCATGGCTTGTACGAACGTCTTTGACCAATTTGTAAGGATGCATAACGTAATTCCTTATTTGGCTTCCCCACTCAATTTTCATTTTTTCAGCCTCAATGTCTTCCCGTTGTTCCATACGCTTTTGAAGTTCAATCTCATATAATTGCGACTTCAACATTTGTAATGCTCTAGACCGGTTATCGTGTTGCGATCTAGTTTCTGAACAAGAAATTTGTATTCCCGTAGGCTTATGGGTTAGTTGTACCTTGGTTTCTACCTTGTTTACATTTTGTCCTCCAGCACCACTGGACCTTGCCGTGGTAATTTCAATCTCCGCTGGATTGATTTCAATCTCAATGGAATCATCAACCAATGGATATACATAAACGGATGCAAAACTGGTATGACGTTTGGCATTACTGTCAAAAGGTGAAATTCTAACCAATCGATGTACGCCGTTTTCACCTTTAAGCCAACCAAAAGCAAATTCCCCCTCAATTTCCAGCGTAACGGTTTTAATCCCAGCTACATCTCCTTCTTGAAGATTAAGTTCTTTTACTTTAAAGCCGCTTTTTTCAGCAAACATGAGGTACATACGCATTAACATACTGGCCCAATCACAACTCTCCGTTCCTCCAGCACCTGCCGTTATTTGTAAAACAGCGCTTAGGTTGTCACCTTCATCAGAAAGCATGTTTCTGAATTCAAGATCTTCAATCTTTTCTAAAGCTTTTCCGTAGCGTTCTTCAACGTCTTCGGCAGTCGCTTCATTCTCTTTATAGAACTCATAGATGACCTCGAGGTCTTCAATAAAAGTTTTGGCTGCATCATAGTCTTGAACCCATTTTTTCTTACTTCTAAGGGATTTCATGACTTCTTCCGCCGCTTGGGAATCGTTCCAAAAGTTGGGGTCAAAGGTTTGTTCTTCTTCGTTTTGAATTTCGATGAGTTTGGCATCTAAGTCAAAGATACCTCCTTAACGCACCAAGGCGTTCAATAAGATCTTTTACGTGATCTGATGTTATCATAAGAAGTTAAATTTTCACCAAATTTATAATTAAAGTCCATGTGAGTGAAATTTTCAAACATTAAATTTTTAGTTTTAAGGATAATTTAAGGTTATGATAGATTTAAGAAGCGATACAGTGACCAAACCAACTGAAAAAATGTTGGAAGCCATGTTTCAGGCTAAAGTAGGGGATGATGTTTATAAAGAGGATGCTACAATAAATTTACTTGAAGAGCGAATAGCCGATATGTTTGGGATGGAACAAGCTTTATTTTTCCCAACTGGAACTATGGCCAACCAAACTGCTATAAAATTGCACACACAACCAGGAGATCAAGTCATCTGTGATAAAGATGCACATATTTATCATTATGAAGGAGGCGGTGCTTCATTTAATAGTGGTGTATCTTGCAAACTGGTCCATGGAGACAAAGGAATGTTTGCATCTGGGCAAGTAATTGAGGCGATTAATCCTCCAGATTTTTATCACAGTCCGCTTACGGCCTTAGTAGAAGTTGAAAACACAGCAAATAGAGGAGGAGGTTCTTGTTGGGATTTTGAGGAACTGAAAAAAATTAGAGCAATTTGTGACCAAAACCACCTAGGGTTTCATCTAGATGGTGCACGTCTTTGGAATGCCTTAATCGCCAAGAATGAGTCACCGAAACAATATGGGCAACTGTTTGATACTATTTCTGTTTGTCTTAGTAAGGGACTGGGGTGTCCTGTAGGTTCCGTTTTGGTTGGTAAAAAGGAGTTGATGAAGAATGCCATGAGGATTAGAAAGATATTGGGAGGAGGGATGAGACAGGTTGGATATTTGGGAGCAGCAGGTTTGTATGCGCTTGATAATCATGTTGAAAGGCTTAAGGAGGATCATCAAAGAGCTAAAGAAATTGAAATGGCTTTAAATAAATTGGACATGGTGAAGCTAGTGACTCCAGTAGAGACCAATATTGTTATTTTTGAATTGAACCAAAAAGAAGATGAAAAAACATTTTTAAATCATCTTCAGGAAAATAAAATTGTGCTAAGCGGTATGGGGAATGGTAAGCTTAGAATTGTTACTCATTTAGACTACACCCAGGAAATGCATGAGAGGTTTTTGGAAGTATTGAGTAAATTAAGCGCGTATTAGAATAGAAGTTGGAATAAATAAACGGCAATCTCAGAAATTACCTTCGATTAAATATCTCCTTTATATGAGAATAAGTTCATTTTATTTTTTAGTTTTTATATTCGGATTTTTGTCTTGTTCTAATAATATCAAACCGAATAGAAACTACAAGAATGATTTACTTAGATATTTTATTCAAGTTGATGAATCTGATTTTATGGTTCATACTTCATTCCAAATTAGTGGGGTAGAAAAAATCACATTGAATCATTTTGATGATTTTAAGGTGGATTCTGTTACATCTAATAATATTGGAAGTATTATACGAATTTCAAGAAAATCTAAAACGAGATTTCAAAGCCTTAAAATCTCATTTTATGATGAAAAAAATATAGTTAGAAACATACAGATCAAGTTTTACTCTAAAATGTATAATTTGCATGAACTGGAACTGGGGCAAAAAATTGAATTTGATAGGACAACTAATATAGCTCCGCCACTATTCGTAATGACTTCTTTACAATTAGGTCAATTTATTATTTGTAAAGATAATCATGTAGTGGGTGATTTTGAGCTACTACAAGATTTATATAATTTCAGTCTATTCGCAAAACCAAGTAAATACGATGTTGGTGAAAAAACATGTGATAACACGTATTTTAGTTTAATAGTAAAATAGAATATTAGTCCTAAAGTTATTTCATATCGACTAGTATTTAGGATTTCCGATTAGAAACTAAAGAAAAATAAGCCTATTTAAACATATCCAAACCAGGAATATTTGGCATGCCTTCCTTGGCAACGGCGCCAATTTCGTTTTCATTAATGGTGGTGGCCTTTTCTATCGCTTTGTTAAGGGTTAAGATTAAATAATCTTCCAGCTCTTCTTTATCTTCCAAAAGGCTTTCGTCAATTTCAATAGCTTTAATTTTTCTATTGGCAGTAATGGTTACTTTTAATTTATTGTCATTGCTTGACTCATCAATTAGTACCGTATCCAGTCTTTTTTTGGTGTCTTCAACTTTTTGTTGGGTTTCTTTCAATTTGTTCATCATACCCATCATATCTCCAAACATATCTTCTATATTTTTAGTTTATTAATGCAAAACTATTTAATTTTTATATTTTTGGTCGATTAATACCCTATAATTTTCTCTCTTTGAATAAGGACATTTTCCCCGTAAAGGCAAAAAAAATCCCCATGGAACTTGAGGCACATAATGACGTTAGAATTGACGATTATTATTGGTTGAACGAACGAGACAATCCTGAGGTCATAGATTATTTAAACGCTGAAAACAGTTACACTAAAAAGGTGATGGAGCATACAGAACCTTTTCAGGAAAAATTGTTTCAGGAAATGAAAAGTAGAATTAAGGAAGATGATGAATCGGTTCCTTATAAACTTAACGGGTATTGGTATATCACTAGATATGAAACGGGAAAGGATTATCCCATATATACTAGAAAAAAGGAAACCTTGGAAGCCGAGGAGGAAGTGTTGTTTGATTGTAATGACATGGCCAAAGGACACTCTTACTTTAAACTAGGGAGTATTTCTGTTAGCCCTGATAATAAGTTGGCTGCTTTTTCAGTGGATTTAGTTAGTAGAAGGCAATATATCATTCAAGTAAAAAACTTGGAAACCCAAGAAATTTATTCGACTAAAATCTTGAATACTACTGGGAGCGTTACGTGGGCAAATGATAACAAAACCTTGTTTTATGCCAGAAAAGATGAGCAAACTTTAAGATCTCATAAGATATTTAAACATTTACTTCACTCTAAGGTTGAGAACGATAAAGAAGTATTTCATGAAAAGGATGAAACGTATAATACCTATGTATACAAAACCAAATCCAGGAAGTATATTGTCATTGGTTCTTCAAGTACCTTAACAACTGAATACAGAATTTTGGATGCAGATAATCCAGAAGGTGACTTCAAGATATTTAGCAAACGTACCAGAAAGCTGGAGTATGCCATTGCTCATTTTGAAGATTATTTTTATATTATCACAAACAAGGACAAGGCAGATAATTTTAAGGTGATGAAAACAACCACTGATAAAACTGATAAGCAGTTTTGGCAGGATGTTATTCCTCATCGCGAAGAAGTACTTATTGAAGACATCGATATTTTCAAAGATTATTTAGTGGTTAGTGAAAGGGAGCAGGGACTGAACAATTTAAGAATCATCAGTTGGAATGGAGAAGAAGATTACCATTTACCATTTTCAAGTGAAACTTATACCGCTTATGTCGGGAATAACCCAGACTTTAATAGCGATGTTTTGCGCTATTCTTATAATTCCTTAACCACTCCAAGTTCGGTCATTGACTATAATTTTAAAACCAAAACCAAGGTTGTTAAGAAAGAGCAAGCTGTTTTGGATTCCACATTTGAGAAGGCGAATTATGAGTCTCATAGAATTTGGGCAACAGCCAGAGATGGGGTTAAAATTCCTATTTCTTTGGTTTATCATAAAAAGTTTAAAAAAGCAGAAGGAAATCCCTTATTGCTATATGCTTATGGTTCCTATGGATCAACTATTGACCCGTATTTTTCAAGCATCAGATTAAGTTTGTTGGACAGGGGATTTGTTTATGCGATAGCTCACGTGAGAGGTGGTGAATATTTAGGAAGGGAATGGTATGAAACAGGAAAGCTTTTAAAAAAGAAAAATACATTCTACGATTACATTGATTGCTCCAAGTTTCTTTTAGATGAAAAATTAGCGGCTAAAGGACATTTATATGCTTATGGAGGCTCTGCTGGTGGCTTATTGATGGGAGTTGTAATGAATATGAACCCAGAATTATATCAAGGAATTATTGCCGCCGTTCCATTTGTAGATGTAGTAACGACCATGCTGGATGATAGTATTCCTTTAACGACAGGAGAATATGATGAATGGGGAAATCCTAATAAAAAGACCTATTACAGGTACATGAAATCGTATTCACCTTATGATAATGTGAAAAGCCAAGATTACCCCAATGTTTTGGTAACGACCGGACTACATGATTCCCAGGTACAATATTGGGAGCCAGCCAAATGGGTTGCTAAATTGCGAGATTTAAAAACAGATGAAAATATTCTATTGCTTTATACGGATATGGATTCGGGGCATGGTGGGGCTTCAGGGCGATTTGAAAGCTTGAAAGAAGTGGCTTTAGAGTATGCATTCTTATTAGATTTGGAAGGAATTAAGGAATAGTTAAAATTTTTTTTTACTTTTGTCAGGTTTGAGAGGCAGTTTAAGATTGCCTTATTCTAAATTTTCTCTATGGAACAAAAAAAGCAAGTATGTGAAAATGTCTTAGATTTAGTAGGTAACACACCGATCATTAAGCTAAAAAACATGACATCTTCATTCAAGGGAAACTATTATGCAAAAGTAGAAGCTTTTAATCCCGGTCACTCCTCAAAAGATAGAATAGCACTTTACATTATTGAACAAGCCGAGAAAAAGGGAATTCTTAAACCTGGCGACACCATTATTGAAACTACGTCTGGTAATACAGGATTTAGTATTGCAATGGTTAGTATCATCAAAGGTTACGAATGTATTTTGGCGGTGAGTTCAAAATCTTCGGCTGATAAGATTGATATGCTGAAAGCTATGGGAGCTAAGGTGTATGTTTGTCCGGCCCATGTAAGTGCAGATGACCCAAGATCATACTATCAGGTGGCGAAGAGATTACATGAAGAAATTAAAGGTTCTGTATATATCAATCAATATTTTAATGAGTTGAATATTGATGCACACTACCAATCAACTGGTCCAGAAATTTGGAATCAAATGAATGGTGAAATCACCCATTTGGTAGCATGCAGTGGTACCGGTGGAACTATTTCTGGTACAGCAAGATTTTTAAAGGAAATGAATCCTAATATTAAAGTCATTGGAGTTGATGCTTTTGGTTCTGTGATTAAAAAGTATCATGAAACCAAAGAATTTGATGAAAACGAAATTTATCCTTACCGCATTGAAGGTTTAGGGAAAAATTTAATTCCTTCTGCAACTGATTTTGATGCGATTGATGAATTTATCAAAGTAACCGATCAAGAAAGTGCCCATACAGCTAGAGAAATAGCCCATAAAGAAGGTTTGTTTGTAGGATATACTTCTGGAGCAGCAATGCAAGCTATCAAACAGCTTAATGAAGAAGGAGAGTTTAAGGAAGGAGATGAAGTAGTTGTTATATTCCCAGACCATGGGTCGAGATATATGAGTAAAGTTTATAGTGATCAATGGATGAGTGATCAAGGATTTTTTGATACTGAAAATGAAGAAGCTGCTCAAAGCATTCAATATGTAAAATAAATTACCTTTACTACATAAAAATAAAGCCGTTCTAAACAATGAAATTAGAGCGGCTTTGTTGTTAACAAGAGTTCATAAAAATATTATGCAAAATTCATTTAAATATATACATTTGCATGATATGCAATTTTGATTATAGCTAAACTATGAGAGATTTATTTGATAAGATTTACAGGGATAAAGGACCGTTAGGAAAATGGGCTTCTCAAGCAGAGGGATATTTCGTATTCCCAAAATTGGAGGGTCAAATTTCTAACAGAATGAAGTTTCAGGGTAAAGATGTTATCACCTGGAGTATTAATGATTATTTGGGATTAGCAAATCATCCAGAGGTAAGAAAAGTTGATGCCGAGGCAGGAATTGAATATGGTTCTGCCTACCCAATGGGAGCCAGAATGATGTCTGGACATACAGATTTACATGAAAAGCTTCAAAAAGAATTAGCAGCATTTGTAAGTAAAGAAGCTGCATATCTTTTGAATTTTGGTTATCAAGGAATGGTTTCCACTATTGACGCTTTGGTTTCTAAAGATGATATTATTGTATATGATGTAGATGCTCATGCCTGTATTATTGATGGCGTTAGACTTCATATGGGTAAACGTTTTACTTACAAGCACAATGATGTTGAAAGTCTTGAAAAAAACTTAGAAAGAGCTACTAAAATGGCAGAACAAACAGGGGGAGGTATCCTTGTGATTTCTGAAGGTGTTTTTGGTATGCGTGGTGAACAAGGAAGATTGAAGGAGATTGTTGAGCTTAAAAAGAAATTCAAGTTTAGATTCTTAGTAGATGATGCGCACGGATTTGGTACTTTAGGTAAAACTGGTGCAGGAGCAGGTGAGGAGCAAGGTGTACAAGACGGTATTGATGTGTATTTTGCAACCTTTGCAAAATCTTTGGCAAGTACTGGAGCTTTTATTGCTGCCGATCAAGAAATCATCGATTATTTAAAATACAATTTACGTTCTCAAATGTTTGCTAAATCATTGCAAATGCAATTGGTTAAAGGAGCTTTAAAGCGTTTGGATATGCTTAAAACCATGCCTGAGCTTAAAAACAAGCTTTGGGAAAACGTAAATGCACTTCAAAATGGATTGAGAGATCGCGGTTTTGATTTGGGTACGACACAAAGTTGTGTGACTCCAGTTTATCTAAAAGGAAGCATTCCTGAGGCAATGGCTTTAGTAAAGGATCTTCGTGAAAACTACGGTATTTTCTGTTCTATCGTAGTGTATCCAGTTATACCAAAGGGATTAATTCTATTACGTTTGATTCCTACGGCAACACATACATTAGAAGATGTTGAGGAAACCTTAAATGCGTTTTCAGCAATTAGGGATAGACTTGAAAACGGTACATACAAAAGACTTTCAGCGGCTGTATCTGCAGCTATGGGAGAGTAAATGATATAGTGTATTTCATAAAAAAAACCAGCTTGAAAAAGCTGGTTTTTTTATTTGTAGTTTAAAGATTCTTCTTAAATGTTTTTCTACGCTTAATCACTTCACTACCTGAATCCTTCCAAATTTGTTGTTCGGCAGTGTTGTTTGCCAATTCTGGTAACCTAATACAATTAACTACACCTTTACTCTTAAAAGTTTGATAGAATTCATGAAAGACCACAGCATGAGCAGCCTTGTTCTGATATTCTGGATCAACGCCTATTAAATAAAGCAAAAGTGTTTCGGTTTCTTTTTTGGCTTTTAACAACTTAAGAAAGCCTAGAGGCCATAATTTCCCATTGATTTCTTGAAGTGCTTTCGAGAAAGATGGTAAAGCAACCCCAAAAGCTATCAAACGATCATCTTTGTCAAAAACAAATTTGATATATTCTGGATTTACAAAGTTGATAAATTTCTTCTTTAAATAGGTACGTTCTTTGGCACTGATAGGAACATAAGATGGTAAATCCCCAAAAGAGCGATCCAACAGGGCAAACATGTCATCAATATGCGGAATGATTTCTTTGGTTTTATAAAAGTTCCTTGGCTTATATTCATATCGAGTGACGATGGCATTATATGCTTTTAGGAATCTGGAATTAATTAGGGACTCCAATTTAAATTTGCTCTCTACATATTCCTTTTCCTCTAAATAACCCAATTTACCAAAATGCTCAATGTAATAAGGGTGGTTATACCATGTGGCCATAGTACCTATATGGTCATATCCAAAGGTCAAAGCTCCAGCTTTATCCAAGTTGGAAAATCCGAGCGGCCCTTCAATAAAGTCTAAGTTATTTTCTCTACCTATTTCTTCAGCTTGATCCAATAAGGCTTTTGAAACTTCGAGGTCATCAATGAAGTCCATCCAACCAAAACGCATCCGTTTAATCTGTTGTTCATTGATTTCGATCCAATTGATTAACGCTGCAATACGCCCAACCACCTCACCATTTTTATAGGCTAGAAATAATTGCGCTTCAGCATTTTCAAAAACTGGATTTTTATCCTGATTGAAGGTGGTCATTTCCTCAGCAATCAAAGGGGGAACCCAGTATTTGGATCCTTGATATATTTTGAATGGAAAGGTTACAAATTCCTTAAGTTCCTTCTTGTTGGAAACTTTTTTTAACGTCACATTACTCATAAGGCACTTTTAGTCTAACTATCAAAATCGACGTCTTTTTGTTTTTTTCTGTTCTGCTTACGCTGTCTTTTCTTTTCTTTTTTATTCTCTCCTCGAGAATTCATTTCTCTTTCCAATTCTTCTTCAGCAGAATTAGCATTGTCTATTTTCTTGTCTACATGGAAATCCAAGCGGTATGAGGCCCCTAGAGTTGCTCCAAAAACAGAGGGCGTATCTTTTGTGTTTAAGGTAACGCCAGCATCCAATTGGAAGTTTTTACTCCAAAGATAAGCACCTCCAAAACGGAATAAGTTATCAGCATAGAAATCACTTTTGATTCCTTGTGTTTCTCCAAATGCCACCCACTGGTCTGTTATAGATTTGGTTAAGGTTAATATATAGGAAAAATCATTTTGATCGGTTCCGATGCGGTCCAAAATAAAATTGGTTACAAACACCCAGCCTCCAGCTAAGTTGTTTTGCGTCGCCAGCATAACTTTGGGGCTAAATCCTTCAACGCCATATGCCGTAAAGGGGTTGTCCTTGGTGTCAAAGTTAGCGCCTACATAAACAGCAACGGCAGGAATTAAATTTTTCCATTTGAAGCTATGGTTTGCTTTCCAACTATAAATATTCGGTTTTTCTTCTTCGGAATTCTTGTAGGGATCATACACCAAATATTTAGCTCCTATTGTTAAAGTTTTAAAATTTGAGAATCTGTCATCTTCTGCCAAATTATTAGAATATGTTCTCTTGGTTGATTGAAAGGTACCTTCGACATTTATTTCTAAAGGAGACCATAATAAACCATATCTAGCGGCAAAATCAAGTCCGAAACTATTGTCTTTTCTATTGGCTAAATTGTGTTTTTCAGTAAGCATGTAGGGACCAGCTTCAAATTGGAGAACATTGGTGCCAACAGCAAAGGCGCTTTTTGAAACTCCCGGTCTGTTGGAGTTTATAACCTCCGTGTATTGGGAAAATCCATTCAAGCAGGCAAAAAAGGTAAGTGCAGATAATAAGGGCTTTATAGCTTTCATTAAATTTTGGTTTTGGAATTAAAATAAGAAATTCAATTGCTCTGAACTCCTTAAATCACTATGTTTTTTCACTAAAGTTAAAAATCAAATATATTGATTTTATAGATTTTTTAAGTATTTAAAACGGAATAAAAGATTTGATAATTGTATTTTTGTTGAAAACTATACGCATGTTGCAATACGCTTCATTTACTGGTTTGCTAAGGACCTTATTGATCATTCTATTGATATATTATGGATTGAAAATTCTATCAAGAATTTTTGCGCCTGTATTGGTAAAGTATGTAGCAAAAAAGGCAGAGGAGCGTTTTAATGGTGGTTTCAATAATTATCAAAACAAAACCCAACAAAATAAGGAGGGAGAAGTTACCATAGATAAGATGCCGCAATCTCGCCAATCTTCAAATAAAAAGGTGGGAGAATATGTAGATTACGAAGAAATTGATTAATTTTCCCCTTCAAGATTTAACATAATTTGATGCAGTTTACTTTTAAAAAGTTACTTCCACATTTCTTGGTACTTATAGGTTTTGTGGTTGTTTCCCTTGCTTATTTCAATCCCGTTTTAAAAGGTCAGGAAATCTATCAGAGTGACATCCTACATTACATAGGTATGTCTAAACAGCAAAACGATTTTCGTGAAGCTACCGGAGAAGAAACCTATTGGACCAATAGTGCTTTTGGTGGGATGCCTACCTATCAATTAGGAGCAAAGTATCCTCATAATTATATTAAAAAATTGGATTTGGCTATTAGATTTTTGCCAAGGCCAGCCGACTATTTGTTTTTGTATTTCATCGGTTTTTATATTCTTTTGTTATGTCTGAAGGTTGATTATAAGTTATCTGCATTGGGGGCGCTAGCTTTCGGGTTTTCAACATATTTAATTATCATATTGGGAGTAGGCCATAATAGTAAGGCTCATGCTATTGCTTACATGCCATTGGTATTAAGCGGTATCATTTTAACCTTTAGGAAAAAATATATTATTGGCTTTTTAGTATTGACCATTGCGATGGCTTTGGAGTTGGTGGCCAACCATTTTCAAATGACTTACTATTTGCTGTTTTTGGTTGTGGTTTTGGGAATTGCCTATTTAGTAGATGCCTACAGGAAAAAAGAACTACCTCATTATTTTAAGTCGGTAGGTATTATGGTTGGAGCAGTCGTTTTAGCGATTGGATTAAATGCTACAAACATCATGGCAACTCAAGAATATGCCAAAGAAAGTACTCGTGGTAAGTCAACGTTGACTATTAACCCTGATGGTTCTCCAAAAGAGATCACCAGCGGACTTGATAAGGATAAGATTACCGAATATAGCTATGGATTTTTAGAATCTTTAAACTTGTTTGTTCCAAGATTAATGGGAGGAGGAAGCTTGGAAGATGTAGGAAAGGAATCCGCTTCCTACCAGTATTTTTTAAAATTGGGAGCAACACCGGTTCAAGCCTTAGAGCAAACTAAGCGCATTCCTACTTATTGGGGAGAACAGCCTATATTAGAAGCACCTGCCTATGTTGGAGCCGTTATTATCTTTTTGTTTGTTCTGGGGTTATTTTTGGTCAAAGGCAGACTTAAATGGTGGTTAGTAGGAGGTACTCTTTTATCACTATTGCTATCTTATGGATATCATTTAGCCTTTTTGACCGATTTTTTCATCAACGTAGTTCCACTTTACGACAAGTTTAGAGCTATTACTTCCATTCAGGTAATTTTGGAATTGTGTATGCCTGTTTTGGGAGTTTTTGCATTGGTTCGTTTGTTTAATGATGTTGTTAGAGAAGAGGAGAAATTAAAAGCTTTAAAATATACGGCTGCCATTACTGGTGGTTTAGCCATATTACTTTTATTGTTGAAATCATCTTTTGATTTTGCAGGAGGAAATGATGGGTTTTATCGTCAGAATTATGGTCAGGAATTTATAGATGCTGTCAAAGAAGACCGTATGTCCTTCTTTATGAAAGATACGTTTAGAACTTTGATATTGGTGCTTCTATCTGCTGGAATGATCTTTTTCTATTTAAGAAAAAAACTCTCGCAAAATGCCGTTATAATAGGCTTTGCAATTATAATTTTATTTGATTTGGTTGGGGTTGATAGAAGATATGTCAATAATGAGAATTTTACAGCTTCTATCAAGGTGAATAAACCTTACCAGGAAAATCAATTGGATCAATACATTCGAAAAGACACCACAGAATTTCGGGTGCTTGATTTATTCAATAGGGAACCTGCAAGAGCTTCTTACTTTTATAATTCATTGAGTGGTTATCACGCTGCTAAACTGAAACGTTTTGACGAATTATATGATTTCCACATTGCTAAAAATAATATGGAAGTTTTGAATATGCTGAATACCAAATATATCATTGCTGAAGATGAGAAAGGAAGTCCTTTTCCTTTTACTAATCCTGATGCCAATGGCAATGCTTGGTTTATCAATTCCTTGAAGAGCGTGTCGAATAGCAATGAGGAGATTTCGGCATTGGATAGTTTAAATACAAAACAAGAGGCCATTATAGATGCAAGTGTTTTTGATGACTATCTCAAGACTTTAAAATCCACTCAATTTGTGACAGATTCTTTAGCTAGTATCAAGGTACAGGACTATGAACCAAATAGGATTAAATATACTACGAGCAATGATTCAGATGGTTTTGCCGTATTCTCTGAGATTTATTATCAGCAAGGTTGGAATGCTTATTTAGATGGAAAGAAAGTTCCTCATGTACGAGTCAATTATGTTCTTAGAGGGATGTTTATTCCTTCCGGAACCCATGAAGTGGCGTTTAAATTTGAGCCTGAGGTTATTTCTAAGGGAAGCACAATTGCCATGGCAAGCTCCATAATCTTTGGTTTACTATTTTTAGGAGGCTTATTTTACATCTTTAAGACTAAAAAGGAGGAAAGTGCCTAAAAAAGTACTCATCATAACGTATTATTGGCCTCCTGCCGGGGGACCAGGCGTACAAAGATGGCTCAAGTTTGTAAAATACTTACCGCAGTTTGATGTAGAACCCATTGTTTTTGTTCCAGAGAATCCAACTTACCCTTTAACTGATTCTTCTCTTGAAAGCGAAGTGTCAGAGCATGTTACTGTTATAAAGAAGCCTATTAAAGAACCCTATAAATTAGCGAGTAGGTTCTCCAAAAACAAATCTAAAACCATTAGTAAAGGAATTATTCCAGATAAAAGGAAGCAAGGAGTGGTGGAGAAGCTCATGTTATTTATAAGGGGTAATTTTTTTATTCCTGATGCAAGGAAATCCTGGGTGAAACCTTCTGTAACGTATTTGGAAGACTATTTAAAGATTCATATCATTGATACGGTAATTACAACGGGACCACCTCATAGTCTCCATTTAATAGGGTTAGAATTGAAGAAACAATTGGGGGTGCATTGGATTGCAGATTTCAGGGATCCATGGACGAGTATTGGGTATCATAAAGAATTAAAACTCTTGCCATTTGCCCAAAAGAAGCACAAGGCATTGGAACACTTAGTATTAAATTCTGCCGATCATATAATTGTTACAAGCCAAGTTACCAAAGATGAATTTTCGGGCCTTACGCAACAACCCATTTCTGTAATTACCAATGGATTTGATGATGAGAAGGTAAATCAACCACCTTTGGATACTAAATTTTCATTGTCTCATATTGGTTCTTTGTTGTCCAAAAGAAACCCGCAAATTTTGTGGCAAGTTTTAAGTGAGCTGGTTCAAGATGTCCCATCTTTTGCGACCGATTTAAGATTGGATTTTGTAGGATCTGTGAGTAAGGAAGTATTGGAAAGTATGAATCTTTATGGTTTAACTAAATTTGTAAATGAAGTGGGTTATGTGTCACATAATGAATCTATTGTGTTTCAGAAAAAATCTCAATTATTACTCTTGATAGAAATTGATTCTGAGGAAACCAAGGCTATTATTCCGGGTAAGCTTTTTGAGTATATGGCTGCCAACAGACCTATTATAGCTTTGGGCCCTAAAGGTTCTGATGTAGAGCGAATCATTACCCAAAGCAATACTGGAAGTTATTTTTATTATGATTCCAAACCTGCTTTAAAGGAAGTCATTTTAAAGTATTATCTTGAATTCCAAAGCGGTTCCTTAAAAACTAATCCTATTGGGGTTCAGAAGTACCATAGACGGGAACTGACTAAAGTTTTGTCTAATTTGATTCGATGGGAATAGTTTTAAATCAATCGGCAAAGAACACGGTATTGACCTACCTTGGATTTGGTATTGGCGCTATAAATGTCTTGTTTTTATATACCAAATTTCTTAGTCCAGAGTATTTTGGATTGATTACCTACATACTGTCTACTGCCAATATTTTAATGCCCTTAATGGCTTTTGGTGTTCATAACACGATTATCAAATTTTATTCTTCTTTCAGGAGCAAACAGTCCCAGAACAGTTTTTTAATTTTAATGTTGTTTTTGCCTTTTGCGATAATCATACCTGCAGGCATTTTGGGATGTCTATTTTTTTCTTCTATTAGTGAATGGTTGTCTGGTGATAATCCTATTGTTAAAGATTATGTTTGGCATATATACATTGCAGCGGTATCCTTTGCTTATTTTGAGGTCTTTTACGCCTGGAGTCGTGTTCAAATGCAATCAGTGTTTGGGAATTTTATGAAAGAAGTATTTCATCGTATTTTAACCACACTATTATTGGTTTGCCTCTATTTGGATTGGTTAACTGTAGACCAATTGATCTGGGGTATAGTAGGTATCTATATTTTAAGGATGATAGTTATGAAATTATATGCTTACAGCTTGCGATTTCCATCTTTTAAATTGAGTAAAATCCCGAATTTAAGTGCTATTTTAAAATATTCAGCCTTGATTATTATAGCGGGTTCTGTAGCCAATGTTATTTTGGAAATTGATAAATTCATGATCAATTATTATGTACCCATTGAAAATGTTGCCTTCTACGGTGTGGCTATTTACATAGCTACGGTTATTGGGGTTCCTTCAAGATCTCTTCATCAGATTACAAGTCCTTTAACAGCTAAATTGTTAAATGAAAAGGATAGAGATGGACTAAAGTTGTTGTATCAAAAAAGTTCCATCAATTTATTTATTATAACAGGGTTTATTTTTCTGATTATCGTTCTAAATATTAATCAACTCTATATGATGCTAGAACCTGGATATGCTGATGGTTTGGTTGTGGTCTTTGTAATTGGTTTGGCTAAATTGATGGAAGGTATAATCGGTAATAATAATGCTATTTTGTTCAATAGCGATTATTATAGAATGGTGTTAATCCTTGGTGTTTTTTTGGCTATTTTGACCGTCATCCTGAATGCTTTATTTATTCCTTTATTTGGCATTAATGGGGCTGCATTTGCCACATTATTGGCTATGTTTTTTTACAGCGCTTCAAAGGTAGGGTTTGTGTATAAAAAGTTTAGAATGTCTCCATTCACTTCCAATACGGTAAAAGTATTTATCCTTATTTTGGTTTGTATGGGAGCTTTTTATTTCTGGGACTTTTCATTTCATCCTATTGTCAATATAGGCTTGAAATCGTTATTGATTGCATTGGGATACGGCATAATTGTATATACGCTCAATCTATCTGAAGATATCAATCAAATTATTAATAAACTACTTAACAGGTAAAACGAGAAAATCCCGCGAATTTGCTTTGAGGCAAACTTAATCGCAGGACTTTCTAACTAACCAACCAAAAAATTTATTCTATCTTCTATTCAATCTGTTTGATGCACTTCTTGTTTGTTGTGCATTTCTATTAGAATTACGTGTATTTGAGTTATTTGGTTTATTTACACGTGAGTTATTTCTATTATTTAACGATTTTCCAACACTTTGACGGTTATTGGTCGTTTTTCTTTGGTTTTCCTTAACAGAATTACCTGAATTCCTTTGATTGGAATAAGTTCTTTGAGAACCTTGGTTATTCATGACCACTCGATTTCTTTGAATAGAATTGGATCTATTACCAGTAGTTCTTTGGCTTGCTTGATTCTTTGATCTACCTTGAGATGAGTTCACAGATCTAGGGTTATTATTTCTGCTATTAGAAGAGGCCGTTCTAGTTTGTGAGTTAGACCTATTGCTTCTAGTTGCTTGTGTTGCACGATTGTTTCTAGATTGGGCTTGGTTACTTCTTGTTGTTGCATTTCTTCTAGTTGTTGCATTTCCTCTGGTATGTGTAGCTAAAGCACTGTTTCTTCTTACTGTGTTACCACGTCTACTTGCCACTGCCGTTGTTCTTCTATAATTATTAACGTACGGATTGCTGTAATGGTATCTTACAGGAGTGTAATACCTTCTGTAAGGTCTATTGTAAACAACACAATAAGGTGCTGGAGGAATCATATAAAATCGATGCCAAGGTCTATAAACATAAACACGATTATAAACATTGATGAAACCAGTACAATGTGTGAAAACCCTATTGTTGTAATGTACATATAAGCCTCCGACTCTGGATACATAACCAAATCCGTTGTAATTGATAAATACATTACCTATTTGAGAAACACGCCCATAGTAATCATAAAAAATAGGAGTGTTTTCAATTTGCACGACAGCACCAAAATCATCATATTGAACATAGGCACCATAATCATATCCAGAGTTAAAGCTAATGCTTACTCCAGGAGCATTTACCGCTACGTTCACATTAGGACCATAACTGGGCATGTAAAAATCAAATTGACCATCTGGAAATATGGAGAATTCAATTCCGCCTTCAACAAAAATGAAAGAATTTCCATAACCTCTCAAAGTTGTAGATTCGGCATTGTTATCAAGATTGGTATTAGCACTCACCATGGGTATGGCTAATAATGTTGTAAATATAAGAGCTATTAAATTTTTCATTTTGAAAGGGTTTTGAATTAAACTCGTTTTAAGTTTTACAAACAACGTGCCAAAGATTTTTTGTTCTTTCTAATTGATAAGTGAATGAATTCTCTTTTTTAAACTATATAATTGATTATGAGGAGTTATATTCGTGGTTGATAGAGTTTTTAATTTCCAAATGGATTCTGATGTACTGGTAAAATTTCCTATTTATTGGTTACAATAAAAACTAGAATAATCTGTTTGAAAATAATGGGAGGAGAATAATGACGGTAATAAATAGATCAAACCATCAATCTTTAGACCTAATTAACCAAATATGAAAAACATTTCTACAGCTTTCATTTTATTTATTCTTCTCGTTTCATTTAAAACAAATTCTGGTAACATTCAAAAAGTCTATATTGATGGGTATGTGAAGAATTCAAACAAAGAGCATGTTTGCTTAAACTATGTTTCAAGAATTCGAGGGAACCTCAACTTTGATAACTTTAGAAGCCTTGTTACTCATATTAATTCAAGAGGCCAATTTAATTTTAATTCAGATCACATCACTGATGGGGCAAATTATATTTTAGAATTTAATAAGCATTCAATACCTCTTATTTTGTTTCAGGGAGATAGTATCCAGCTTGAATTTGATATGAAAAATCCAAGTAATTCCCTTTTTGTTGAAGGTCGAGGAGCTGGTAAAATCAATACACTTCGTTTAGGACAATTTGGATACAATAATTTTGATTTTGACAACAATAAGACCCTCACTGCATTTACAAAACATATTGAAGAGGTAATTACAGGACAAATAAACCTGTTAAATAGTATATATTATAAAGACATAAAAAGTGATTGGGTTCTTAAAGCCGATAACAAAGTTGAAATAGAAAAAATTATATTAGAATCTCCTTTGACCAGAAAAGAATATAATTTCCTAGTTAATCGTATAAATTATCAGCAATATACTTTAGTGACTCATTTTTTATCAATGATATCATCACAAGAAAAGTCTGAGACCTTAGAAATTGACTTAAATTCAAAAGCCTTTGATGTCTTCAATAGCAATGCCTATAGAAGTTTAGATAACATAAATGATTGGAATTTTGGAAATAGCTTAGAAAGCATTTTGAAAGTAGAGTATTTACGAAATTTAAAACAAAGGGAAGGAGTTAAAATCACTTATGGAAATTGGCAGTCTTTTTTTAGTGGCCCTCGTTATGAAAACTATATGGAATGGGCGGCAAACTTCATAAAAAAGAATTTCAACAACGATATTTATTCTAAATATTTTTCAACATTATCTGGATATAGCATGACTTTGGGGTATGACCATAATATGTATTATGAAAAGCTAGACACAATGAACTCAGGGAATAAATATGTGTCAAGACTCAAATTCTTTAATTCTTTGTTGAAAAATGGACTGTACAATGCAGATTATGATCTAATTGACAATTTGTTAGATCATGAGCAATTTAATGGGTTGCTAGAAAATTATAATAACAAGCCTTTATTCATTGTATTTTGGTCTGCGCAATTTGCCGGCTCATCTTTGGTAAATAATTTACCTGTAATAAAAGAGTTTGAAGAAACGAATAAAGATAGGGTAAACGTCCTTTATATATGCATAGATAACTTAGCTCATAAGAACCTGTGGGCGGCAAGGATAATTGATAATGATTGGAAAGCTAAACACTATTTTTTATCTATTGAGGGAAATGAATCTACATTAAAGAGCTTTAGTGATAAAAATATTTCTGCCTTCTGTTACGGAGGAGCAACGTATTCCTTTATTGCTAAAAATGGAACCATTACTAATGATATTCCTTTTCCATTCTATCAATCAGTAGAGGAAATAAATAATTTGACTAAATGAAAAAGGCTATTTAAGTTAATAAGTTTAGGTGTTAAATTTTCTAGCTTTTATTTAGATATTAGTGGCTCCTCAATTTTTTGAATTTAGGCAAATAGGATCACAATCCATTTTAAATACCTAAAAGTCCAACCTTACTTAGAAAATCCTTTTTTTAAATCCTTAAATCCCTCTAATAAAAATGATTATCTTTAGCTAGATTCCAATCTTAAAGTTTCTTTCCTACTATAATTTTTGAAAACCAATCATCTAAATCATGAAAAACATATTTGTAATCTTTATTGCACTTCTCAGTTTAGTCGCGTGTAATAAAACTTCCAAAATTGAAAATAAACCTGTTATTGAAATTACTGGAATTGATGAAAACTTGCGGCCTGGAGATGACTTTTTTAGGTATGTCAATGCAAAATGGTATGATACGGTAAGTATTCCATCTACACAAGCAGGGGTGGGTGCCTATCGGTTTATGAATTACCCTCAACGCATTAAGTTGAAAAGTATATTGGATAGTGTTTCTAGTCATGAATATCAGGAAGGAAGTATCGAACAAATAGTAGGGGATTTTTACGCTTCTGGAATGGATACGATTACCATAGAAAAAAGAGGTTACGACCCAATTAAAGGAATTCTTAATAATGTAGAAAACATTAAAGATAAGTCGGAAATTATGAAGTTTGTAGCGGAAGCTATGAAGATGAACAACAATTCCTTTATTGGACTATCTGTAGGTCCTGATGATAAAAATAGTGCCATGAATATGGCGCATGCTTATCAAACGGGCATTGGGTTACCAGATAGAGATTATTACTTTAAAACAGATGCTGCTACTTTCGAAATTCAAAATGCTTACAAAGAATATCTTGCCAGCTTACTTCAACTTATTGGAACTGATAAAGGTGTTGCAGTCAAACAAGCAAACTTGGTTTATGATTTAGAAAAGCAAATGGCCAAATCACATAAGACTAGGGTAGAACGACGCGATATCAAAGCTAATTATAACAAAATGGCAGTAGCTAATCTTAATACAGATCAACCATTCATTGAATGGAGCCAATTTTTAGGTTATTTGAATGCCCAAACAGACTCAATAAACGTTGCTCAACCTGCTTATTATGAAACCTTAAATACATTAATAAATAGTGTTCCTCTTAAAGACTGGAAAATCTATTTAAAAGCTAAAACCTTAACAAACTATGCAGATTACTTGAGCACGCCTTTTGTGGATGCTTCTTTTGAATTTACAAAAGTACTTTCTGGTCAAGCAATTCAAAAATCACGAGGAGAAAAGATGGCAAGTGCGGTAGATGGCTATTTGGGAGAAGCTCTAGGGCAGTTATATGTTAAGGCCTATTTTCCTGAATCAGCCAAATCACGAATGTTGGATTTGGTTAACAATGTGCAAAAGGCGTATGCAGCAAGAATTGATAAGTTAGAGTGGATGAGTGATAGTACCAAACAAAAAGCTCAAGAAAAGTTGTTTGCCATCAGCAAAAAAATAGGTTATCCTGATGTTTGGAAAGATTATAGTAAAGTGCATATTGATCGGGATCAATACTTTGAAAATGTACTTTCGGCTTCTGCAAATTTGTTTCAAACTAATTTGAATAACCTTGGAAAGCCAGTCGATAAAGAAGAATGGTTTACAACACCATCAACTGTCACAGCCTACAATAATCCTTCGGCCAACGAGATTGTTTTCCCCGCAGGTATTTTGCAACCCCCTTATTTTAATAATGATGCCGATGACGCGCTAAACTATGGTGGAATTGGGATGGTCATCGGACATGAATTCACGCATACTTTTGATGATCAAGGAGCGCAATTTGATAAGGAAGGTAATGTCAATAATTGGTGGACGGACTCAGATTACAAGAAGTTTAAGGGAAGAATAGAGCAAGTCATTGATTTGTACGATACCTTTACTGTTTTGGACACATTACATATAAACGGCGCCATGACAGTGGGAGAGAATACTGCTGATATAGCGGGAATAGCCGTTGCCTATGATGCTTTTAAAATGACTCCTCAAGGTCAGGATACCACTAAATTGGGTGGATTTACACCAGATCAGCGCTTTTTTCTTTCGGTAGCTAAAATATGGCGTGTTAAGATGAAGGATGAATATTTGCGGTTATGGATTAATAATAATCCACATTCACCACCTGTTTGGAGGGTTAACGGTCCTTTAATGAATACGACACCATTTTATGAAGCTTTTGATGTGCAACCTGATGAAGCCATGTTTCTGAAGGAAGAGGATCGAATTACAATATGGTAGAAAGTCCATTATCATTAAATACCCTGATTAAGTTTGTAATAAAAGAATTGTAACTTTTTATATCAAAATCAAGAACTTATTTAAGCCATGTGGACATGTCATTAAGCACTTATTTTGAGATAGTTGCATCCTTATTATGAAATAGAAATGGATTTTTTAAAGTAAAAATGGAATGAATTCTAGGTTTCCATTCAACGAACTAAATTTTGAAAATAGGTTCTTTTTAATATCTTTAAGACTGTGCTTTCCTTAAAATCCAAACCCATCAACAAAAGCACAAGGACAAATTTTTGTTTTCTTTATGGTAAGATATTTAAAAGTAATTGTCATGGGATGTTTTCTTGTTTTCCATGTCATAGCCTTTGGTCAGGAGAATTATCCTATTCCAAAAAGGACACCTCATAGACTTTTTTATATTCAACATAGCTTCAATCATAACACCTATGTTTACGATGCCAATTTAGATGGCAGCTATTTTAAAAAGAATAATCCAGTTAATGAATATCGTATCGTTTACACCGAAGGTGGTGTAAAAAAACCTTTAAGCCCAATTCAAAAAAAGATGGCATACGGTACTCATGTACAGTTTGTAAAAACCAATCTATATCGTTTCACTTTGGCAGCTTCCAAAGAACTTGTTTTTTTCTTAATTATGACAAGTAAAGGCATTCCTAGAGTATTTGTTAACGTTAACGGACGTAAAATTTATTTAGATCGTATGTTTTTGGAGCTGGATGATTCCTTAACGAGCCTTAGTGTACAAGCCAAGTATATTTTGTTGGAAGGTACTGACTATACAACGGGAGAAAATGTCGTTGAAAAAGTTACCATGGAATAAAAAACCCTCCAATGTTTAAGCTATTGAAGGGTTTTATTTATTACAAGTAGCCTATTTTTTTAGTTTTTCTTTCTTTCTAACTTCTCCGTTTTGTTTGTAATAATAGAAATCCTCATTACTTGTATTTGTGTAGGAATCGTTAAAGACTACAGAACCATTACTTGAGGTACTATTACCATAGGTAAGGCCTGTATTCAGTCTGTTCACGTAACCGTAACTATGAACTAATTCACCCCAGTGGTTATAAGTTACCTTTAAACCTCCCACTTGAGTTAATAGACCACTGTTGCCTCGGTTGTAACTCATATAAACCGATCCAGCTCTTTTAATTTTACCATATCTGTCATAATTGATAAAAACATTTCCAATACGTCTTACCTTCCCATCTCTATCATGCTCTATCAATACACCCATTGCATTAGGTTGAGAATATCTTACGGGATTTCCTAAAGATGTTCTTGGAGCCCCAAAGGTTCCATTTATAGACGCTCTTCTGGTATTATTCCTGTAATACATATCACCTCCATATAAATTGCCTTCAAAATGGGTATTAAAATCAAAACTGCCATCAGGAAAAATCAGAAACTCAATACCGCGTTCTATAAAAGAAATGGGTTGGGCAAAATGATAGCGTGATTGAAGCTCAACATTTTTGATCATGGTATTCTCAGCTTCCATAGTAAGCATGGTTCCAAACATCATGCTTATTCCAAATAGTAAAAATTTTTTCATAATTTCTAAAATTTAAGTGATGCCTACTCTTTAGCTTTTCGGCTTACGCTATATCATTTGGAACCCAATATATGTGCCAAACTTTCTTGAAGTGTTTAAGTGATTGATTTTTAAAAGCTTTGATAACTTTGGTTTCTTTCGTTTTTGGTAGATTCTTTATCGTTGGTATTTGTTATAGTCATTATTTTTTTACTTTTATGAATGCTAATCCCAACTTTATGGCTATTAAAGAAACCACCTGTAAAAATTGTGAACAAATTTTTGATGATGCCTTTAATTATTGTCCCTATTGTGGACAAAATGATAAAGAGGAATTAACCATTGGTGTATTATTTAGTAATACGATTGCCAATTATTTTTCTGTTGATGCCCGTTTCTTTAAAAGCTTTTGGCCATTAATGGCCAAACCAGGATATTTAGCCAGGAAATTTTTAGCAGGAAAACGCCTTCTATATCTGCATCCCGCACAAATGTATTTATTCGTATCTGTTGTATTTTTCTTTTTGTTTTCATTTGTCGCCCGTAATCAAGAGGAAAAATTTGATCAAGCTTTGAAAAAAGATTTTGACCAGGTAAGGCATACTATGGACTCTATTTCTGAACAGCCCGTAGATAGTGCAAAGGTTAATGAAGTTTTGCAAGTTTATAACGAAAACAAGGATCAGTTAGGATTAAAGGATTTAGATAAAAAGGAATTGGATTCTATTATAAACGCTGGAAGTACTGCTATTAAAAAGAATAAAAATAATGTCAAAACCAGTTGGGTTTTTGGTGAGAAGGAAAAAGAAGTTGATTCTCTGATTCAAGCAGGGGCCTCAGATGAGGAAATTTTGAAGGTAATGGGATTGGAGCAGGAGTCAGGTTACTTTAAAACAAGAATGTATCAACAAGGCTTAAAGTTTTATAGGAATAGGAGTGGAGGGTCTTTATTGAAAGCTTTCTATGATTCCTTGCCTATAGCCATGTTTTTCCTTCTACCACTATTTGCGCTTATTCTTAAGGTCCTATATTACAACAAAGGCCGTTATGCACATCATCTGGTGTTCAGTTTTTACTTTTTTGCTTTTGTTTTTGTGGTATTTAGCATCTTGGTGTTGGTTTCATTAATCTGGGCAAAATTTCCTGCTTGGGCCAATTTTTTAATAATCTTATCTACCTTTTTCTATTTAATGATTGCCTTAAAAAGGTTTTATGGTCAAGGTTGGTTTTTAACTTATATTAAAACTAGTATCGTTGCTACCGTTTTTGGTATTTTGATGATACCGGCGTCCATTCTGCTTATGATGTTTGCCTTTATGTTTTATTAGATTAATGCAGTTTTTCTTTAAGGTATTTACCTGTGAAGGATTCCTCATTTAAGGCTATTTCCTCGGGTGTTCCCGAAGCAACCAGTTGGCCTCCCTTTTCACCACCTTCTGGGCCAAGATCTAGGATGTAATCAGCACATTTAATTAAATCCAAGTTATGTTCAACTACAATTATGGAATGACCAACCTCGATTAAGGCGTTAAATGATTTCAAAAGTTTTTTAATGTCATGAAAATGGAGTCCTGTGGTGGGCTCATCAAAAATGAAAAGTGCTTTATCGCTGCGGTTTCCCTTTCCTAAAAATGTAGCCAATTTGATACGTTGGGCCTCTCCACCAGATAGTGTTGAGGAACTTTGCCCCAGTGTGACATAGCCCAAACCAACATCTTGCAAGGGCTGTAGTTTACTTTGGATTTTCTCTTGTTTCTGTTCAGTGAAAAATGAAATGGCGTCGTCAATGGTCATATTTAAAACATCATCAATGTTTTTATCATTAAATGTCACTTCCAAAACATCTTTTTTGAATCGTTTACCATTACAAGTTTCACAGGTAAGGTGAACATCTGCCATAAACTGCATTTCTATGGTTACTTCACCCTCTCCTTTACAGGTTTCACATCTTCCGCCATCTACGTTGAAAGAAAAGTGTTTGGGTTGGTAGTTTCTTATTTTACTAAGTTTTTGTTTGGCAAAGAGGTTTCTGATATCATCATATGCTTTAATGTAGGTCACTGGATTGGACCTAGATGAACGTCCTATGGGGTTCTGATCCACAAATTCAATTTGCTTGATGTTGGAAAAGTTTCCTTTTAGCTCAGAAAATTGGCCAGGTTTATCTCCAAAATCAGTTAGTTTTTTTTGAAGTACGGGATAGACAATCTTTTTTATTAAGGTACTTTTTCCACTACCCGAAACGCCAGTTACCACGGTAAGCATTCCTAAAGGTAGCGTGACATCGATGTTCTTTAAGTTGTTTTCACGCGCTCCAGTAATTTCAACCTGATATTTTGAAGCGCGACGCTTTTTGGGTATTTCAATCTCCAGATTTCCGTTAAGGTAACCAGCTGTTAAAGACTTGGAATTGAGAATGTCTTTATATGTTCCAAATGCCACTACTTCACCACCCAATGTGCCTGCTTCTGGTCCGATATCAATAATTTCATCTGCAGCTTTCATGATATCCTCATCATGTTCCACAACAATAACCGTATTTCCGAGATCACGCAACGATTTGAGAACTTCAATTAATTTTTCGGTGTCTTTGGGATGCAGACCAATACTTGGCTCATCAAGAATATACATAGAACCTACCAAACTGCTTCCTAAGGAAGTGGCTAGATTAATTCTTTGACTCTCCCCACCCGATAGGGTATTAGACTTTCTGTTTAGGGTTAAATAGCTTAATCCGACGTTAGATAAATAAGATAAACGATTGTTGATTTCTTTTAGAAGTCTATCCGCTACTTTTTGCTCAAATTCCCTCAATTCCAAATCCTGGAAGAAAATGGCTAGCTTTTCCAAAGGCATATCCACCAAATCAGAAATAGATTTACCTCCTACCTTAACGTACTCAGCTTCTTTCCGAAGGCGTTTACCATGACACGTTTTACATTTGGTTTTTCCGCGATATCTTGATAACATGACTCGGTTTTGAATTTTATAGGCCTTTGCTTCCAATTCGCCAAAAAACTCATTCAAGCCCGTGAAAAAGGAGTTGCCTTCCCAGATTAAGTTTTTTTGTTCTTCCGAAAGTTTGAAATAGGGTTTATGAATCGGAAAATCAAATTTATGGGAATTGTTAACCAATTGGTCCCGATACCAACTCATGCTTTCTCCACGCCAAGGAAAAATGGCATTTTCATAGATAGATAAAGCAGTATTAGGAATCACCAAATCTTCATCAATACCAATAACATCACCATAGCCTTCACATTTGGGACAGGCCCCGTATGGGTTATTGAAACTGAACAAATGGATATTAGGTTCCAGAAAATTCATGCCATCCAGTTCAAACTTATTACTGAAATGCTTTTGTTTCCCGTCTTTAAGACTTTCAACAATACATTCTCCTTTGCCCTCAAAAAAGGCAGTTTGAGTGGCATCAGCCAATCGGTTATAAAAATCTTCATCGTTTTTAGTAATGATTCTATCCACCACCAAAAAACAATCGTTTGGAACCTCGTTGGGATCAATTTGATCTAATCTTAAAACTTGGTCGTTTATTTTAATTCGGGCATAACCCTGTTGTTGAAGTACCTTAATTTTATCAGGCATTTTGCGACCTTCCTCCAGATGGATTGGTGCCAAAAGCAAACACTTTTCACCTTCATCATAGGTTTTAATATAATCTAAAACATTGGTGACCGTATCTTTCCTCACTTCTTCACCAGAAATAGGAGAGAAGGTTCTTCCTATTCTAGCATAGAGAAGTTTTAAATAGTCATAAATTTCGGTAGTAGTGCCTACGGTAGACCTTGGGTTGGTTGAATTCACTTTTTGCTCGATAGCAATGGCGGGAGCAATTCCCTTGATGTAATCAACTTTGGGTTTATTAAGCCTACCTAGGAATTGTCTGGCGTAAGAGGATAAACTTTCAACATACCTTCTTTGACCCTCGGTATAAAGCGTATCAAAGGCCAAACTGGATTTTCCAGAACCTGATAAACCAGTAATTACAACTAGTTTGTTTCTGGGAATAACCACATCAATATTCTTGAGATTGTGCAGTTTTGCTCCTTTTATAATTATGTTTTGCTTAGGATTTACTTGTGAAATATCTGTTGCCATGGAATCTAAAAGACTAATCCCACAAAGATATCATTTGTTTCTTAGGATGTAAAATAGATTAATAAAGGTTTAAATGTTAAATTAATTGGTGAATTTGTTTTTTAGGAATGATTGTTGTTATATTTGGTTTTATTAATCTTAAAATCACGAATATAGCCTATAGCATAACATTACTCTTTTAATCTATTTAACCCCAACATAGAAGCTTTCTATGCTTAAAAAGTAATGATTATGCAAAATGAACTTATCACTGATGCCCAATTGGTTAAGAGCTATATTCGAGGAGATGAATCTTCTCTTGAAATCTTAATACACAGACACAAACAACGTATTTATAGCTTTATTTATTCCAAAGTTTTAGATAGAGATATCGCTGAAGATATTTTTCAAGACACTTTTATTAAAGTTATAAAAACGTTGAAACGAGGGAAATATAATGAAGAAGGAAAATTTCTTCCTTGGGTGATGCGTATAGCTCATAACTTAGTTATTGATCATTTTAGAAAAAATACCCGTATGCCTAAATTTAGCAATACGGAAGATTTTAATATTTTTTCTGTATTAAGTGATAATTCACCAAATGCTGAAAAAGCTTTAATTAAGGATCAAGTAGAAAGCCATCTAAAGATGGTTATCGAAGAATTGCCAAAAGATCAAAAGGAAGTTTTGATGATGCGTATGTATAAGGATATGAGTTTTAAGGAAATATCAGAAATAACGGGGGTTAGTATTAATACAGCCTTGGGAAGGATGCGTTATGCTTTAATCAATATGAGAAAGATTATTGATAAACACCAAATAATTTTAACAAACTAAACAATAAAGGTTTATATAGTCCGTTAATAATGTGTGTAACAGATAAAAACAGTATTAATGGCAAAAATTTACTCTCAAAAATCCCTAAAGAATCAAACTGGTAAACTTAACCCAAAAGATGAAACTATTGAGTTTCTATTGAATTATTCTAAGGCTTTAAGTGTTATAAATATTAATAATTTGAAGTTTGAAGCACTTCTCAACTAAACTTTGAAAAAAGTCCTGAGCAATCAGGACTTTTTTGTTTTATAGTAGGTGTCAAGAACTGATTTTCTTCCGATGGTTTTGGTAATGATATCATTTTCCAAATCCCAACCACGAGCTTGACAATATTCTCTCCCGTACCAGATTATTTGTAAGTGTAATTTGTTCCAGGATTCCTCTGGAAATAATCGTTTCGCATCTTTTTCAGTTTGAACAACATTCTTTCCGTTGGAAAGATTCCATCTGTACATTAAGCGATGAATGTGAGTGTCTACAGGAAAAGCTGGTATGCCAAAAGCTTGAGATAATACAACAGCAGCGGTTTTATGACCTACCGCCGGAAGCGCCTCTAGTTCTTCATAAGTTTGAGGAACCTGTCCGTTATGTTGTTCTATTAGAATTTTAGATAAGCCATAAATACCTTTGCTTTTCATAGGGGAGAGCCCAACCGGTTTAATGATATCCCTAATTTCTTCTACCGTTAGTTTAACCATATCATAAGGATTATCAGCTTTTGTAAACAGTTTTGGAGTGATTTGATTCACTCTAACATCGGTACTTTGAGCAGATAACAAAACGGCTATCAGTAGAGTATAAGGGTCTTTGTGGTCTAATGGAATGGGAATGGTAGGGTAGATATTGTCTAAAGTTTTCATAACAAAGTCTACCTTTTCTTGCTTAGTCATTTATGGATTGTATTTTTGTAATGAACATTCAAATTTAAACATTATGACACAATTAAAATCAGGAGATCAAGCACCAAATTTTAAAGTGAAAAATCAAGATGGTGAATATGTTTCTTTAAGTGACTATAAAGGTAAAAAACTGGTTTTGTTTTTTTATCCTAAAGCAAGCACACCGGGATGTACTGCAGAGGCCTGTAACTTAAGTGATAATTATGAAGCCTTTAAATCTAAGGGTTATGATATTTTGGGTGTTAGTGCTGATTCTGAAAAGAGACAATCTAATTTTAGAAATAAATATAATTTCCCTTATCCTTTATTAGCAGATGAAGATAAAGAGGTCATTAATGCCTATGGTGTTTGGGGACCTAAAAAATTTATGGGAAAGGAATATGATGGGATTCACAGAACGACTTTTATTATTGATGAAAATGGGATGATTAAAGACGTTATTTCCAAAGTAAAAACTAAGGAACATTCCGATCAAATTCTGAAATAAAAAAAAGCGACTTTTACAGTCGCTTTTTTGTTAATTATCTTTTAATACTTCTTCTTTGCTTCGGTGTCCAAATAGATGTTTTTCTTTAATAAGTTTGGAAACACCTTTTGGCAACATTTCTTCCCAACCATCTTCTCCTCCAGTAATCATTTTAAGCACTCTTCTTGAGAAAACAGTAAGTATTTTTGGATCGTAATCAGTAATATCTACTACCTTGCCATTGTATTTAAAGAATTTATACAATTCTTTCATACGTGGGTGTACTTTTAGGTTCTCACTATTTATAACGTGGCCATCTTCTCCAACCATAGGATAGAGATAAACCCGAAGGTCTTTGAAGAACAATTTACCAAATGCTTCCAAGATACCACCGCTTAAATGTCTATAGTATTTTTCATCAAAAATATCAACCAAATTGTTGACACCCATGGCCAATCCCATTCTATTCTTGGTATATTGAGAGAAATACTCAACTAATTTGTAATATTCCTGGAAATTGGAAATTAGAACGGTTTGACCTAATGAGCAAAGCAATTTAGCTCGATCCATAAAGTCTTGTTCATCAATTTCCCCTTCTGCCCGTAGGTTTGATAAGGTGATCTCGAATATAACCTGAGTTTTATTAACGTCTACTTTATTTTCCTTGATAAACATTTCATATGCATTTTTATACATATCCATGTTTACTTTAGTAACGGGTCTAAAACTACCTCTAAATGCTAAAATATTTCTTTTATAAAGAATTCTTGCTGGAAGGACATTGTTTCCATCAGGCGAAAACATTACCGCATCAGTCATACCATTTTTGACCAATTGCAAACTCATCAATCGGTTATCAACATCTTTATAAATGGGACCTGAAAAATTGATGGTATCTATTTCAATTTGATCCTTATCTAAATGGTCATATAAATATCTCAACAACTTTTTAGGTTGGTTATATTTATAGAAAGCACCATAAATCAAATTAGTTCCTAGAATTCCCAGAGTTTCTTGTTGTAATCTGGCGTCATTCTCCTTAAAACGGATGTGGAGGATAATCTCGTTGTATTCTTTTTGGTTGGGATCTAATTGGTATTTAATTCCTACCCAACCATGCCCCTTAAATTGTTTGGCAAAATCAATAGTAGTAACCGTATTGGCATATGAAAAGAACAATTTATTAGGGTGTTTTTCCCGAATTAATCGTTTTTCAATCAACCCTATTTCATGATAAAGCATTTTCCTGAGACGTGCCTCTGTCACATACCTTCCATCATCTTCAGTCCCGTAGATAGAATCGCTAAAATCTTTATCATAAGCTGACATGGCCTTAGCGATCGTGCCTGAAGCACCACCAGCCCTAAAAAAGTTTCTTACAGTTTCTTGGCCGGCACCAATTTCGGCAAAAGTTCCGTAAATATTTTCGTTTAAATTAATCCGGAGCGCCTTGGTTTTTATTGATGGAATATCATCAAATTCCTTATCTCCTTTAAGGGTTATTTCCATGTTTGAATTCAGAGGTTATCATTAAGACAAAGGTATTAAAAAGCCATGTTTTACAAAAAAATAAGTTTATTTTTGTTCCAAACGCTAGCGCTGTTGAAAGTTACATTTCTAGGTACAGGAACATCTCAAGGAATCCCAATCATAGGGAGCAAACACCCCGTATGTTTAAGTGAGAACCCTAAAGATAAACGTCTAAGGGTATCAATATTAATCGAATGGGATGAATATACTTATGTTGTGGATTGTGGGCCAGATTTTAGACAACAAATGATTCGGGTTAATCGTGAACGTATTGATGGCATTGTTTTTACTCATGAACACGCCGACCACACAGCGGGATTGGATGATATTAGACCCTTTTTCTTTAGACAAGGAGATATTCCCATTTATGCCCATAAAAGGGTCTTAGGAGAGTTGGAGCATCGATTTGGGTATATTTTTGAAACTGAAAATAAATATCCAGGAGCCCCAAGTGTAGTTTGCAATGAAATTAAAAATGAGCCTTTCAAACTGGGAAATTTAGAAGTAATTCCTATTGACGGCATGCATTATAATTTGCAGGTTTTTGGTTTTCGATTTGATAATTTTGCTTACTTGACCGATATGAAAACGATCGCAGACGAGGAATTGGAAAAATTAAAAGGATTGGAAGTTTTGGTAGTTAATGCTTTAAGGATAGACCCACATCCTTCCCACTACAATTTAGAAGAAGCCTTGGATCTTATTAAAAAATTAAAACCAAAGCGAGCCTTTTTAACGCATATTAGCCATTTATTAGGATTTCATGACAACGTACAACAATCCTTGCCAGATGGCGTTTTTTTAGCATACGATAACTTAACCATAACCATAGAATGAAAAGTAGAATATTCATGTACCTCTTTATTTTCACCTTATTGTTGGTGATTTTTCAATATGTCAACTCAAAAAAGATATTGGAAGATTATGAATCTAAATTATCTAAAGTGGAAGGGCAGGATTTGCATTGTGAGGATACTATAAATCAATTGCAAGATCGAATTTTGGATTTATCACAGTTTAAATTGGATGAAAATGAATCGGCCATGACCTATTTAGAAGAGCAAGGGTACAGTATTTCCAAAGTTATTCCCTACATCAAGGATCAATTGTATGAATTGAATTTGCAAAAAGGAGAGGAGCATCCTTTGATTCCATATGTTTCTATGACCAATTCCAAAATGGCTATAGATGATATCAGAATTTTAAACCATAGATGGATTATTGCCAATTTCTCAGACGGTAAATATTGGGGAGAAATTTTATTGCGTTATGAATTTACAGACGACAAGCAATTAAATTTCAAACTGATTGATCATCTACTTTATACCAAAGAATACTAGATTACAAGTGTTTTTTTAACCACTCTCTAAATTCATAAAAGTTTTGGGGAGCAACGCCGTGGCCTACAGGAAACTCAGAATAGGCATGCTCAATGCCTAGTTGACTCAAAAATTTAGGGGTTTGCTGAGCCCATTGCACTGGAATTACTTGATCTACACTTCCATGGGAAGCATAGATACTAAGATTGGAATAATCTTTATTGGTAAATTCTGACGGTAAAATGTTGGGATTAATATAACCACTTAAGGCCACCACATTTTTAACCTTTTTGGGGTAAGTTAATGCTACAGCATAGCTTAAAATAGAGCCTTGGCTAAAACCTAATAAGGTCACATTTGATGGGTTTACCGGATATTTTTCACAAGCTTCGTCTATAAAATTAGAGATCAAATCACGAGACTGCTTTGCTTGTTCATCATCACTCCATTTTCCTTTTTCGGCATCAAAATTAATGGCGTACCAAGCATTTCCATAAGGTTCCAGTTTAAATGGTGCCTTTAAAGAGATGATAAATAACTCTTCAGGTAATTCCGAAGCAAAAGAAAACAGGTCGTTTTCATCACTGCCGTAGCCATGACACATGATAAGTAAAGGTGCGTTTTCTTGAAGAGATGATGGTCTGGTGATATATTCTAAACTCAAAGTGTAATAATTTATTAAAGGTTTCTAAACCAATCCTGAAATTTCTCTCCAATTACGGGAATGGGTTTGGCTTCTTCCTTGATGGCATGATAAAGACCAAAAATCCAGCAAACAAAAGTAATAATCCATAAAACGGTCCCTAACCATGAATTGACATAGGCTTCTGTAACATTAGAAACAATCAGCATAAGGATGAGCCCTAACATTTGTCTAATATGGAAAGATGTGAAAGGGTTTTTCTTTTCAATGTTCATAACAATGGCTATTATGAGACCTATGAAGGTAAAATAACTAACAATAGCCCATGTTTTACCCTCTTGTATGGTTTGTTGTGACATCATGATTTCAATTCCATTTTATTGTTAGCAAAGATACCATATACAGTTCCTTTAAGTTCCTGGTTTAGGAAAATGGCATTTTTGGAAGTGGATAAAATATCTGATTTTTCAAATGTTTGTTTGCCATCAGGATTGAAGAGCGTCAATTCTGCTTTACTCCCCACTTGAACCGAATGTGATTCAATTCCAAAACGATTTTTTCCTTTTGTTAAGAATTCAATCGTTTGTTTGGTGGTAAATAACTTATTCAAGGCTCCAAATGCAGATTCCAATCCTATGGTTCCATAAGCAGCATTATCAAATTCCACTTTTTTATGTTCCACATCCAAAGGATTGTGATCACTGGTAATCATATCGATGGTTCCATCTTTAAGTCCCTCAATAAGGGCTTGTCTGTCTTCTTCAGTTCTTAATGGTGGAAGCACCTTAAAATTGGTGTCAAACGTAGTTAATGCATCATCATTCAAAACTAAGTTGTGAATGGCAACACTGCAGCTTACATTAAGTCCTTTACTTTTGGCATCTCTAATCAATTCAACTGATTTTGCTGTAGAAATCGTTGGGATGTGAAGTTTTCCTTGGGTGTATTCCAAAATAAACAGGTCTCGGGTAATATGTAGTTCCTCAGACAGGCTAGGAATACCTTTTAGGCCCAATCTAGTACTAGTGATGTTTTCATTCATAACCCCTTTACCTGCTATCTTAGGCTCAAAAGGGAAGGAGCATACCAACCCGTCAAATCCTTCAACATATTGCAATGCAATTTTCACAAGGTTTGGATTGGTAATAGGACTTTTATAATCGCCAAATGCAACTGCACCAGCATTTTTCATGTCAAATAATTCTGCTAAATCGTCACCTTTAGAGCCTGCTGTTAATGCACCTATTGGGTACAGGCCTGTTGCATGATTTGAAGCCTTAGACTTTACAAAAGAAATACTGGAATTCGTATCAATAATTGGATTGGTACTGGGATTTAATGCCACAGCCGTAAATCCTGATTTACCAGCGGTTTTTAAACCATTATCAATAGTTTCGCGCTCTTCAAATCCTGGTTCACCAAAGGAAACGCTACTATCAAACCATCCTTGGGACACATGAAGGTTTTCAAAGTTAATTTCTTTGAAGTTTTTATTGTTTTTAATGTCGTTGGAAATTTGGGTAATCAAGCCTTCTTCAATAAGAATATCAACCGTTTGATTATGAAAATCACTTTTTGGGTCAATAATTTTGGCTGATTTTATAAGTGCGTTCATTTGAAGAATTTTAATATGAGAATTTCAAGAACCAGAAAAATCAATGCAAAAATAACAAACCATTTCCATAGCTCGTTAACTTTAGAGTTACTTTTTATATCCTCTAAGGTTTGATTTAAGGAATTGGAAACGGTAGCGGATTTTATTTGGCTTAAATCATTATAGATTAATTGACTTTCAGACCGATTATCATTAAAACTCACGTATTCCAAAACCTTTTCTTTGTCTTTGACTGCATAAATTCCTGATTCAGTTGGGGATTCGTTGGTTTTGACTTTTACTTTATTATTGAAATACTGCTGTTGCGGAATGATATCTTTCCCGTCTTTTGAAAGTGTTAAAATATTATCTTGTTTTAATTCTACTGTGACATCAAATTCGTTCGGTTGTCCAATAGTATAATAAAGGTTTGGTATTTTTAAACTTTGCTTTCCAATGTTATACAGTGTTGGGACAATTAAGGGAGACAACTTGAAATTAGAATTTTCACTATCTATCGCAGCACTAAAGACAAAAATGTTTTCACCAGAAGTTAAAAAAGGCCTTCCATCCTCAAATTGTAAAGGATTGGAATGTGGAGAGGTTAAAGCATAGAACTCTCTTACATTGGGGTACTGGAAGTTGGTTACCTGTTTATTAAATACATTGGAGTATATGGGGTGTGAAAAATTTATCGTAGTAATTTTGCGCTCGTTTCTACTTTTGCTTGAATAGTTTATTTGAAACATGGAGGTCAAGGCATTATATGATTCCATGTCTATATCATTTCCAGGAATAATGATCAAATTACCACCATTTTCTGTAAACACCCTTAGGGCATTTGTTAAGGATATGGGCAGCTGTTGCAGCTCATTCAGAATAATTAAATTTTGGTTTTCAAGGGAACTGTAGTTCAATTGTTCCAAAGTTGATCCCGTAAAGTTGAATTCTTCCTCAGTATAAATTTTCTTTAAAAAATCATCTGAAATGGCATTGATACTTAAAACATTGATTTTTTTGTTTTTGTTAATGGAGAAGTAGAAGGTATTATCAAATTCCAAGTGATTATCATCCAAAGTGACAACACCATTCAGACCATTATTGGTTGGAAGGGTAAATCGAGCCGTAGCTGGGTTTTGTTCTTTGGCAATAGTTGTCTTTCCTATAAGTGTATCTCCATTGAATAACGAAACAGGAATGGCAGATTCCATTTCACCATTAACAATAACGACCAACTCCATTTCTGACGCCGTTTTATCTTCAATATATAAACTGTCGATAGATAGATTATTTGTTTTCTCTGGTTTTAGTTGTACCAAATGAACGTTGAGTGTTGAATCACTTTCAAGGGAAAATGGTTCTTCCTTTTGTTGGAAATCGGAGATCCAAATCACATCTTTAATCGTGTTTTCTTGTGACAATAACTTTTTTAATTTTAAAAGCACCGCGTCTTTTTCTAATTGATTTGAAGTGTATCCTAAATCCAATAGTTCCTTTTGAACGCCTTTTATGGTTATGTCTTTAAAGGTTTGGTCATTTGTGAGCAAGGAAAGTTTTTCTGAGGCATCACCTTGTTCCAATAAATCCTGTACAGCCCGCTTTAATAATTCTCCTTTATCACCCTTGGCTTGCATACTGTAGGAGTTGTCTAAATAAATAACCGTTTCCTTCTTAGTTTGAAAAGTTCCTTTTTTTGCATAATAGGGTTGGGCAAAAGCAAAAATGATACAAGCTAAAAGCAGCATTCTGGTCAATAAGGTTAACCATTTCTTAAGTTGCGAACTTTTTCTAGTTTCAAATTTTATTTTTTTGAGAAAAGCCACATTGGTAAATGGCTGTTTCTTGAATTTTCTTAACTGGAATAAATGAACTATAATGGGGATGAGCAGTGCAAAAAGAGCATAAAGAAGTTCTGGGTGTTTAAACTGCATTCCGAGGATTTATTTACAAAAATAGTGTTTGTATTGAAAATAAATTCAATTTGATCAAATTAATCATAAATAGGTGAGCAAGCCTTTGAAACAGTAACTTTTTAACATAAAGTTAGGTTTTATATCTGTAACACATTGTAAATTTGGGCGTCATAAACTTAAACGAAAATTAACTTATAATGAACAGAATCCTAACCGCGGTAGGAGTTGGTGTGCTTATGATGGCATGCGGAACAACTAACCAAACTACTAAAGATCTTGCTATTAGCAATCCGATTGAGTCTTCTATAGACTTGACCAAAGTAAAAGATGATAAAGTTCCAGTGATCATCAACCCTGGACGATTTACAAGTGAAACTGAAATTTACCGTCTTCCAAGAGTGGTACAAGGAACCTATTCGGTTAGTGATTTTGGAAAATATATTGAGGATTTCAAAGCCTTTGATTATGAAGGTAAAGAAATTCCAACTGAAAAAATTGACACCAATTCCTGGCAAATCAATCAAGCATCAAATCTTGATTATGTGACTTATTACGTCAATGATACCTTTGATGTTGAAGTTACTGGAGGCATTGGAGGCGATACGCCGTTTTCTCCTGCAGGAACTAATATCGAGCCTGATAATTATGTGTTAAACCTTCATGGATTTGTTGGTTATTTCGATTCTTTAAAAAATGCCCAATACAAATTGGATGTTACAGCTCCTTCAGATTTTGTTAGAACGTCTGCTTTACAAGTAGTAGGAACTTCCAAAAGTGATGATGGGCAAACCATGACTTCCAGTTATTATGCGCCTAGATATTTTGATATTACTGATAACCCAATGATGTATGGAAATCTAGATGTAGAAGAGTTTCAAGTGGGCGATATCAAAATTGTTTTAAGTGTTTATTCTCCAACCAAGGCACATACAGCCAAGAAGTTGAAGGAAACTATGTTTAAAATGATGAAAGGACAAAAAACCTATTTAGGAGACATCAATAGCACACCTAGATATGATATTTACTTGTACTTGTCAAGAGGTGATGAACAATCTCCTAAAGGTTTTGGAGCTTTAGAGCACCATACGTCTACTGTGGTTGTTATGCCAGAATCTATGCCTGAAGCCGCCTTGGATGAAAGCATGATAGATGTGGTATCTCACGAATTTTTCCATATTGTTACGCCTTTGAGTGTACATTCAGAAGATGTTCATTATTTCGACTATGACAAGCCTACTTTTTCTAAGCATTTGTGGATGTATGAAGGGGTAACTGAGTATTTTGCTACTTTATTCCAAGTAGATCAAGGTTTGGTTTCTGATGACGATTTTTATGATAAAATTGAAGAAAAAATCAAAACAGCAGCCATGATGAATGACTCCATGAGTTTTACCATTATGAGTGAAAATGTTTTGGACGAACCTTATGCTAGTCAATATTACAATGTCTATCAAAAAGGAGCTTTAATAGGTATGTGTATTGATATTTTATTGAGAGAAGAAAGCAATGGACAAAGAGGTATTTTATCATTAATGAAAGAGCTTTCAATGAAATATGGAAAGAACAAACCGTTTGAGGATGATAAAATCATTGAGGAAATCACAGCTATGACTTATCCATCAATTGGAGAATTTTTAAAAGATCATGTGGTAGGTGATATTCCAATCAATTATAATGATTTCTTTAAGAAGGTAGGATTAGCAAAGTCTAAGGCTAAAGTAAAGACAAATTATATCCAAAATGATGGCGTGTTGATTGTTGGTGCCAATCCGCAAGATGGAACTATCTTTTTCTCTGATGCAGTTCAAAACAACAGTTTCTGGAAAGAACAAGGGGTACAACCAAATGATGTGATTAAATCAGTAGGAGGAGAGCAGGTGACGTTGCAAAATGCTAACAACATTTTCCAAGAAGTATTTATGTGGCAACCTGGAATGGAATTTGAAATGGTTATTTCAAGAGAAGGTCAGGATATTGAACTAAAAGGAACTTTAGAGCAATCATTCACAGAAGGCGAATCTTTAAGACCTGTTGAAGACGCTACCGAATCTCAAAAGAAATTACGTGAAGCTTGGTTAAGAGGATAATCGGTATTCACTAATTATAAAAGAAAAGCCTGACCAAAACGGTCAGGCTTTATTTTTAGATAGTAGCAGACACTTATCTTTTTAATCCTTGAATAACATACAACATACTTCCTTCATTTGAGGCTGTTGTTGGGTTGGCATTCGGATCTGTAAATCCAGGATCTTCCCAACCATGATTTTGGGTGATCAAAATAAAAGTTTTGTTTACGTCCACGACATCAGATATATCAATCATTCCTGTAATTTCCCATTTGCTACCAGTAGTTCCATACCCTAAAGCCTGAGCAGCCGTTTGATCACATTCTAATACGGTTTTTAACTTTTCAGAATTTATATTGTATTCATAAAGGGATGCAAAGTGATCTTTGTTTGGGTTGTCATAATATCCATTTGGATCTTCCTGAATGTAAACATAATTATTGGTAACGACTATGTTATCTGGACTATGGAATGCTTTAGCTTTTCCGGTTAAATTATCCCCATCCAAAATACAGGTAATGGTTCCTGCAGCTGTAGGGTCTTCTGGATTTAAAGTCACTTTATAAACACGACCATATTTAGTTCCTTTTCCAATTAAATCTGGCTTATCACGACCTGTTACACAGAAATAAATCTCTCTGTTGTTCTCTGGCGACCCTTTTCTCCAGTCAATATCTTCTAATCTAGAGAATCCCATAACGCCTTTTTGCTTGCATTCGGCATCTAAAAGATCAATTTGGGTTTCTTCCAGTTGTACAAACTCCATAGGATAGGACTGCCCTTCTTCCATGTCCATTTCAAATAAGACGCTAGGATCAGTCACCTTTAAGCCATAAAGATTACCACCGTCTAAATCTCCTTGGTTTCCAACATACATACCAAGTTGCCCTGAAGGAACCGTGTTATCTGAGTGGTCATCTCCAATGAATACAACGGTCTTTCCTGGGTAAGCATCTTTTCCTATAGCAACTGCATTTTCAGTAGACCATTGTCCCATGGCGGGCAAAAGCGTAGCTACCGATGCGTCATTGGTATCTTTAAAAGGGTTTGTTGCAAAAACACCTTTTGAAGCTCCTCCCCATTCCCCTCCTGAAAGATAAAGAGGTCCAAAGCCATGTTCTTCTGGAGTAATTAACGAACCTGAACATTGAGCTGTAGCTGCAGTTGCAGCTGCATTGAGAATGTATTCACCATGAACGGGTTTTAAGTTTTGGTCTAATGTAATTCTGGCAATGGAATAGTCGGCTTCGATGTTATTGATAAGAGTGTAGGTTCCATCCTCGTTTTTTAACAAACCGGCACCATCGGCCATAGATCCGTAAACGAATTCTGGGGAATCTTCAAGAACATCCTCAGAGGATAAAATAGGATACACTTTTAGGTTTTTGAATTCTTGCTTCAAATCAAGAAAAGAGGGAGTGATGGAGTGATTTTCCAAATTCATTCCAGCCTTTTTTTCAAGGCTAGCGTTTGTAGTTGTTTGGTTTAACTCTTCTGTAGTTAGTTCTTTTTCACATGAGAAAAAGGAGCAAACTGCTAAAGAAGACAATAGAAAAACTTTCTTCATTTTTTAGTTTTTTAGATGGATTAATGTTTTTCTAAAATTATAAGTAATACTTATCCAGTCTGTTAACTAAAAATTGGTATTAAATGAAGAAATAGTTATGTCAATGTTAGCTTTGTTAATTTACCCTTACTGTTTAAAATGAATCTAATTTAGTTTTTTGGATTATCATATTTTGCTGACGTTTTGTGACCTGTAGATTTAAGAATGAAATTTCTTAAATCGGCCGTAGACTGTTTTAAATCTTCATCTCTTACATACATCATGTGTCCGCTTTTATAAGCCTTAAAGTTGAGCCTGTCTTTCATTTTTCCACTAGGGTCAACAAGTCCCATCGTTAATTTCGCCTGGAAATAAGTGGTAGCTCCGTCATAGTATCCAGATTGCACCAAAACATTGAGATATGGGTTTTGAGCCATAGCCTGTCTTAGCCTGTCCCTTGTGTTGTTTTCGGTTAAATCCCATGGATGTACATCTCCAAACATATTGTATTTTGTATCTGTGACGAATTCTAAATCATTTTTTAAATAATGATTTATAGGAGGTGTAAAAGAATGATTCCATGAGGTTAATTCAGGAAAATACTCAGGTCTGTCTCCGGTATCCTTTTTGTCGATTCCCAAATACCTCGAATCCAATCTACCTATGATCAACTTATCATCTCTGAGCAATTCTTTCCAGAAATAGAAGGTTGATAGGTCTAAGTTTTGATCTAGAATACGTTCTTTATCCAAACCAGTATATTTTGCCATTTTTTCAGCTAGTTGCTGTTTTCTTGATTCATTTAAAAAAGCTCCATTGACCAAGGCCGGAAGAACTTCGTTGATAGCAAATTGCTCTGATTCTGGTAAGATGGATTCTAATTCTCGGTTTTGCAGATCAGAAGGAAGTTTGTTATGATACCAGGAAGCGGCTGTGAAATAGGGGATATTTATAGCAGAAGAAATTAAACCGTTATTATAAAGCTTGTAATCTGCTGGGGAAACCATGATTACACCATTCAGATACATCCATTGTTTGTTTTGTAGTTCTTCGGCTAATCCCATAACCCGCGTTCCGCCATAGCTTTCACCAATGATAAACTTTGGGGAGTTCCAGCGATTGTATCGGGAAACAAAGGTATTCATCCATTCTGCCAGATATTTTATGTCGGCATTGATTCCAAAAAATTGACTTCTGTCTGGATCTTTTCCCTCTTTATTTTTCACCATTCTGGAATATCCAGTATTCACAGGATCCACATATACAATATCTGCCACGTCCAAAATGGAATAAGGATTATCCTTAACGCCATAGGGTTGCACGGGCATGCCTTCTTTATCTAAGTTCAAGATTTTCGGACCCGTGTAGCCAATGTGCATCCAAACAGAAGCAGAGCCGGGGCCGCCATTAAAAGAAAAGACTAGGGGCCTGCTGTCATCTGGTTTACTTAAGGAACGCTTATAATAGGTATAGAATAAGGTGGCAATTGGTTCATTGTCTTTGTTCCAAACCGGAAGTGTTCCCACTTTGGCTTCATAGTTGAAATTTTGACCATTGATGGTTGCTTGATGGCTTGTGGTAATTACTGTATCGGTAGGAATCTCACGTTTTTGAGAAAACGCATTTGGAATAATAAAAACCAAAAGAAGAAGGGAAAAGAATAATTTTTTCATAAGACTCAAAGAATTAGAGCCTTAAAGTTAAAATTTTTCAAATGCACCAAGGCCAAAAAGTGCAAAATCATATTTAACTGGATCCTGTGGATCGAATTTTCTGAGCGCCTGATCCAACTCCTTCAATGCCTTGGCATCATTTTGTTTTCTTGTTAAAAGACCTAGTTTTCTTCCAATATTTCCTGTATGAACATCTAAAGGCATGGACAGTTTGGAAGTAGAAATATGCTGCCATAATCCAAAATCAACACCGGTATTATTGGGTCTTACCATCCATCTTAAAAACATGTTTATTCGTTTCGCTGCTGAGTTTTTTAAAGGATCACTTACGTGTTTTTGGGTTCGTGGTAAATGCTCAATCTCAAAAATATGTTCCTTTAATTTATGGATAGCAAATTGCAAGGAATCCTTTTCCTGATATTTGTTGAAAATACCTTCTAAACCTGCGTGATTAGAATAAATGTGCTTAAGCCCCTTTATAAAAGTGATTAAATCTAAGCCGTTGAACGTACGATGCACAAAGGATTGCATTTTGTCTAAATCAGAATCCTCATGATTCATGATGAAATCATGTGGACTTTCGTCCAACAGTAACATCAATTTTTTAGCATTGGTGATAATGCTTTTTCTATTGCCCCAAGCAATAGAGGCTGTGAGAAAGCTTGCAATTTCTATGTCTTCCTTTAAAGAAAATTGATGTGGAATTTGAATGGGATCTGTAGAAATAAAATCCGTGTTATTATAAAGCGCCGCTTTTTGATCAAGAAATTCCTTAAGTTCCTTTTTGGTCAAACCAAATTATTTAACAGCAATCATACTGATTTCAACATTCACGTATTTTGGTAGATTAGCTACTTCAACTGTTTCTCTTGCTGGAGCAGTAGCTTCATCAAAGTAAGAACCATAAACCTCGTTGATTTTACCAAAATTGTTCATGTCACTAATGAAAATAGACGATTTAATCACATTTTCAAAGGACATTTCTGCTGCTTCCAAGACGGCCTTCAAATTTTCCATGACCTGTTTGGTTTCCTCTTCAATGGATCCCATGATTAAATCACCAGTTTCAGGATGAAGGGCGATTTGTCCTGAGGTAAACAGCATCCCATTAGTTAAAACTGCTTGGTTGTAAGGTCCAATAGGGGCAGGGGCATGCGGAGTTTGAATAATTTTTTTCATGGTCATTGATTTATAATCGTTGGTCTGGTTGCTTACGTTTATCGTATTTAATGTCTTTTAACATGTTGGATTTGATACCAATAAAGAAGTTCCAAGAACTTCTAGTGCTGAAAGGAATCCAGTTAAAACTCATTCTCCAACTTAATAAATCCCTTTCAAAACGTAACTGCGTATATGTAAATCCTTGATTTTTAAAGTCATATCCCGAAGAGGCTCCTACGGTCCAACGTTTGGTTAATTCGATATCTCCAGAAAACATTAAGGAATGTGACGAAATTTCATTTTCCCTTCTTGAATTGGAATAATTGACAGCATAAGCTAGCCTTAAATTCCAAGGAATTTTATGGGTGTAAAGGTCGTTGGGTGTTTCCTCTTCTTCATCTGTACCGTCTTCTTCTTCATCATAAAAACCTTCATCATAATAAGTTTGAGATCTACCAAACATGTCATCATTTCTACCACCACTTCGTAGCGTTTCTTCTTTACTTTCATCACTTTGCCCACCGTTAAAGGTACTATTAGAAAGGGTGTAACTAGTGGTTAAATTGGCACTTGTTAATCTAAATAGACTACCTCCATTATCGATATTAAAGGTGTTAATTTTTCTATTGTTGTTATCTAGTGCGTAGGGATCTAAGGTTGCTCCGAAGTTGATGGCCATTTTTTGGTCAAAAATTTTGGTGCTACCTGTCATTCTTACAGCACTCCAATTCAGAGAATCCGCAGAAAAATTATAACCCGTAGAAAAATTAAGGTTATCCAATAACTTGATTTTTTTGGCTTCGGTGGCAGTGGAGTCCTTGTCCCTTACTTTCATTTCAATGTTATTGGAAAGGCTAAATCCCATGGAACTTGAATAATTTTGGTTAGGAGCGCCATATAAAGTTCCTTGAAATCTTGAGTATTCTACCTCTTCAGATGTCAAACCATCAGCACTAATTACGGTATAGGTGTCATAATACTGTTCAAACCCAGGATTGATATTGTAGCTTACAGACGGTCTCATGACGTGTCTGATAGCTTTTATTTTCCTGTCTTCTCCTTGCTTTTCAAAAGGAAACATTCCATAAATAGTGGTACCTAAACTAGAATTGAAATTATAAGTTCTGTAAGATGCAAAACCATTTTCCTTTGTAGTAATAACTTCTTGTTCCTCGTTATCATAAGATCTTCTGTAAGTTTCAAAGACCCAAGTTTCATCATAATTAGTTCCGGCACTTAGACTTAAATACTTTAGTACTTTAAAGTTCGTTGTCAATGGAATGGAATGTCTTAAACCCATTCTAGCATCATCCCACATTTCCTTCTGGAAGAAAAGCGAATCAGTCGTTTGAATTCTATTTTCTCCTCTGACGTTATATTGGAAGTTGATGTTTTGAATGATTCCTTTCTTAGTGCCCGTTTTTGGTTCAAATGGAAAAATCCTGCTTACACTGGCTTGCAAGGTAGGCAACGTCATATTGATGGACTCGGTTTGCGTGTTTTGCGAATGCGTAGCTGTTAAACTTAAATTTACTTGAGGTTCTCCAACAAAGGTTTTTGAATAGGAAACTGAGGATGCCAGTGTGTTATTTAAAAAAGAGGGTGAATTAACCTGATTGATAGATTGTTGATAATAACGGCTAGACCCCATGTTGACCGATGCTGTAAACCTGGAATTAGGACTGGCCTTGGCATCTTGACTGTGAGTCCACCTTAGGTTGTATATAGAAGTCTTGGCGTAATTTGGAAACCCTCGTTCTTCTTGTATAAGACTTTCATATCTAAAACCAGCATTTCCGCTGTATCGATATCTTTTGGAATAATTACTTTCCATTCTTAGTCCATAACTTCCATTTGTATAATAATCACCAAGAACAGCCAAATCGACGTAATCACTGATGGCAAAATAATATCCTCCATTTTGAAGAAAATATCCTCTATTGCTATCTTCCCCAGGAGTTGGAATGATTACCCCAGAGGTGTGTTTTTCGGTCAAAGGGAAAAATCCAAAGGGTAGTAGGATGGGAGTTGGCACGTCATAGATATACATATCAGTGAATCCTACTACAATTTTCTTTTTTGGAACCATTTTAATTCGGTTCGATTGAAAATAATATTCTGGATCTTCAATGTTTTCTGAAGTGGTAAAACGTCCTTTATATAAAAAGATGGTAGAGTCGTTTTCCTTTTTTGTTATCGGAGCATAAATTTTCATGCCTCCTTGTTCTGTGTTTGTATTGAATACCAGAGCTTTTTCGGTTTCGTAATTGAATCGAATGGAATCCGGTTCCGCAACGTTATCCCCTTGTTTAAAGACTGGTTTTTGAGTGTAGTTTCCTAGAGAGTCTTTGATTCTTCCGGCGTAAACTTCCTTTTTATTATAATCAATAACGATTATACCGGCCGTAATTTGCATGTCCTCATAAAGAACTTCTGCTTCATTGTATAAATAAAGCTTCTGTTCTTTCATGTTGAACCTAGTGTAATCTGTGGCTTTATATTTTATGGGGCCTGTGAGCGTCTCTCTTTTTGGTTTTACCGAGTCTTGAAGAGTGCTGTCTTGATTTCTCTCAGAAAGTTCCATTTTTTCAAAATCGGCAGCATTCAAATTTAGGCTGTCATTTTGAATGGTGTCATCTTCTAACTTTGGTTTTATCTCAGTGCTTTTACCTGGCAGGTCTTGAGCCATGGAAAAAGTGTTGATAAGCACTGTAAAACTTAGGGTAAAAAGTATGTGGAAGATGTTTGTACGCAATGCTTTTAAGTGTATTTTTGTAAAAGTATGGCTCGGTTTTTGAATTGCCAAAAGTACATATATTTTTTGTGATTAAATTAATAATCCCCAAATTTTGAGCAATAAAATAAACCGGCAAAAAAGCTGTTATATCTGTATGAAAACGCGCCCTATTACCCTTTTCTTATTAATATTTTTAGGTTTAACAAATATTTCACTCCAATCGCTTTATTCCCAATCATCAAGTGGCCAATTTGTGGTGGTTTTGGATGCTGGACATGGCGGAAAGGACCCTGGTAAACCCTCTCAATATGGTTATAAGGAGAAAGATATCGCTCTTAATGTGGTTTTGACCGTGGGTAAAATTCTGGAGAAAACTCCAAATGTAAAAGTGGTCTACACTAGAGATAAAGACGTTTTTGTTGATTTGTTTGTTCGAGGTAAAATAGCAAATGAAGCCAAGGCAGATCTCTTTGTCTCTGTTCACTGTAATGCCCACAATTCTCAGGCCTACGGTACTGAAACTTATGTGTTGGGAATTCATAGAAACCAAACCAATTTTAATGTAGCCAAAGCGGAAAATGAGGTAATTTATTTGGAGGATAATTATGAAGAGAATTATGCCGGATTTGACCCAAATGCACCCGAATCTTATATAGGCTTAACCCTTATGCAGGAAGAGTATTTGGATCAAAGTATATTGTTGGCACGTTACATTGAAGATAATTTTTCAAAAGTTCTAAAACGCAAAAGTAGAGGTGTTAAGCAGGCTGGACTGATAGTATTACATCAAACAATAATGCCAAGTGTTTTAATAGAAACTGGGTTTGTAACTAATAAAAATGAAGGTGATTATTTAAATTCTAAAAAGGGGCAGTCCGAAATTTCCAAAAATATTGCTAAGGCGATTTTGGATTATAAGACCGCCATTGAACAGAACACAGGTAAATTGTCAATTTCTCATGTGATTGTTGACGAGCATGTTGGCGAAGATGATTTAGAAGCTTCAAATGAGCAGGTTTATGAGAATGTGGTTTTTAAAGTTCAAATTGCAGCAAGCTCCAAACAGTTAGAACCAAAGCCTTTTAATTTTAACGGCCTTGATGATATCTCAAGAGAAAAAATAGGAAATCTTTATAAATACTATTACGGTTACACTTCAAGTTACACTCAAATTAAACGCATGCAAAGTGTCGCAAAATCAAAAGGTTACCCGTCAAGCTTTGTTGTAGCTTTTAAAAATGGGCAGCAGATTTCTTTGGATGAAGCCTTAAAATAGTATTTAAATCATGCCACTTTATAATTTATTCCTAATTTTGTTTCTAACCTAAAACGCATAAGTTGAAATTATCTAGAGAAGTAAAAACAGCTTTATTAGTTATACTTGGAATTGTTCTTCTAATTTTCAGTTATAACTATTTAAAAGGAGAAGATTTGTTGGAGTCCAACAATACATATTATACAGAGTTTGATTATAATGCTCTTACTACATCCTCACCCGTTACAATTAAAGGGAATAATATTGGTAAAGTTCATGAAATAAAATATGAGATAGAATCGGGAAAAACCAGAGTTTCTTTCACTGTGGACAGTCGTTTGGAATTTTCAAAGAACAGTCGAATAAGAATGTATGAAATGGGTCTGATGGGGGGCAACGGGATTGCTATAATTCCTGCAGAAGATGGAGCGGCTGTAGCCAAGGATGGTGATTTTCTAAATTCTGAAGTAGAACAAGGTTTGGTTCAAAGTTTAAGTAAGAACTTTTCTGGTTTGAGTACAGGCTTGGATATCACCTTAAGAAGAGCCGATTCCTTACTGTTGAATGTCAATAGAATTATACAAGATGAAGGCGAGGAGGGACTGAAGCACGCTGTTATGGAGTTGAATTTAACGTTGGCGTCTTTTAGATCTACCTCTAACAATGTTAGATCCTTAATCGCTCAAAATGAGGATAGTTTGAGTATGGCCATTGCTAATTTCAATAAAATAACAACAGATTTAGCGGTTTTTACAGAAGATCTTAAAGGAGTTCAGTTATCTAAAACGGTTGATGATTTAGAAGGAACCCTAGACAATGTGAATTCAATAATGGCTGGTTTAAATAATGGTGAAGGATCTTTAGGTAAATTACTTACTGATGATAAGCTTTACCATAATCTAGAGGTTGCTTCTTTGCAGTTAAGAGAACTGTTGCAAGATTTCAAACTGAACCCAAAGCGCTATGTTAACGTGTCTGTTTTTGGAGGAAAAAACAAAGATGAATACGTTAAACCAGAAGATGAAAGACAGTGATTTAAAAATCAATAAATGAACTACTTACCAAATATTTTATTTGCCTTATCTTTAATTTTGGGCATTGGCTATTTTGCTAAAAATGTCAAAAAACTTTTAAGGAATATTCGCCTAGGCCATGATGTAGATGTAAGCGATCAAAAGCCACAAAGGTGGCGTAATATGATGAGAATAGCTTTAGGGCAGTCCAAAATGGTCAACCGTCCTATAGCTGGATTTCTTCATATTATTGTTTATGCAGGCTTCATCATTATAAATATTGAAGTACTGGAAATTATAATCGATGGTCTTTTTGGAACGCATCGTATCATGTCTAGCTTAGGGAGTTTCTATGGCTTCTTGATAGGGTCTTTTGAAGTATTGGCTTTATTGGTTTTTGTTTCGGTAATTATTTTTTGGATTCGAAGAAATGTAATTAAACTTCAGCGTTTTTGGAAGCCCGAAATGAAGGGTTGGCCAAAAAATGACGGAAATTTCATCCTATATTTTGAAATGGTATTGATGACTTTGTTTCTAGTCATGAATGCTACAGATGTTCACTTTCAGGAGATGAATTCAGGAAATGTAATAAGTCAAATGATTGCTCCGTGGTTTGAAGGTTTATCAGTTGGAACCTTGCATACGATCGAGCGTGCCGCTTGGTGGTTACATATTTTGGGAATTTTGGTTTTTCTTAATTACCTATATTTTTCAAAGCACTTACATATTCTGTTGGCCTTTCCAAACACCTATTATGGTCGTGTTACGCCAAAAGGACAATTCAATAATTTGGAAGCCGTTACTAATGAGGTGAAAATGATGATGGATCCCAATGTAGACCCATTTGCAGCACCTGCAGAAGGAGCCGATGCAACTGTTCCTGCAAAATTTGGAGCTAGTGATGTCATGGATTTGAATTGGGTTCAGTTATTAAATGCCTATACATGTACCGAGTGTGGAAGATGTACCAGTGAATGTCCTGCAAACCAAACAGGTAAAAAATTATCTCCTAGAAAAATCATGATGGATACCAGAGACCGCTTGGAGGAAGTTGGTAAAAACATCGATGCCAATAAAGGAGAATTTAAGGACGATGGTAAACAATTACTTGGCGACTACATAACTAATGAAGAACTATGGGCATGTACTACCTGTAATGCTTGTGTGGAAGCTTGTCCAGTAAGTATCGATCCGTTGTCCATTATTATGGAAATGAGACGTTATTTAGTTATGGAACAAAGTGCTGCACCCATGGAATTGAATAACATGATGACCAATATTGAAAATAATGGCGCGCCTTGGCCTTACAACCAAATGGACCGTCTTAATTGGGTAAATGAATAACTTGAATTTAAAAAGATTTTAAACGACATGAGCCAATTGATAGTAAAAACCATGGCTGATTTTATGGCCGAAGGAAAGCAACCCGAAATATTGTTTTGGGTGGGTTCAGCTGGAAGTTATGATGATAGGGCCAAAAAAATCACTAGAGCTTTCGTTAAGATTTTAAACAAAGCTCAAGTTGATTTTGCGGTATTAGGAACTGAAGAGAGTTGTACAGGCGATGTAGCCAAACGAGCAGGGAATGAATTTTTGTTTCAAATGCAGGCTATGATGAATATAGAGGTTTTAAATGGCTATGAAGTAAAACGAATTGTAACCGCTTGTCCACATTCATATAATACACTTAAAAATGAATATCCTTCATTAGGAGGAAACTATCACGTGCAGCACCATACTGAATATATTGAGGAGTTATTACAAAATGGTCGTCTGAAACTAGAGAGCAGTTCCAAATTAAATGGAAAACGAGTAACCTTTCATGATCCTTGTTATTTAGGTCGCGCCAATGAAGTTTTTGAAGTTCCTAGAAATCTACTGAAGACTTTGGGGGTAGACCTTAAGGAGATGAAGCGAAATAGGAGAACAGCCTTATGCTGTGGTGCTGGTGGAGCTCAAATGTTTAAAGAACCCGAGAAAGGTGATAAGGATATTAATGTTTTAAGAACAGAAGATGCCCTTGAAACCCAGCCTGAAATTATAGCAACGGGTTGTCCTTACTGTAATACGATGATGACAGATGGTGTTAAGTCGAAGGAGAAGGAGGATAGCATACAAGTATTGGATGTCGCTGAATTAATTGCAAATTCCCAAGATTTATAACCTTTTTAGATTGAAATATCTATCGCACAATCTCAAGATTACATTATTGTTTTAGGTCTTCTAAAATTTATTTGAATTTGTTTTCAATTCATAGTTAGTTTTTTATTCAGCCCAAAAAAGATAAAATAGACATGACTAAAGAGATATTCCTTTTAAATATTTCAGGACAAGATAAACCAGGATTAACATCAGCTTTAACAGAAGTTTTGGCCGATTACGGAGCGAAAGTTCTCGATATTGGTCAAGCTAATATTCATGATACCTTATCTCTAGGAATCTTGTTCGAAATAAAGTCAAAAGCAAAGTCTGCGGCTGTTCTTAAAGATTTGCTTTTCAAAGCCTATGAATTAGGAATCACGGCAAAGTTTACGCCAATTACTTCTGAGAACTATGAAAAATGGGTAAGCTTTCAAGGAAAGGACCGCTATATCGTTACGCTTTTAGGTGAAAAATTAAGCGCCGAACAAATAACCAAGGTTACTAAAGTTATTTCAGAGAAAAATTTAAATATTGATGCCATAAAAAGACTAACAGGGCGGATTTCTTTAAATAAGGAAGAAGAATATCCACGCGCTTGTATCGAACTCTCCATTAGAGGGTGCATCAATGATAAATCGGAATTCACTGAAAAATTTATGCAAATATCACAGGATTTGGATGTAGATATTGCTTTTCAGGAAGATAACATCTACCGGAGAAACAGAAGATTGGTTTGTTTTGATATGGACTCTACGTTAATTCAAACAGAAGTTATTGATGAGTTGGCTGAATTAGCAGGGGTGGGAGAACAAGTGAAGGCTATTACCGAATCAGCAATGCAGGGAGAGATTGATTTCAAGGAGAGTTTTACGCAACGTATGAAATTATTGGAAGGTTTGAGCGAGGAAGTGCTTCAAGATGTTGCTAAAAACCTGCCTATAACAAAAGGTGCTAGAAGATTGATTGACACGTTAAAAAGCTATGGCTTTAAAACAGCTATCTTATCTGGAGGCTTTACTTATTTTGGTCATTATTTGCAAAAGGAATTGGGCATGGATTATGTCTATGCTAACCAACTGGAAATAAAAGACGGGAAATTGACAGGAGGGTATGTTGGTGAAATTGTGGATGGCTTAAAAAAGGCAGAATACCTCAAAGAGATTGCTGATAAAGAAGGGATTAATATCAGTCAGACTATTGCGGTTGGTGATGGAGCCAATGATTTGCCAATGCTCAATCTAGCTGGTTTGGGAATTGCTTTTCATGCTAAACCCACTGTTAAAAACAATGCTCAAAATTCCATTTCAAGTATCGGATTGGACGGCGTACTTTATCTATTGGGTTATCATGATAGACATATCGACTTGTTGGAATAGGAAGCTCAATGATCTGTACCTAGCATACCATAATGAAGCATAAGTTTTTATTTTTATTGGGCACTTAGTTTTATGGATTCAATTCAATAAAAAAGCAATAGAGGAAGAAAAATGAATGATAGAAAATTAAAAACTACAAAGGAGTTAGTGAAAATGTACGTAATCAGCGGTGGTATTTTTGCTATACTAATGGCTGGATTTGATTGGTTTGTAGACCATGATTTTAATGTGTGGAAATTTGTATTCCATTTTCTATTCTTTGGCGGATTTATGACCTTTGCAAATAGATTTAATTACTACGAAAATAAATAACTATGTTAGTTGATTTTGATACACTGCCAGATGAATCCCGAGTTTGGATCTATCAGGCAAACAGATCTTTTTCGGATGAGGAATTGTCTGATATTGAAGAAAAATTAAAAGTCTTTTTAGAGGCTTGGACGGCTCATGGTAGTGACCTAAAAGCAGGATATACAATAAAATACAAGCGTTTTATCATTATTGCTTTGGATCAGGAGTTGCAATCAGCTACTGGGTGTTCCATTGACGCTTCCGTACATTTTATTCAGCAATTGGAGCAGGCTTACCAGGTAGATTTGATGGACAAAATGAATGTGTCCTATAAGCAAGGAGAATTCGTCGCTTATAAGCCTTTAATCGAATTTAGAAAAATGGCCAAGGATAAAGCTGTTTCAAAAAATACCATTGTATTTAATAATTTGGTGAATAACATTGCTGAATTTAAAGAAAACTGGGAAGTGCCAGCTAGTGAAAGCTGGCATTCTAGATTTGTAAAATAGGAAATTAGGATGGATCGAAATTTTTGAAAGTACCGTCTTTATAAAAAATAACAATTCGTTCTATTTTATTACCATCTTTTTTGAATTCCTCTGAAACAACTTCGTTCGATGTTTTTTCAGGGGATTTTTTATTTTCTTTCACATCGAAATCTTCGTTTGAAAAAAGAGTGTTCTTTTCTTGTCCTTCATCTGGAAATTGCCCCTTTCCATTCAATAGCCAATACAATTCTACTTCAGGGTAGGATGAGAGAATTTTTAAAACAAAATCCAAACTAGGTTTATTTCTCCCAGAAAGTATATGTGAGATACTGGAACGTTGTACACCAATTTTTTCTGCAAAGGAGGAGGCAGATTCTTGGTAGTATTCTATGATTTTTTGAAGTCGGATGGCGAATTCGGAGCTGTTTACCATTGTAAATTACATTTTCAAAAACTACATGTTACAAATGTAATATTTAAATAGAGATTTCTCAAATATTTGTTTAAATATGTAAAAAATATATTGAATTTATGCTTTACTAAAGTCTATTTATAATACTGAAAAACAACGTTTTAATACAATTTTAGATTTAGTGCTTAATTTATGCGTTTATAACATCAGGAAGACTCTCTAAATGACCTTGGTGATGTTTATTGATGTATACAAACTATTATAAAACCTCTGTTTACAGTTGTAAAAAAGTAAATGTTTACATTTGTATTTTTAAAATAATATGGCAGCTAAACATCAGGAAACTTTTAACCTTGTCAAAGAGAAAACATTGTTTGGAAGGTACATTTGCAACGATCATGTACTACCTCTTTTAGACAACTTGAAGAGCGTTTTTAGAGTAACTGAAATTGGACGATCTGTTTTAAATAAGCCTATTTATGCTATTGAGTTAGGTAATGGACCCAAAAGGATTTTGATGTGGTCACAGATGCATGGGAACGAAAGTACAACCACAAAAGCTGTATTTGATATACTGAATCTTCTTTCACTATCCAATAAAGATTCTGATGCTATTCTTAATAGTTGTTCCATTGCTATTATTCCTATTTTAAATCCAGATGGAGCTGAACAATATACAAGGGTTAATGCCAATGAAGTAGATTTGAATCGAGACGCTGTCAATCTTAGTCAACCTGAAAGTATTATATTGAGGGATTATTATAATAAATATCAACCGCACTTCTGTTTTAATCTGCATGGGCAGCGCACTATCTTTGGTGTGGGAGATACAGGAAAATCAGCTACGGTTTCTTTTTTATCTCCAGCTGCAGACCCAGAAAGAACCGTGAATTCTACAAGAAAGGTTGCTATGGAGCTTATCTCGGCTATGAATGACGAACTTCAAAGAGTTATTCCAGGGCAGGTAGGGATTTATGATGATAGTTTCAATATTAATTGTGTTGGGGATACGTTTCAGAATCTAGGGACTCCTACGGTTTTGTTTGAGGCAGGTCATTATGATGATGATTATAATCGGGAGGAAACGAGGTATTTTATATTTTTTTCACTATTACGCGCTTTATCTTATATATCAGAAAATGAAGTACAAGGAGATAGGAGTGAAGGGTATTTTAGTATTCCAAATAATGAAAAGAATTTCTTTGACATCATTATAAGAAATGTAATGGAAGGTCCTGAATTTGATATAGGAATTCAGTATCAGGAAAAATTGGACCAAAACACTATTAAATTTATACCAAAAGTTGAAAAAATTTCCAATTTGTCAAAATTCTTCGCTCATAAGGTCTTCAATGCCAATAAACACAAGGTATTAAGTGCTAAAGGAACACTTATTTCAGAGGGTATCGAAATCGATTTCGTTGAGATAAATTCTAAGAAATTCTCATTATAACTGATAAAATCTTAATAAAAGATGCATATTATTTAATAATAATGTATTAATTTTGATTTTTATTAAAAATAACGAAAACGCTATGGCTAAATTTAAACTAGACGAAATCGATCACCAAATTTTGGATATGTTGATTGATAATACTAGGGTTCCCTTTACTGATATTGCAAAAAAATTGGTTATCTCTGCAGGTACGGTACATGTACGTGTGAAAAAAATGGAAGAAGCTGGAATAATCCAAGGTTCTTCATTAACATTAGATTACAAAAAGTTAGGGTATTCGTTTATTGCCTATGTGGGAATTTTTCTTCAAAACACTTCACAAACTAAATTTGTTTTGGAGCGTATTAACGAAATACCTTTTGTTACCGTGGCGCACATTACAACTGGCAAATTCAATGTATTCTGCAAAGTAAGAGCTAAAAATACAGATCACGCCAAAGATGTAATATTTATGCTGGACGACATAGAAGGGGTTTACAGAACAGAAACTATGATATCATTGGAAGAAAGTATCAACGACAAGAAGCGTTTGATGCATTCTATTTTTAATGATATGTTATAATATTATTGTTAAACTTATTATCCGCCAAGCCTCTTTAAAAATAAAGGGGCTTGTTTTTTATATGAAAGCATCAAATATCCTTCCTGCAGAATTTCACTCCTTTTATAAACCATATATGGATAAATTAGGGGATATGGTTTTGATAGAGGGGCTTAAAACAAATTTAAAGGAGTCGCTAGAGTTTTTTGACAAGATACCTGTTGAAAAACACGGTTATTGTTACCAAGAGGATAAATGGACTATTAAGGATGTTATCCAGCATATGATTGATGTTGAAAGAGTTTTTGCTTATCGCGCCTTAAGATTTTCAAGAGGAGATCAAACAAACTTACCAGGGTTTGATGAGAATGATTATGCAAAAACTGCAGAAGCAATTAATCGTAGTTGGGAATCTCTTATTTCGGAATTTGAAATGGTCAGAAAAAGCAACATTCTATTATTTGAAAGCTTTAGTGATGAAAAGTTAACCTTGGCAGGTACTGCCAATAATGGAATAATGACCGTTAGGGCGCTGGGTTTTGTAATAATAGGACATTGCCAGCATCATTTGCGAGTTCTTGAAGAAAGGTATTTGCAAGATTATTCTTCTTCGTCATCATTATAAACCTCACCCTTAAAATCTTCATTAATGATAACATTACCTAAGTCATCAACTTCTAAATCTTCAATGCTTTCAAAGTTGGTCATAGTATAATGTAATTTGCTACTTACTTTTACCAAGTAAATGGCATCTTCAGTTCTAACTTCAACGGCTTCAATGGTTTGGTTGTGATGATTGTCAAAGGTTATGATATCGTCATCACCATAACCATCGGGGAATTTCTCGGTTAGTAATTTGAGAATTTCAGGCGTGAGTCTTTTATAGTCAACTATAATTTTTCTCATTACCAAGGATTTAGGTGTTATTGATGCAGTTTACAACCTTTTCTCCAGCAACTTTTTATAAAAATACAAAATAAATTTATTGGTTGTTGTAAAAAATGAAAGCTTCCTCTATTAAATTATTGTCTACTTGGCAATCAATTTTTGGCAATCCTATATCCTCTAAAAGAACAAAATTAATTTGCCCATAATCATTTTTCTTGTCGTATTTGAGTAACTCTATAACAGGTTGGAAATCCGTTTCTGCAATGGGGTGATGGTCAAATATTTCAATCAAAGTTTTAGTGATTTCAACTAGTTTATGTTCTGGAAAACCTAGTTGTTTAAAGGAAATATAAGTTTCTAAAATCATTCCTATTACAATGGCTTCACCATGTAGGAACGGATTTTTTTGGGGATGGCTTAAGTAATAGGATTCAATGGCATGCCCTAGTGTATGACCATAATTGAGAGTTTTTCGCAAATTGTTCTCGTTGGGATCTTTTTCAACTACCTCCTTTTTAATTAATATGGATTGATGGATTAATTGATCAAATTGGTCCGATTCCAACAATTCCATCTTTTTGAAGGCATTGAAGTAAGTTTCATCTTGTATGAGGCCATGTTTGAGCATTTCAGCGACACCAGATCTAAATTGGTTTTCTGGTAGAGTAGATAAAAAGGAAGTGTCGATTAAAACCATTTCACCTGAACTAATAACCCCAATCTGATTTTTTAAATGACCCAAATCTACGCCTGTTTTTCCGCCAATAGAGGCATCGACCATAGAAAGCAGGGAAGTGGGAACATTGATATAAGCCATTCCTCTTTTGAAAGTACAGGCTACAAATCCGCCTAAATCTGTAATGACGCCTCCTCCTACATTGATAAGCAAACTTTTTCTGTCTGCTTCCAATTCCGAAAGGGCTTCCCAAACACCAAGGCAGGTTTCGATGTTTTTATGTTCTTCCCCAGATTCAATTTCTATAATTTCTATGTCACAAGTGGTTTCTATTTGAGACAAAAGGGAAGGCAAGCAAAACTCGTGTGTATTCTCGTCAACAAGAACAAAAATTTTAGAATAACGAACCTCTTTTAGGTGCTGGTTTAGTTGCTTATAACATTCATTATTGAAATGAATGGGGCAACCATTACTTATAATAGAATTCATGTTCAAAAATAGTCATTTTAAGTGTGAAAATAAGCGTTAATTTAATACCAAAAAAGCTTGCGATAAATTATATTTGCACACCAATTTTTTGAAATGAATAACGAACGTATTTTTGATAACACCAAGGTTGCTTTTTCGTTAAAAAGCAATGTTGAATTGAATCGTGCTTATTTATTATTTAAGATGATTTCATTTGAACCTTTAGTAAAGGTTGGGAAGGCGTTAAGTAATTTTGCAATCAAATCCAATTTACCGGTAGAAAGCGTTATTAGAGCAACAGTATTTGACCATTTTTGCGGTGGAGTGAATGAGAAAGATTGCCTACCCGTAATTGACCAAATGTTTGAAAAAGGGGTGTCCTCCGTTTTGGATTTCTCTGTTGAAGGGAAGGAAAACGAAGCGCATTTTGATTTTGCGATGGAAAAGACCCTAGAAATCATCAGATTTTCAGCCAATAAAGACGCGATGCCAATAGCAGTTTTTAAACCAACTGGGTTTGGTAGGTTGAAATTGTATCAAAAAATTGGAGAAAAAGGTCCACTTACCGATTCAGAAAAACAAGAATGGGAACGTGTAGTGAATCGATTTGATCAAATTGGAAAATTAGCCAAAGAGCTGGATGTAGAGCTTTTGATTGATGCTGAAGAGAGTTGGATGCAAGACGCAGCAGATGATTTGGTAAGCCAGTTGATGGAGAAGTACAATACAGAAAAACCAATAGTATTCAATACGCTTCAAATGTACCGACATGACCGTATGGATTTTCTTAAACGAGAACATCAAATAGCCAATGAAAAAGGCTATTTTTTGGGTTACAAAATCGTAAGAGGGGCCTATATGGAGAAGGAAAATGAGCGTGCAGAGGAGATGGGGTATCCAACCCCGATATGTGCCAATAAGGCTGAGACTGATGAGAATTTCAATAATGCAGCTACTTATATTTTAGATCATTTGGATCAAATATCCTTATTTGCTGGTACACATAATGAATTCAGTAGTTATCTGATCATGGATTTAATGGCTCAAAAGAATATCGCAAATAATGACGAAAGAGTGTGGTTTGGGCAGTTATATGGTATGAGTGACCATATTAGCTTTAACTTAGCTGAAAAAGGCTATAATGTAGCAAAATATGTCCCATTTGGCCCCGTCAAAGATGTGTTACCTTATCTTATTAGGAGAGCGGAAGAAAATACTTCGGTTGCCGGTCAAACTGGTCGGGAATTAATGTTGTTAACCAAAGAAAAGGAAAGAAGGAAAAACCAAAAAGAAGATTAAATTATTTAAACTTCCACCATGCTTTCTTTTTGGAAGGCATCTTTCCGTAACCATAGCCATAGCCATAGCCACGTTTGTGGTCAACTCCATTTAAAAGAATAGCCATGTTTGGAAGGCGTTTTTCATCATACATTCTTTGAGCTATCTCCAGCTGATCTTTTCTAAGGTAATTGGCACGCACTACATATATAAACAAGTCTGCAAACTTGCTGATTAAGAGCGTATCGGTTACCAGACCAACAGCGGCCGTATCAACAATGATATAATCATAAGAGTTTTTTACGGAATCAAACATATCTTTGACCCTGTGACTCATTAATAATTCAGCCGGATTAGGAGGAATGGTTCCAGATGGAATGATGTCTAAATATTCGGATCCCGGATATTTTGAAATAACTTCATGGATGTCTAAATGATGGTTTCCAATGAAATTGGTAACACCTGTTTTATTCTCAACATCCAAATAATTAGTAGCTCTAGGAACTCGAATATCAGTTTCGATTAAGAGAACTTTTTTATCGGAATAGGCTAGGGATAAAGCCAAATTAATAGAACTATGAGATTTACCTTCCTTACTCGTAGTGGAGGTGACAAAAATAATTTTGGCTCTATCGGAAATATTCTGAAGCATGAAATCAATATTCGTTCGAACCATTCTAAAAGCTTCAGCCTTTGGTGAGTAGTCTACTTTGGATATCAAATGTTGTTTTTTGTTTGATCTTGGGATGTCTCCAATAAAAGGAACGGAAAGGGCTTTTTTGATATCGGAAATGTTATGAACCTTATCATCTAATAAGTCAATTAAGTAAACAAACCCGACTGGTACTGCTAAACCGAGTATCAACCCAGCGAGTAGAATTAATGGTACCTTGGGTGAAACTGGTTGGTTTGAAACATACGCTTTGTCAACAATTTTGGCATTAGGGGAAGAGACTCCGTGAGTAATAGCCGCTTCTTCACGTTTTTCAAGTAAATAGAGGTACAAAGCTTCTTTAATGTCTTGTTGTCTTTTAATGTCCCTGAATTGTCTTTGTTTTTTAGGAGCAGAATATATTTGGGAGTTTATTCGTTGGTTTTCATTTACTAGATTGTTATAAGTGATTTGGTTCGTTGATTTGATGCTGCTTAAGCTTTCTTGTAAATTCGCTTTAAGCTGATCAATTTGATTGGTTAAATTAACAACCGTTGGGTTTTTATCACTTGAATTCTTTAATAGTCGGTTACGCTCTAAAACCAATTCGTTATGCTTTTTGGTAATTAAAGCAACTGAATTGTCGGATATTCCAATATTGGCAGGAAGTAGGTCATTGGCTTGTCCTTTTTCAGATAAATGATCGGACATGTAGTCAATCAATTGAATTTGATTGGCTGTTTGAATGATTTGACTCTCGTTTTCCTTTTCATTTTGAAGGAATAGGGAAGACTGGGTTTGAAGATCGGTTAATTTGTTTTCTTTCTGCAGGGATTCTGCAGTTAAATCAACTTCGCCCAATTCTTCGGAAACGATTTCCAGTCGGCTATTGATAAAGTCAGAAGTGGCCTGAACAACTAGTTCTTTGTCCTTGACAATATCCTCATTGTATTTCTCAATTAGTTTATCGAGAAATAAGGAGGCTTTCTCCTTAACATGATCCTTAATGGATAGTTTAATGACATTGGAAGTTTCTTTATTTTCAAGAATCAATTTTCCTTTATAATCAGAAGCCACCTTTTCAATTGGACTTATTTTTACAGTTATTCTTGAGCCTATTTTGGCGGCATATTCACCTATTCTGGGAGTGATAGTAATGTCTCCAAAGCTGGTTGTTACAGGTTCTCCAAAATTATGAATGGTGCCTTCGTCATCCAAATCCTTTTCCTTTTTTGTTTTCAATTTGGAAAAGTCGGCTCCTTTAAGGAGAAATTGCGTACCAGAATTAATTTTAATTGTTAAGGTGGTGTCAACCTTATAAATTAGAGAGTCGGGTTCACTGAAATTAATTGAAATGGGAGGATTGGAATAGGTTTCGTGGTCATTAATTCTACCCTCCACAAAGTATTGGATATTAAATTTTAAGTCTTTTATGGCTTCGGTGATAATGGTTCTCGACTTTATGACTTCTATTTCATCAAGAACGTTAGTATTATTGGTTTTAAAGAGACCATAATTTTGAAGCGTATTTAATTCTGGTAATTTAGAGTTGCTTTTGTCGTCCTTCAATTTGATAGTGGCTGAAGCTTGGTATAAATAATCGGTATATCTTAAATATAAAAATACCAATGCCATAAAACCAATTAAGCAGATTAAAATGAATTTCCACTTAAGTAAATAGGGAGAGAGAATTTCTCGAAAACTATCTTTTTGTTTCATAAAATTATTTTACCAATATGGCTACCAAAGTAACTAATGTTGCTACTGCTGAAATGATGATGGCATTATTTTGGTTAAAGGCGCTTGATCTTACCCTAGCTTTATTAGGCTCAACATAAATTACATCATTTTGTTCTAGATAGTAATTTTGGTCATTCAAAACGTTTTTTTGAGTTAGATTAAACCTGCCATATTGTTTCACTCCGTTTTTTTCTCTTATTAAAAATACATTGTCTCGTTTTCCGTAGATAGTTAAATCTCCAGCCATTCCAAGAGCTTCACTTAAAGAAATGCGTTCGTCTTCAATTGAAAACGTACCAGGGTTATTTACTTCACCTAAAACAGTGACAGTAAAATTAGTAAGTCTGATATTTATGATAGGATCTTTAACATACTCCGAAATTTTTTCTCGCATCATATTTACGGTTTCTTGTCTGGTTAAACCGCCAATTTGAATGGTTCCTAGCACAGGGAATTCGATATTACCATCGGCATCCACTAAATAGGTCTGTATTCGCATTTCTCCTTGATAATTTACCGATGAGAAAGTGTTGGTAATCACAGGTAAATTGAATGGCTTGACGGTTTCAGGGTCAAGTGCTGAAACGTTTATGGATACCAAGTCATTAGGTTTATAAGTAATGCTAGGAGAGAACGCAATGTTTGATTCTGCCGTTATAGGCTGATTCTGAAAATAAACAACATCCTCTCTAGAGGCACATGCATTTAATAGGAAAACAGCGATTAAGAGGATAATGTAATAGTTGGTTTTGGATTTCATAATGATTATTTTGATCTCATATTTAATACCTCATATTTGGTATTGTTAGGATTGTATTCTGGAACGATATCTTTAATTTTAGCCACGATATCAATATTTTGAGTGTGGGGTCCCACAGTACATAAATCCTTAATGTTTTTTTCCATTTGAATAATGTCAATGATTTTACATTTAGCAATCATGATTTTTTCATTATACGTGGGTTTAGTGTTTTCTCCATCCACCAAGAGTTCCTCATAAATCTTTTCTCCAGGTCTCAATCCTGTTATTTTAATTCCAATGTCTTCTGGATATCGAAATCCTGAAAGTGTAATCATGTTGACAGCAAGGTCAAAAATCTTGACTGGTTTGCCCATATCAAAAACAAAGATTTCATAGCCATGACCCATAGCAGCAGCTTCCAGTACTAGCTGGCAAGCTTCAGGAATAGTCATGAAATATCTTATGATATCGGGATGGGTCACGGTAAGTGGCCCACCAGCTTCAATCTGTTTCTTGAATAGAGGAATGACTGAGCCATTTGAGCCTAAAACATTTCCAAACCTCGTAATGATAAACTTGGTTTTACCATTTGAAAATTTCTTTTGGCAACAAACTATCATTTCAGCAATTCTTTTTGAGGCACCCATAACATTTGTCGGATTAACTGCCTTATCTGTAGATACCAAGATAAACTTATTAATACCGTATTTGTTAGATAAGTTTATTAGGTTTTGAGTTCCTTTTACGTTAACACTAACTGCTTCGTAGGGGTTGTGTTCCATGAGGGGAACATGCTTGTATGCCGCTGCATGGAATACAATATCGGGTTTATGACGATGGAATAGGAGGTCCAGTCTCTGAATATTTCTAATATCAGCGATTATGGCCTCAATATTGGTTATTCCCTTTTGTAATAATTCTTGTTCCACATCATAAAGCGCAGATTCGGCATTATCTAAAAGAATTATTTTTTTGAGATTGTAATTAGTCAATTTTCTAACCAATTCACTACCAATAGATCCGGCAGCTCCAGTAACCAAGGCCACTTTGTTGCTGTATTCTTCTGTTAAGAGTGGGTTGTCTATATTGATAGGTTCTCGTCCCAACAAGTCTTCAATATTAATATCTTTAATTTGGCCAAAACTTAAATCGCCATCAATCCAATGCTTTACAGCTGGAACAATTTTTACTTTTAGTCCAATCGAAAATAATCTACTTGTAATTTGTAATAGTCTATTGGAATCTATCGTTTGAATGGAAATAATGACCTCATCTATAACGTTTTTATCAACGAACTCTCTAGTTATTTTTTTGGGACTATAAACCTTCAGTTGGTTTATTTTTTTATCAGTTTTTCGCTCATCATCATCAATGAAGCCAATTACTTGAATGTTACTTCGGGGGTCATTGGTGACGGCATCATAGGCAATCATACCAGAGGTTCCGGCGCCATAAATCAAAGCTATTTTCTTTTCGTCAAATTCAGTAACAATACTTTGGTAAATGGACTTCACAAAAAACTTGGCACCTACCAAAAAGAAAATATTTAATAAGAGGTGGATGTATATAATGGAACCCGGTATGTCAAATACTAAATCAAATTGATATTTTCTGCTTAAAAAGGTGGTAATAATTAAAATGGTTGCTAGGATATTAATACCAATAATCAAGTTAATAACATCGTTGGCGCCTGTAAATCGAACCACGCCCTCGTGGGATTTGACTGCTAAAAAGCTAATTACAGCAGCTATTAAAACAAATGGAATTTGTTTGAGAAAAATGACGACATCAAAATTTATTTCGAAGTTGTACCTAATGATGTAAGCCAAGAAAAAGGTAAATGAAACGACACAGAGATCAAACAGCATGACCAGCCATTTACTGGCATAGCGGTTAAATAGCTTTCTCAATATGTAGTTTAATTTATTCAAAATATGCTTTAATGTATTTTATAATAAGATTTAAATCTTTATCTGTCATGCTTGAGCCACTCGGCAAACAAAGGCCTCTTTTGAATAGGTCTTCTGAAACGCCATTTAAAAAGGCTCGCACATTTTCAAAAATGGGTTGCATGTGCATAGGTTTCCAAGATGGTCTGGCTTCAATATTTTTAGAAAGTAATAAGTCTAAGATACCATCACGTTGTTCTTGTGTTTTAAGTAAAATGCACGTCAACCATCTATTGGATAAAAATCCTTCGGGTTCTTCAAGAAAACTGATTTCTTCTATATTGTCTAGTTTGTCTTTATAGTAATTATAAATTTTTCTTCTAGATGCAATTCGGTCTTCCAGCACCTCCATTTGACCGCGTCCAATACCAGCTGAAACATTACTCATTCTATAATTGTATCCAATGTCTTTATGGGAGTAGTGAATTCCAACTTCTTTGGCTTGAGTAGAAAGATAAACAGCCTTGGCTTTTAATTTTTCTGATTTAGAAATTAAAGCGCCACCTCCAGAGGTGGTAATTATCTTATTGCCGTTGAAGGAAAGGACAGAGAAATCGCCAAACGTACCACATTTTTGGTTTTTGTAGGAACTGCCTATGGCTTGGGCACTGTCCTCTAAAATGGGGATTCCGTATTTGCTTGCAATAGTATGTATTTGCTCCACTTTATATGGCATACCATAAAGATTTATTACAATTATAGCCTTTGGCCTTTTTCCTTTTTTAATCCTTGAAATTATTGCTTTTTCCAATAATTCAGGACACATATTCCATGTGTCTTTTTCGCTATCAATTAGAACAGGGTTTGCTCCTAAATAAATAACTGGATTAACTGAGGCTATAAAAGTCTTTGTTTGGCAAAGCACTTCATCTCCAGGTCGCACCCCTAACATAATAAGTCCCAAATGAATGGCTGCAGTACCAGAGGTAACTGCTGTGACATAGGAGCTGTTTTGTAAATAACTCTCAAGGTCTTTTTCAAACCCTTCAATATTTGGTCCAATTGGGGCAATCCAGTTGGATTCAAAGGCTTCATGAATGTATTTCAGTTCCTTTCCACTCATATGTGGAGGGGACAACCAAATTCTCTTATATTCCTTTTTGGCGCTTTGATCCATGGTAAATATCTGTTATAATCATTTAACTTTCAAAAAAATACGATAAATCGCTCATTTCTACGATGTTCCTTTAAGATGCTTTTAGACAATGGTTTAAACTAATTTTAGAAATAAGAAATAATGTCTCATATTGAATTTACTGCTTCAATGACCATGAAAGATTAAAGGTTTGGTTTAATTAATAATTGTAGAAATAAAAATATCAATTTTTTAGAACCTGAGAAACTAGCTCATTATTTTAAAAAGGGTTTTTAAAATAATTTTAATGTCCGTTATTAAATACGGACGGTCGATGTAGTTCATGTTCAATTTGATTTTGGCAGGCATGATTTCAGAAATGTAATATTCCTCTGGGTTATCTGCTTTTTTCAGTAATTCGGCCTCATCTCTAAAGGCAATGGAAGCATAATCTGTTATACCGGGTTTTACTTCTAGGATTTTTAAATCATCCTTAGAATAAAAATCAACATATTTCCTTACTTCTGGCCTGGGACCGACAAAACTCATGTCTCCCTTTAGAACATTAAATAGTTGAGGTAGTTCATCGAATTTGAATTTCCTTAAAAATTGTCCAATATGTGTCACTCTTGGATCTTTATCTCCTAAGGTCAATAATCCTTTTTTATCGGCATCTACATACATGGTTCTAAACTTATAAATAAAGAAATCATGATTGTTTTTGCCTACTCGTTTTTGAAGATATAGAATCGGACCTTTTGAATCCAATTTGATTAGAATGGCGATTACCAACAAAATGGGAGACAAAAAAAAGATTCCCAAAATGGACATTATAATGTCAAACATTCTTTTAATCATAAGACAGATTCAACTGCTTCACTCACAGTTTGGGTGATAAAGTTTAATTGCTCTTCTTTTAGTTGCGGATAAATAGGAAGTGAGATTTCGCATTTATATTGTTGATAGGCACTAGGGAAATCTGCAATTTCAAACCCCATATCCTTAAAAACGGATAGTAGAGGCAAAGGTTGGAAATGAACATTAACAGAAACCTCTTTTTCTGCAATTTTCTTCATAATCTCATCTCTTTGCTCCTCACTACAATCGGCTATTCTCAAAGCATAAATATGGCAGGAAGATACTTTAGCGTTATCCTGAAATTTTGGTAAAATGGCCCATGTCTTTTGCTGAAAAAAATCTTGATAAAATGAAAAAATATCTTTACGCTGGTGAAGTGTAGAATCAAAATATTCAGGCAATTGAGCAATACCGATAGCTGCCAAAACATCTGGTAAATTAACTTTTATTCCTGGGTAAACTATGTCGTATTTCCATCCACCCGCTTGTGACTTTGTAAATGCATCTTTGGTTTGACCGTTTAAAGAAAAGCATCTAAGGTATTTATACTCATCTTCATTACTGAATGGTTCTTCCGGTAAATTCAAGCATATGGCACCTCCTTCTGCAGTAGTAACATTTTTGACTGCATGAAATGAGAATACAGTTAAATCGGCTGATGCACCTAAATACGTTCCATTGTATTTGGCCCCCAATGAATGAGCAGCATCAGATAATACCAAAATTCTCCCCAATTTCTCCTGATTTACTGATTCTGGAGTAAATAGATGCCTTGAATTGGTGGTGATTTTCATGATTTCGTCATAATCACATGGCCAACCGCCAATGTCAACAGGAATAATGGCCTTCGTTTTATCAGTTATTTTCTTTTCAATTTCTTCAATCGAAATATTAAAATCATCCTTAACATCTACCATTACAGGTGTAGCTCCAGCATGAATTACAGCAAGAGCTGTTGCAGAATAAGTGTAAGCAGGAATAATGACTTCATCACCTTTTTTGACTCCCAGCCATTTTAGAGCCAATATTAAACCTGATGTTGCAGAGTTCACGCCAAGAGCATTTTTAGCTCCTGTATAATGGCATATCATTTCTTCAAGTTTCTTGACTTTAGGTCCGGTAGTAATCCATCCCGATTGCAAGGAATCCATAACTTCATCTAATACGGATTGGGTAATGTAGGGTGGTGAAAATGGGATTTTCATATTTTTCTTTGATTAATAGCTGTTTCAAAGATAGTTATATATTCCTTACTTATTTTATCTAATCCGAACTGTTTTACATGCTCCAACCCAATTTTTGAGAGGTCTTCATTCAAGTACTTATTTTCAGCCAACCCTTTCATGGTTTCTACTAAAGCATTCGTTTGGTTGGGTTCAATTAAAATGGCCGCTTCCTTGTTGTTGTAGACATATTGTGTTACGCCTGTGACCTTTGTGGAGATTATGGGTAAGCCCACTGCAGCGGCTTCCAACAATACTCTGGGGAAGCCTTCACCATAGAATGTAGGTAATACAAAAGCATCAGATTGACAAAGTAAATCCATGATATCTGTTCTGGAACCCAATATTTCTACGATATTCTGATATTGATCTAGAATGGATTGATTGAGTCTTTCGCTATTTTCCTCCAATGGGCCAACCAGCAAAAAGCGGTAATCAAATCCTTGACTTTTTAATGTCTTTGCGGCCTCTAAATAGTTAATGATTCCTTTTTCATACACCAATCTTGAAACGCAAATGAAGGTGTAAGGATTGCTCTTTCTAGCTGCTACTTTTGAAATGTCTTTTAGTTCTATTCCACTACTTAAAATTAAGGTTGTTTGGTCCTTATCTGCTAATTGATTTTCAATAAAATAATCTTGATCGTCTGTATTTTGAAATACCGTAACAGCAACTCTTTTCCGTATGGATTTGTGGAGCTTTTGATACATGGTCTTCAAGATGAAAGAAGAGAGGCCTTTTTTCATGAAAATTTTCCCAAGTCCCGTAATCGTTCTACTGACGGGAGTATTTTGCTTCCTTAAAGCAATAGGCAAAAGAAAAGCTGGTTTGGTATCAAAAGTGTGTATCAGATCAAAGGAGTTATTTGTAAAATATTCTTTGTACCACTGGATTGTCTTGAGGTCTGATAAAAGTGAAAACTCCCTTTGCAAAGGGTAGTTCTCATATCTGATATAGTCAGGAAAATTATAGGAACTTGTCCCAATAATCGTCACTTCAAATCCAGCTTCAATTAGATATTTTGAAAGATCGATTCTTTTGTGCACATCTTCGCCGCCTACTAAACAAATTTTACGTCTTTCTATTGTCATAAATAATTTTTTTCATACCATTTTTGGAAGACGTAAAATGTCCATGCTTGTCTGCTACTATCTATGTTTCCGGTTAAGTGGTTGTTCAGCAAGTCTTGAATTTGATCCTTTTGAAAGACGCCTTGTTTGTTTAAAAATTCATTTGAGACATAATGCGCCACTTCTTTTTTTAGACTTGATCGTAACCAATCGCCAACAGGAACAACAAAACCTTGCTTTGATTTCTCTAGAAAACCTTCAGGGAATTCAGATTTGAATGTTTCCTTCAGGATGTGTTTTTTATTCCATCCATTCAATAAAAAGCTTGATGGAAGCGAATTGGTGTATTTCCAGAGTTTTTTATTTAAAAAAGGAGCTCTACACTCTAAAGAGGCAAACATGCTTGTTCTATCCACCTTAACCAACATATCTCCTTCCAAACTTACATGTCTATCTAATTCTCTGAAATCATTAAGAGAATTTAATTTTAGGTGTTTCGTGATTTCTTGGTAATGATCAAACGGATTTTCATAAACAAAGTCTTTCTGAAGCATATGTTCTGGTTGTAAAAAGCCTTGACTTATAATATTCCAATAGTAAGAATTGCCATATTCAACAGAATTAATAAGTTTCTTAAGTTTGAATTTAATTCCTTGATTATCATCCTTACTTGAAAGCAATTTATTAGTCAAATCTTTAGTAGCATTGTGAAGGCTTTTTGGAACCCAACGTGTGTAATGGGTGTTCAGTTTACCCATGTAATACTTGTTGTAACCACCAAACACTTCATCGCCACCATCCCCAGTTAAAGCAACCTTGACGTGTTCTCGAGTAAGTTTGGAAACCATGTAGGTTGGGAGAGAAGAGGGGTCGGCAAAAGGTTCGTCAAAATTTAAAATAATTTCATGGATACTTTCTTCAATGTCGCTTTCCTTTAAGATAAACTCATGGTGGTTACTTTTTATAAGTTTGGCAACCGTTTTGGCTTTGTCAGTTTCATCAAACGCCTCCTTTTCAAAGCCAATGGAGTAAGTATTAATTCTCTCATTTTTAATCTTTGATAATCCCCAACTCACGATGGATGAGTCCACACCTCCTGACAAAAAAGTGCCTAATGGCACATCTGAAATAGATCGAGATTCTATGCTTTCCATAACTAAATCACGTACTTTTGACTTAGCATTTAAGAATTGAATTTCAGTATTTGTGTAGTTTTTTAACTCGTTGATTAAATGTGTTTTGAATGCATTTGATTGAATGTTAAATTCAATATAGGAGTTAGCGTTTAATTTATAAATGTCATTATAAATTGTGTAAGGCGCTGGTATATATGTTAGTTTTAAAAATAGACTTAAACCTTGATTGGAAATAGCAGGCTTAAAATTTAAATAGGAAACAATCGACTTAAGCTCAGAAGCCCAAATAAACTCATTCTGCCCATGATAGTAATAGAGTGGCTTTTCCCCAAAGAGATCGCGAGCAATTATGACTTTTTCCTCTTTTTTGTCATAAATACTGAAGGCAAACATGCCATCCAGCTTTGAAAATGCTTTGGGACCTTGGAATTCATAAAGTTTTAAAATGACTTCGGTGTCACTTTGGGTTTGAAAGGTAGCTCCAGCATTTTCAAGTTCAAACCTTAAGTTTTGATAGTTATATATCTCACCATTGAATACAATAACCAATGATTTATCTTGATTATAAATAGGTTGATGTCCTGTATTTAAATCAATAATAGACAACCTTCTCATAGCCATCCCCACTTGATTTGTTGAATTTCTTTGAACAAAATGACCAGAGTCATCGGGACCTCTATGAATGATTTGATTATTCATTTTAAGAAGCCTATTCTCAAAATCTTCAATAGAACTTGAATGGTATGATATGATTCCGTTAATTCCGCACATTAAAGCAAAGTATCTATTAATTGTTTGATCTGGTTTCCAATTATTTCAATGTCAAAATCCTGAGCTCTTTCAAAGCCTAATTTACTGAATTTTAAGCGTTCGGATTCATTGTGGTATAAAAATTCAATAGCCTTAGCGAGACCCATTTCGTCATTGACATTTATTAAAATTCCGTATTTGGCAAGGTGAAATTCTCCTTGTGGAATGTTGATTTTTTGATTCTCATTTAACAGTTCCAGTGGACCCGTCATACAATTTGTTGCTATTACAGGCAAACCAACCGACATAGCTTCCAAAAGGGCATTTGGAAATCCTTCTGAATGGGAATTAAGAACAAAACCATGACATGTTTTTAAAACTTCTTTAATATTGGGAACAGCCTTATTAAGATTCACCCGGTTCTGGAGATTTTCTGTCGTTATGATAGATTTATAATAATCTTCAAGTTCACCATTTCCGTAAATATCCAAACTGATTTGGTTGTTTACTTTTTTAAGGCTTCTTATAATTCCTTCATGGTTTTTAACTGAAGTAAACCTGCCAACACTTATGATTTTCATGGATTCGGAATCTTTTTTTAGAAAGGAATAATCCTTTTCAGCATCGATAACAATAGGGTTATAGATGACCCTTGTATCCATATTTATATGAAAATTCTTTTTAAGATCTATGTTGATATTCTGCGAATTTGAAAATAAGATATCATTGGAGTTATAGTATTTTTTAAAAGCCCATTTTCTCAGGTTTTTACCAATAATACCTGTATAGTTTTTTGACGGAAAGCAGCGTTCACTTATGATTGTTCTTAATTTTGGTGAATGTGATTTAGCATAGCCATTAATTACATTGGGCAGAGCTAAAAAGGAAATAGAAACATCAATTTTATTTTCGATTAATGTCTTCTTATAAGATTTAAAAAACGACAAATAATCATTCAATTTAGATACAAGATTGGATTTGCTTTTTTCATTTTGCTTCGATAAGCTTAAGATCTTAATATTGGGATCAATGAAGAAGTCAATTTGTTTGTAAAATAGAATGATTGTAACATCATAATATTTAACGAGTTCATTTGCAAGTATACTTACAACTCTTTCTGTGCCACCAAAATAAAGAGCATAGGTAAAAAGTACTATTTTAGGTTTAGATTTCATTAGAGATTGAGTAACAAATTTTCGTATTGACTAATAATTTTGTCCTCATTAAATCGATCCAAAACAATTTTTCTTACTTCTTCAGCTTCAAAAGGAAATACTTGATTGATATGGTTCAAGTGGCTAATGAATTCATCTTCATTTTGAGCAATTAAACCATTGATATTTGGTTCTATAATTTCGTTAAGCCCGCCAGGAGCCTGGAATGCGATTATGGGTGTCCCTGCCATACATGATTCAAGTAAAACATTGGGGAATCCCTCTACATAGGAACCTTGTAGGAATATATCGTGATTGCCAAGTTCTTTGCCCACATCCGAAGTAAATGGTATATGGTTGATATTCTGAATATTTAATTCTTTTGCCAATGCAAAAACATTTTTAGCTTCATTCCCATCCCCAATAATGGTATATGAAAAAGGAAAGTTCAATTGTCCTAAAGCTCTTAAAATTCGGTCATGACCTTTTTCTTTGCTTAATCTTCCAACGGTAATAAATTTGAGTAGTGAATGTACCGTTGATTTTTTTAAAGAGATCTTGGAGGTGATGGGGTTGTTGATAAGTTCTATTTTATCTTCAGGAATACCAAAATTTTTGATCATATCCTCTTTCATGTCTTTGGATTGCGCAATGAATCTATCAATGAACCTGTTGGTTTTAACAATAACTGATTTGGGAAGTACATTGGATTTATTGTATTGATCCAAAACACTTATCACATTGGCTTCTCTTGCAACGAATTTAATGTTCGGAAAAAGAATTGAGATGCCAGCCATCATGGAATTTAAATGCGCAATAGAGCTTAAAACGATATCTGGTTTTTTACTTTTAAATACTTTGATGATTTTTAAAAAAGCCTTGGAAATCTTTGGTTTGTTTAAATAGATGGTCTCTACATTGTCTATCGGGTATACCGAATCTAGGGCGCTCCCAATTACAAGAAGTTCCACTTTAAATTTTTCTTTATTCAATTTTTGGGAAACGAAAGAAAATATTCTTTCGGCACCACCGGCAGCCAAAGAAGGAATAATGAAAATTATATGTTTTTTGTCTTTTTCCATTATTTGATGGAGTAGCCTTTTCCATTTTTAGAGAGCCATTGCTTTAAAACTAACAGTTTCCATATAAGCGGGTATCGGTTCCAGGATCCATCCATGTGTTGATTGATTCTTAAACTAACTTCTTTAGTATTGATGTTTGGAATATTATTAAGTTCAGAATCACTTAATTCCGACAATACATAATCTTTTAAAGTTCCTCTAAACCATTCTTGAAATGGCATGGTGAAGCCTGCTTTTGGTCTGTCGAAGATTTCTTTAGGGACATAGTCATAAAGTACTTCTTTCAAAATGCGCTTTTGGTTTTTACCCTGTATTTTGTATTCTGTAGGCAGGGATCTTGCAAACTCTACTATTCTATAATCCATCAAAGGAGAACGGGCCTCCAATGAGTATGCCATGGTGGCACGATCAACCTTGGTATTGATATCCCAATTAAGGTAGGTTTTTAGATCAAAATCAGACATGCGCTCGTAAATATTCTTCTCCTTGTGTTTTAGATATTTCAGTTCATCAACTTCCAGATAATTAAAATCAGAATCAATCCAACTCGTGTCAACACCTGTCATTCCAGCAATGTAAATGTCATTTACATCATTGAAATTTAAAACCTTACCGATTGTTTTGATACGGTAATTAGAAGGTAATTGCAGAATTTTTGATGCTAATTGACGAGCAGGTTTAGGAAGCATAAAGGCCATTTTACCCTTTTTGATCCAAACATACCTTTCATAACCAATAAAATTTTCATCACCTGCATCACCAGACAAAGCAACTGTAACTTGGTCTCTTGTGTATTTGGATAATAACATGCTTGGAATGGCGGAGGAATCAGCAAAAGGTTCGTCGTAGTAGTATGAAAAATTGTCGATTAAGTCGATACCTTCTTCATAATTGCACTCTATAACATGGTGATCCGTTTTTAAGTGATTCGCAACCTGTTGAGCATAGATACTCTCATCAAATTTTTTCTCATTAAATTTTACAGAAAACGTTTTTATTTTGCTCTCTGTTGTTTGTGTTGCCATGGCAGCGATTACTGATGAATCCACACCACCAGAAAGAAATACCCCTACGGGAACATCTGCAAAAAGTCTCATCTTTACGGCATCTTTTAAAACCGATTTAAGCTCTTCTTTGGCCTCTTCAAACGAACCTTGAAAATAAGGGGTGTGTTTGGTTGAGATGTTCCAGTAAGGTTTTATCGTTAAATTATAGGAATCTAATTGGTATGTAAAATGATTCCCTGGAGGCAGTTTTTTAACTTCATTAAAAATGGAGTAGGGATCTGGAACATCACCCCATGCTAAATAATAACTTATTGATTTACTTGATATGGTTAAATCTGAATTGTAAAGCTGAATGGGAGCTAATTGACTAGCAAATTCAAAGTGACCTTTGTTGTGATAATAATAAAACGGTTTTTGCCCCAATCGGTCTCTGGCTCCAAATAGAATGTTATTTTTCTCATCGTAGATGACAAAGGCAAACATGCCATTAAATTTATTGACACATTCATTTCCATATTCAAGGTAAGCGGCACAAATAACTTCGGTATCGCTTGTGGTTCTAAAGGAGTATCCTTTAAGAACAAGTTCATCCTTCAGACTTAAAAAATTATAAATTTCACCATTAAATACAATATGTACATGATGGTAAGTGAAAGGTTGATTTGACCTTTCATCTAAATCGACAATGGCCAGTCTGTTATGTCCAAATACGACTTTATTGTTGATGTTTATATGTTGTAGCTTGTCGGGACCCCTAAAATTGGTTCTTTCTAGCTTCTTCTGAACTTGGTCTGGTTCATAGATTTTTGTACTTCCGTAAATTCCACACATTTACTCATTCCTTTTTTAGTTTGATGAAATCATTTTCAAATGCTCTGTTTTTTTGAAATAGCCAAAGGGAAAAAAACAATACAATGTAATTATCAAAATAATTATGACTTACTAATAAAAAGGTAACCAATATCAATGCAATATATAAATGTTCTGGTTGTTTAAAAAAGTGTTTGGCACTTTTAACTAGTTGTCTGATGTATATAAAAATTAAAATAACAAAAGGTATAAACCCTGAGTCTCCCAATACCATCAAATAGGTGTTGTGAACCCCAGTAATCACGCCAACTGAGTCATTTTCATGTCCATGCGTTGCCTTATAGCCATTACCAAAAAGTAAATGATTTAGTATGGGAGTTTTATACAGGGCCCAAGTTTCCTCCCTAGATTCTTTTGTAATCGTTTGAGTATCTACATCATCTGAAAAGACACTTTGAAGGGCTTGGAAACGAGTGGTGTTTAATTTTAAGTTTCCGCTGGAAAGTACCAGTACAAAGGCCATAGCTCCAAAAAGGATACCTATTAAATTTGATTTTTTATAGAGTGCTGATAATAGAGCAATAAGCGTTAAGGTGATTAAAAAATACCTTGAAAGCGTCATGATTCCTCCAGCAATACACAAAAATTGAAAAACAATTCGCAGTTTGACATTACTTACAGCAAATGCAAAAGCAAATCCCAGAAGCGCAATAAGGCCTGCGTTGTTGGGGTTTATATAAAATCCACTGTATCTTCCGTAGTCATTAGGGAATGCAATAGTATTTACAATAATGCTAAAAGAACCAATGGATAAATAAAGTGCAATTTCTTTAGGTGAGGCTTGATTTGCCAGAGTACTGGCAGTGATAATAAATACCAAAAACTTGATTAAATCAATGATGTAATTATTGGTTGGCCCATAATATTGAAAAACAGAAATAACAAAATAGGACAATCCTAAAATGAGCAATAAAAATTCAGGTTTGGTTTTCTCAGAAATAAAATAATAGAAAACCAATAGCGCCAACATTAAGTAGCTTAATGCGCTACCCAACCCCTCACTAACATGAATAAGAGCAAAACTATCTAGCTTCAATAGTAGAAGTATAAGAATGATATTTCTAATAACTAGATTCATGTTTTTTGCAACTTTTTGGAATACATGTAAAAGACTCCAAATTTCAAGGCTTCAATCGCGGTGGTACATAGGGCTATCCCCATGACCCCATACAATTTCATAAAAATATAGTTGAATATAATATTTAAAAGAAGACTAATGAAAGATACAACAGCCATAAATGTATTTTTGTTGATACCGGTTAAAAACCTCACTAGTACATCTGTACATATTGAAAATGGAAGTGCCAAAAAGTAAACAATTTGAATCAAGCCTACTGTATTGGTGTCATTGGCGGTAAAGGCACCTCTTTCAAATAAAATTTCGATAACAAAATAGGATAGGAAACATAGAGGAATGATTACTGCTAAAATGCCTCCAAACAAAACCTTTATGATGGTATACAGTCTTTCATAAGCAGTTTCTTTATTGTCCAAAATGAGTTTTGAAAAATAGGGAAGAAGGACATTTCCTAGCGCCACAATAGCTATCGCCGAAATAAAGGCAGGCACTTTATAACCATAATTTAAGGCGGTAATGGAGCCTATGGCCAATTGTCCGGCAAAATACTGATCGGTAGCAGGGACCATTCCGGTTAAAAAGCTAGATGTAATTCTGGCCGGAAACTCCCTTAACATCATTCGGGTATTTTTACTGGTAAAATCAGGGGTTGAGAACTTGATAATACCCTTTCGTAAACTAACAATTAGGAGAAAGATAAATTCAGCTAAAGAACCTAATAGCATACCAACTGCCAGTACACGTTCTTGCAATATATTTTGAAAGCCCAAAAGACAAACAAGCATCAATATGGATGTCAGAATGGGGTAGACAGAGGAGTATTTAAACTCGTCAAAAATATTTAGAATACCACTTAGAAGGGCATTTAATCCCCAGATGACTAAACAAGGGGCTAGATAATGAAATTGAATCTTAACCAAGCCGTAATAGGATTCTGTATGGTCTGGAAAGAAAATATCTAAGTAAAAGTCTGTGAAAAAAAAGGAAATAAGGGTAAAAATGAGTCCAAGGCCAATGGTAATAACAAAACTCACTGTTTGAAATGAGGCGGCTTCTTTTTTTTCCTTTAATTCTGCAATGTAATTTGGAATAAAAACCGATTTGAAAGAAATTAAAAATACTTGGTTAATCAGGCCCGGGATCAACAAAGCGATATAAAAAGTATCTAGTAACTCAGAAAGACCAAACTCTTCTGCAACTTTTACTTCTTTGTAAAACCCAACAAATTTCACCAAAATGGTAATGATGGCAACTACAGCAATGTTAGAAACCGTTTTATTCTGGATTATTTTATTAATTTGATTTTTCAACATGAAAACTATTCTCTAGTAATAACAATGTTTTTGATGGGCCAAACCATATTAAAAACAGCCTTAAATAAGGGATTTTCAATAGATTGATTGTAGTCTTTTCTTTTATAGGGCAGGTATTTTGAGGCTAGCAATAAATAATAAATCCACTTTAAAAATAGTTTGGGATTTTTATTGAAATCTTTTTGAAACCAATTGAGAATTCCAAGGGCATATACTGCTAATCCCAATGGATTATTTTTTCTTGTTCCACTTGAAATATTTTGGTCATTCTCGTCTATGTAATAAGTCCTTAAAAAATCATTGAAATAATAAGTTTCATAATTGAGTTTAGATAGAAAACACCAAAGAACACCTTCTGGGATATAACCTTGACTATATAATTTTGGACTTAGTTCGATATTTCTTAAAATACTGGTTTTCACCAATCCCCATTTTTCTTTTTGATACTTTTCGTCTAGCATATTTTTGAAAGTGGAACTGTAGTAAGGATCTGTTTCGAAAGTATCCCCAACAGGATTTCCAAATTGATCTTTACACATACAGGTCATGCTACTAACTAGAGGTTTTATGTTTTCGGGTATTTCCTGGTATCTCGAGTAAAATACTTCAAGAGAGTTATCTTCACATTCATCATCAGAATCGAGTGTTAAGAACAGTTCGCCCTTAGCTAATGAAAAACCTTGAATGAGGCATGCCATTTTATGGCGATTGATCTCATTGTTAACATAGTTCACCGGAAAGTTTGCGGATTTAATAAGTTCCCTAATGACTTCATCTGAATTGTCTTTAGAGCCATCATTGATAATTAAAAGCTCAAAGTCTTTGAATGTTTGGTTCTTGAGGGAATCAAAAACTCTATGAACAGTTTTCGCTCTATTGTAAACTGGTGTGAACACTGTGAATTTATACAAAAATTCATCCTGCTTTTGATTCTCGCTATATGTGGGTAATAATGTTCTTAAATCCATCATTTCAAGGTGTTTTCAATTAAATCTTCCCATTTTTTTAAGGCGATATCTGGCATGAACCGGTTTACGGATACGCTGGCAGCTCTTCCTAATTGATTTCTTAAATCTGAATTGTTCATTAATCGATTTAATTCATCAATCAATTTTTGTTCATCGTTTGTAGGTATTAAAATGCCATTATGGTTATTGACGATCAATTCATTAGGCCCGGAAGGACAATCAGTTGAAATACATGGCATTTCAAAATACATGGCTTCAATCAAGGCGTTGGGAGAGCCCTCAAAATTTGAAGTTAAAACAAAAATGCCTTCTTGATTTAAAAAAGGAGAAACATCCTTTATGGCTCCTAAAAAGGATACTTGGGACTCAATTTTTAATGTATAGGATAGTTCTTTATAATAATCTAAAAGACTGCCCGAACCAATGATCAATAATTCCCAGTCGTTGTGGTTTAATTTACTAAATGCCCGTAAAAGAAGTTCTTGGTTTTTTTGAGATTCCAATCTTCCAATGCTCAGAATAGAATTGCTCCTTTTTAATGCTGCGTTTTTTTTACTAATTAAATGCTCTGAAAGGGGGTTTTCAATAATTTTCAACTTATTGTCTTTCAGCGACCTCTTAAAGTAATTTTTAATTTCCTCAGTTTGAACTACTAAAATGGTTGTGTACTTATAACTATGTCTCACCAAAATTTGCCAAGCTTTGTTTAAGGCGTATTTTGGATGAATACGTTCACTTATTATCGACGGAATGTTTAAAATCTTCGATAAAATAACCGTATAGAAATTAGCTGTAGTAGTGAAGCTAAGTATTAAATCGGCATTTATGTCTGAAACTTTACGTTTTAGACGGCTAAATAATTGAAAATGAATTTTTAAGGACGTTAGCCTATTGACATTTGATCGGTATTCTTCAAGACAATAGTTAACTTTAATTGAAGGATGTAGATCATAAAAAATCAAATCTTTATAGAGGGTAAAAATGTATATATTATATCTGTTTGCCAAGTGGTTGGCAATATTGGAAAACACACGTTCTGCACCGCCTGGGGTAAGACTGGGTATGACTAATGCCAATGTAGGCTTTTTTATAGGTTGGTTTTGGGTCATTGTTTCGCTTTTAAAAAGCTAAAACTAAATTAGTTAAATATGGAATATTGTTCCTAATTATTTAGATAAAAAACTATATTTGCACCCCGAATGACTTCAATAAGGTATTATTCCCATTTTGAATCTTCAATTATCCTTTAAAAGTAGAAAAACCGCTACATTTCTGCTTATAATTGATGTGCAACATCCTCTCTGAAAAAAAATATCCGACGAAATACGTAACTATACGATTAAGAGGTTGTTAAATCCTACAAAATACACTAAAAGTAGGAATTAACTTGTTTAATTGATGTAGTTCGTCGAATAAGTTTAAACCTCTTATTTTTTTTTTAAGTCGTTTAATAGTTTAGCCTCGATTAATAGCAAAATCCCCGAGAATGAATGTAACTGTATGGATTAAATTCCTATGCTCTAGGAATTTATATGTTGTCTTGAGTCTATTCTTAACTTTTAACCTACTTTCTCAAAATTATCCACCTCAGGAAAATTTGAACAATATTGATTATTCTGCTTATCAAGCCCCTAGTTCTAGTTTACCAGGTTACTTATCAGAAGTGACCGGTAGTACTTACGGAAATTCAATTACAAGGGTAAGTGACAAAGGAGTTTTTGGAACAACCTCAGCAAGATTGCGACATAATTATGCCGTAGATCAGGTTTGGAACTCTGATGGATCGCTGATTAAATTGGCAGGATATCCAGCAGCCATTTTAGATGGCGAAACTTATGAATTTTTATATTGGGCTAATATTCCTTCTTACGGAAGATGGAGTAATACACAACCCAATATTATTTATGGTACTTCTGGTAATAAGTTTGTTCAGTATAATGTAAGTACAGATCAAACAACTGTATTACATACCTTTTCTAATTATTCAAGTATTGATTTTGGATATGGTGAAGGAACCCAAGATAACAATGACCAATACGTTGGACTTATTGGGAATGGAAACACTCTTATTGTTTATGACATTCAAAATGATAACGTAGTCGGAACCAAAAATATCCCAGATGGTGATTTGGATTGGTTTAGTGTTAGTTCCTTAGGAAATTATGCCATAGCTTCTTGGCGTCCTGATGGTAGCGGTACCACTCAAGGGATGAAAAGATACAACATAGATATGACCAATGAAACTCATATTTATGACTATACGGCCCATGGTGACTTTGGAATTGATGCTAGTGGTAATGAGGTTTTTGTTCAATATGGAAATGATTCCACTTGGAATGATGAGTACTATTTAGTAATGATTAGGTTTAGCAATGCCCAAATCACGCCTCTTTATTATTACCCACAATCTATTCATGGTGAGTCTGGTATTTGGGGAGGACATATTTCCTGTAGAAATATCAATAGACCAGGTTGGGCCTATGTTTCAGAAGGGTGTTGTACCGATCATCCGACCGCTTCAAGAGAAATTTTTGCAATAAAATTAGATGCTTCCAATACAGTTGAGAGATATGCAAAACATCATTCAGACTATGACTCTGGATATGGCCATGAGTCTATGGCGGTTCCAAATAGAAATGGAACTAAAGTAATTTTTGCAAGTAATTGGAATAATTCTGGTTTAATGAATGACGCTAATCCTCCTGCTTGGATTGTTTCTGTCCCACAGGCTGGTTCAACACCAACAGTTGTAGCTTCAGCTGGCGAAGATGTTGATATTTGTGAAGGCGGAACCACAACCTTGACGGCGAATGGAGGTAGTTCTTATGTTTGGAGTACAGGTGCTACTTCACAAAGTATTGAGGTTTCACCCGATGAAACTACGGTGTATTCTGTGACTGTTTCTCAGGGTGGTGTTTCTGACTCTGATGAAGTACAAGTAACAGTTAATCCATTACCAACTGCAAATGCAGGAGAAGATGTAACTATCTGTGAAGGTGAATCTGTTTCTATTACGGCAACAGGTGGTAACTCATATGAGTGGAGTACTGGATCGACAAATGCTACTACAACTGTAAGTCCAAATAGTACTACTACGTATACGGTAACTGTAGTTGAGAATGGATGTAGTAGTGAAGATGAAATAACAGTGACCGTAAATCCATTACCTGAAATTAATTTAGGTTCAGATATTACTATTGAACAAGGGGATACGGCAAATTTATCAGTGAATGCTGAAGGGTCTATTGAATGGAGTACAGGTGAAACCACCAATGAGATTGTTGTCAATCCTAATCAAACAACAACTTATGTTGTTTATGTAACTAATAATGGTTGTACTTCAGAGGATAGTATAACCGTAAATGTAAATCAAATTCAAGTTGTTGCCTCTGCAGGTGAAAATGTTGCTATTTGTGAAGGAGGAACCACGACCTTGACAGCGAGTGGAGGAAGTTCCTACGAATGGAGTACAGGTGCAACTACCCAAAGTATTGATGTTTCTCCAAATGAAACTACGGTGTATTCTGTGACTGTTTCTCAGGGTGGTGTTTCTGACTCTGATGAAGTACAAGTAACCGTTAATGCCTTACCAACTGCCGATGCAGGATCAGATGTGAGCATGGAAGTAGGATCTACAGTTGTGTTGACCGCAACCGGAGGTGAGGGCTATCAGTGGAGCAACGGGGCAACGACCCAGAGTATTGAGGTAAGCCCATCGGCAACCACGACCTATGAGGTAACGGTAACAACCGGCGAATGTTCTTCCGCAGATTCAGTAACGGTTACAGTGACCCAACCTGAAACACCAGAATTGGTTGTATCTGCAGGAAATGATGTAACCATCTGTGAGGGAAGTACTGCTGTATTGACCGCCTCAGAAGGAGAGAGCTATCAGTGGAACAACGGTGCCACGACCCAAAGTATTGAGGTGTCACCAAATACCACAACAGAATATACAGTGACCGTGAGCCAAGGTGAGCAGAGCGGAAGTGCCAGCGTGACTGTCAACGTCAATGCCTTACCAACTGCCGATGCAGGATCAGATGTGAGCATGGAAGTAGGATCTACAGTTGTGTTGACCGCAACCGGTGGTGAGAGCTATCAGTGGAGCAACGGGGCAACGACCCAGAGTATTGAGGTAAGCCCATCGGCAACCACGACCTATGAGGTAACGGTAACAACCGGCGAATGTTCTTCCGCAGATTCAGTAACGGTTACAGTGACCCAACCTGAAACACCAGAATTGGTTGTATCTGCAGGAAATGATGTAACCATCTGTGAGGGAAGTACTGCTGTATTGACCGCCTCAGAAGGAGAGAGCTATCAGTGGAACAACGGTGCCACGACCCAAAGTATTGAGGTATCACCAAATACCACAACAGAATATACAGTGACCGTGAGCCAAGGTGAGCAGAGCGGAAGTGCCAGCGTGACTGTCAACGTCAATGCCTTACCAACTGCCGATGCAGGATCAGATGTGAGCATGGAAGTAGGATCTACAGTTGTGTTGACCGCAACCGGAGGTGAGGGCTATCAGTGGAGCAACGGGGCAACGACCCAGAGTATTGAGGTAAGCCCATCGGCAACCACGACCTATGAGGTAACGGTAACAACCGGCGAATGTTCTTCCACAGATTCAGTAACGGTTACAGTGACCCAACCAGAGACACCAGAATTGGTTGTATCTGCAGGAGATGATGTAACCATCTGTGAAGGAAGTACTGCTGTATTGACCGCCTCAGAAGGAGAGAGCTATCAGTGGAACAACGGTGCCACGACCCAAAGTATTGAGGTATCACCAAATACCACAACAGAATATACAGTGACCGTGAGCCAAGGTGAGCAGAGCGGAAGTGCCAGCGTGACTGTCAACGTCAATGCCTTACCAACTGCCGATGCAGGATCAGATGTGAGCATGGAAGTAGGATCTACAGTTGTGTTGACCGCAACCGGAGGTGAGGGCTATCAGTGGAGCAACGGGGCAACGACCCAGAGTATTGAGGTAAGCCCATCGGCAACCACGACCTATGAGGTAACGGTAACAACCGGCGAATGTTCTTCCACAGATTCAGTAACGGTAACAGTGACCCAACCAGAAACACCAGAATTGGTTGTGTCTGCAGGAGATGATGTAACCATCTGTGAGGGAAGTACTGCTGTATTGACTGCCTCAGAAGGAGAGAGCTATCAGTGGAACAACGGCGCCACGACCCAAAGTATTGAGGTATCACCAAATACCACAACAGAATATACAGTGACCGTGAGCCAAGGTGAGCAGAGCGGAAGTGCCAGCGTGACTGTCAACGTCAATGCCTTACCAACTGCCGATGCAGGATCAGATGTGAGCATGGAAGTAGGATCTACAGTTGTGTTGACCGCAACCGGTGGTGAGAGCTATCAGTGGAGCAACGGGGCAACGACCCAGAGTATTGAGGTAAGCCCATCGGCAACCACGACCTATGAGGTAACGGTAACAACCGGCGAATGTTCTTCCACAGATTCAGTAACGGTAACAGTGACCCAACCAGAAACACCAGAATTGGTTGTGTCTGCAGGAGATGATGTAACCATCTGTGAGGGAAGTACTGCTGTATTGACTGCCTCAGAAGGAGAGAGCTATCAGTGGAACAACGGCGCCACGACCCAAAGTATTGAGGTGTCACCAAATACCACAACAGAATATACAGTGACCGTGAGCCAAGGTGAGCAGAGCGGAAGTGCCAGCGTGACTGTCAACGTCAATGCCTTACCAACTGCCGATGCAGGATCAGATGTGAGCATGGAAGTAGGATCTACAGTTGTGTTGACCGCAACCGGAGGTGAGGGCTATCAGTGGAGCAACGGGGCAACGACCCAGAGTATTGAGGTAAGCCCATCGGCAACCACGACCTATGAGGTAACGGTAACAACCGGCGAATGTTCTTCCACAGATTCAGTAACGGTAACAGTGACCCAACCAGAAACACCAGAATTGGTTGTATCTGCAGGAGATGATGTAACCATCTGTGAAGGAAGTACTGCTGTATTGACCGCATCAGAAGGAGAGAGCTATCAATGGAACAACGGAGCCACTACCCAAAGTATTCAAGTGTCACCAAATACCACTACGGAATATACAGTGACCGTGAGTCAAGGTGAGCAGAGCGGAAGTGCCAGTGTCACTGTCAACGTCAATGCCTTACCAACAGCAGATGCAGGATCAGATGTGAGTATGGAAGTAGGATCCACCGTTGTGTTGACCGCAACCGGTGGTGAGAGCTATCAGTGGAGCAACGGGGCAACGACCCAGAGTATTGAGGTAAGCCCATCGGCAACCACGACCTATGAGGTAACGGTAACAACCGGCGAATGTTCTTCAATAGATAGTGTAATAGTTAATGTAGTTCCTTTAGTGAATGCATATGCAGGAGAAGATGAAGAAATTTGTTTGGGAGAAAGTGTTGAGTTATTTGCAGAAGGTGGATTAACTTATCTATGGAGTAATGGAGCGACAACACAAAGCATAGATGTAAGTCCTGATGAAACTACGGAATATTTTGTGGTAGTGTCAAATGGGATTAATTCTCAAACCGATAGTGTTATGGTGTTGGTGGATCAGGATTGTAACAACTTAGGTAGTGGTTCGGACTCTGGAGAGCAAAATTATGCTTTTGATTTTTCAGTATTTCCTAATCCAACAAAGAACTTTATTCATATTAAAGTGAGAGGTGGCGCTGAAAGAATTACGGCCATTTACCTTCACGATATGATGGGTAATATTTTAATTAATGAAGCTATAAGCGCAACTTCAAGTACTTTCAATAAAAAATATGATTTGAGTCATTTTCAAAATGGTATGTATGTATTAACCATTAAACAAGGAGGGAACTCTTATACGAAGAAAATAATTTTAAATCAGTAAAAGAATTTTAGAAGTAAAATAAGAAAGGGAGCATATCGCTCCCTTTTCTATTTTTTATAAGAAAGAATTGAAACTAAACTGTCACAATTTTCGACCATGATTTCTTTCTCTTCAAACTTAATCTTATAAACACCACAAGGTTCTTTTCTTGGTTCGCTTTCAGAAAAAACAATATCTCCTTGTTGCAAAACGGAGGAGATGTCAAGACTGTCAATGGAACCGGAACCGATTTGTGATTGAATGATCTCGGAATATTTTAAAGGCTTAGATTGTATGTTTTTTTTAACTCTGGCTTCGGGACCGTAATCACAGGATACCTTTTTTCCACTTAAGAAGAAGGCCAAAAGAATGAGGCCAATTGAAAATCCTCCCAAGTAATACCCCAGACGATGTATGAATTTCATTAAAAATGAATTAGATTAAAAAATAAGAAGGTTGATATCGCTGTGTTTTAAATCAAACCATTCTCCTACGGCTTTATTTGTTAAAATGCCGTGGTAAAAGTACAATCCATTTTTTAAACCTTTGTCAAATCTTAATGAATTTTCCAGACCTCCATCATCGGCAATTTTCAATAAATATGGCGTAAACATGTTACTAATTGAAATAGAGGCTGTTCTCGAAAATCTGGCCGGGATATTAGGAACACAATAGTGAACGACACCATGCTTAGTAAATGTTGGGGTTTTATGTGTGGTTACTTCACTAGTTTCAACACAACCACCCATATCAATACTAACGTCAATAATAACAGAGCCAGGTTTCATGCATTCAACCATTGTTTCTGTAACCAAAATAGGTGAACGATCCTTACCTCTTACGGCGCCAATAACAACGTCACAACGTTTAAGTGCTTTTAATAAATTTTTAGGCTGAAGTGTGGATGTAAATAGAGGTCTGCCTAAATTGGTTTGAATACCTCGTAGCCTAGTGATGGAATTGTCAAAGATTTTGATGTTCGCACCCAGTCCCATAGCACTTCGAGCAGCAAACTCACCAACAGTTCCAGCACCCAAAATAACAACTTCAATAGGTGGTACACCACTAACATTCCCAAACATTAAACCGTTACCATCATTAACATTACTTAATAATTCAGCAGCTATCAATACAGAAGCAGTTCCAGCTATTTCGCTTAATGATTTAACAGCAGGATAGGCGCCATCTTCATCTTTTATAAATTCAAATGCAAGAGCAGTAACTCTTTTAGAAGCTAAGACCTCAAAATATTTTTTGCTTTGAGTTTTTAATTGCAAAGCTGAAATTAAAATAGATTGGGGATTAATTAGTTTTATTTGCTCTAGGGTAGGGGGCTCTATCTTTAAAATTATAGGACATCCGTAGACTTTGGCTTGATCATTTGTTATTTCTGCTCCGGCTTCTGAATAATCCGTATCAGTAAAATTGGCGCCAAACCCAGCACCAGACTCAATTAAAACTCTGTGGCCATTGTTTATTAATGCCGAAACGGCATCAGGAGTTAAGCAGACACGTTTTTCTTGGTAGGCCGTTTCCTTTGGAATACCAATAAAGAGGGCACTTTTATGTTTAAGAATTTCTAAAGTTTCCTCTTGAGGTATGAGTTCGTGTTTAGAAAATGGCGAAAAAGATTTTGACATGATAGCTTAATAAAATAAAAGTCAAAATACAATTAAATTTTGAAAGTAAATAGGCTGTAATTAAAAATACTGTTTGATTTTACCCCAAAGGGTGGTAGGTTTAATTTTGAACTCCTCTTCTAGGTCTTCCATAGATTTGTCAACAGTATTCAATTTGTTGAACATTTGGGCTCTTATTAGATAAATTGAAGGGATAACAATAGCCATGATTGGTAATAGATAGAGTAATTGTAATTCGTCAATGTACTTCAAGTCTTCATTAAATAAGCCTATTATTTGATAAATATACATAAGAATAGGTACTAATAATGCATGATACCACCAATGGCGACAAGTGAAAAACCAAATAGTAAGAAGTAGAAGAGGTATTAGCTTTCCAGTTAAAATCCACATAACCAAATTGGCATCCTGCCAATAAGTACTGTTATATGAAAATAAAAAAGTGTTCCATATTTGTGTTTGTGGAACACTTTCGTATAATGAATATAAGTAAGGTGTAATTGCTATAAAAGTAGCAATTAAACTCCCTACCAATAACCCTTTTTTAGCCGTGGGTTGGTACTTTAAATGGCTTTTTTTCGATTTTTGTGGTTTGGTGTCCATCAACTTTCAAAATGTTAGTAGCTTGAGCTGTGAACAGCATTCCACCAAAAATTGCAATTGCGATTACATACTTCTTAGTTTTCATAATAATAAGGGATTAATTAATTAATTATATCCCAAAAGTATGTAGAGACCTTCTGTTTAGTTGTCTCGAAATGTTAAAATTATGTTAAAAACATAACTTTTTGGATTTTTCATTACGGGAAAAACCGTAAGTCGTGCATTTTTTGGCAGATTGGGTTCTTTATTTTATGCTTTCAATCTTAAATTTCTACTATTATCTTTATTAATGTTTAATTCGATTTTATCATAATCATCAAGCAAATCTTCTATTAATTCAGGCCATTCAATGATATTCCAATGTCCAGAATACAAATAATCTTCAATACCAAAATTATAGGCCTCCTCAATATCATTAAGTCTATATAAGTCGAAATGATAAATTTTACCATTGGCTAAATGATATTCATTTACAATGGAGAAGGTAGGGCTGGAAACTTCATCATTACTTCCTAGTTGTTTAACTAAAGATTTGATGAGGGTAGTTTTGCCGGTACCCATACTACCTTTGAGGATTATTGTTTTGGTTTTCAGATTTGCAAGAACTTCTTTTGCAACATCTTCTAAATCAGAAATTAAATAGTTGGTATCCAAAATTTGAGATATTACTTGACAATATTAAGAATAAAATGTGACAATACCCAAAAAAATATGTATTTCATCGGATTTTTATGCATTACAAGGATTTATTTCGGACTCAGTTTAATGAATGGAATAACCATTTCCTCTAGCGAAACCCCTCCATGTTGGTAAGTGTTTCTGTAATATCCTACATAATGATTGTAATTATTAGGATAAGCAAAAAACATATCTTCTTTGGCAAAAATAAAGGAGCTGCTCATATTTATGGAAGGTAAATGAACCGATTTTGGGTCCTTAACAACCAAAACCTCTTTTTCTTCATAAGTTAAACTCCTTCCCGTTTTGTATCTAAGGTTTAAACTTGTATCCTTATCACCAATGACTTTTGAAGGTCTTTTTACATTTATAGTTCCATGGTCTGTGGTTAGCAGTAATTTAAAACCTAGTTGTTGCGCTTGTTGTATCATTTCCAACAAAGGAGAGTTTTTAAACCAGCTTTGTGTCAGGGAACGATATGCTTTATCATTTGAGGCCAATTCTTTTACAACTTCCATTTCGGTCTTGGCATGTGATAGCATATCCACAAAATTGTACACGATCACTGTTAGGTCGTTATCTTTTAAAGATTTGAAGTTTTCAGTTAACTTTTTGCCTGTTTTTAGATTGGTAATTTTATGGTATTCATACTTATAATCATTCAAGCCAAGACGTTTCATTTGAGCCTCAAGAAAGTCGGCTTCGTGCAGATTCTTGCCGCCATCGTCGGTATCATTTTTCCATAGATCGGGATGTCTTTTTTCCATGTCACTGGGCATGAGTCCAGAGAAAATAGCATTTCTGGCATATTGGGTGGCAGTAGGAAGAATGCTGAAATAGGGTTCTTCAGATTCCTTTTTATAGTATTGCGAAATAATTGGTTCAAATGCTTTCCATTGGTCATATCTCAAGTTATCAATGACTATTAATAAGGTAGGCTGGTCTTTTGATAATTCAGGGACTACCCATTTTTTCATTAAAGTATGAGACATGACAGGGGCATCATGATTGTTTTTAAACCATTCAGAATACCTTTTATCAATAAATTTTCCAAATTGAATGTTAGCTTCAGTCTTTTGTGATTCTAAAATCTCAAACATACCGGCATCTTCAATGTTTTCTAGCTCCATTTCCCAATAAATGAGTTTTTGATACAAAGTGGCCCATTCTTCATAAGAGTTCACCATAGATAAATCCATAGCTATTTTTCTAAACTCTTGTTGGTAATTGGAAGTAGTTTTTTCAGAAACTAAACGGGAATGATCCAAATTCTTCTTTAAACTCAATAAAATTTGATTGGGATTGACTGGTTTAATGAGGTAGTCAGCAATTTTGTTGCCTATGGCTTCTTCCATAATATATTCTTCCTCACTTTTAGTTATCATAACGACCGGTAAAGTGCTTCTTTTCTCTTTGATTTCATTTAAGGTTTCCAATCCAGTAAGTCCCGGCATGTTCTCATCCAAAAAGACAATATCAAATGTTTTTTCTTCTAAAGCATCCAAAGCTTCACTGCCACTTTTACAAGTGGTTACTTTGTAATTCTTTTTTTCAAGAAAAAGGATGTGAGGTTTGAGAAGGTCAATTTCATCATCAACCCAAAGAATATTTATATGGTTCATGTATATTTGTTTAACTAATTAATGTTTTAAAGATTGAGAGTGCAAAACAAACTCAAAATATTTAACGATCCAATTTACGGATTTATTACCATTCCAAATTCGCTGATTTATGATTTGATTGAGCATAAATTTTTCCAAAGACTTAGAAGAATTTCTCAAATGGGTTTGTCATATCTCGTTTATCCAGGTGCTCATCATACACGGTTTCATCATGCTTTAGGTTGTATGCATTTAATGCAAAAAGCTGTTAATGTACTTCGGTTTAAGGGTGTTGAGATTTCTGAAGAGGAAGAGCAGGCACTTTATATAGCTATTTTATTACATGATATAGGGCATGGACCTTTCTCTCATGCTATGGAAAATAGTATTGTAAATAATGTATCTCATGAACAAATTTCCATGATGTTTATGGAGCATTTGAATGATAAGTTTAACTCAAGTTTAACGCTTGCAATCCAAATTTTCAAGGGGGAATATCAACGTCGTTTTTTATGTCAGCTCATCTCAAGTCAATTAGATATGGATCGAGCAGATTATTTAAAAAGAGATAGTTTTTACAGTGGTGTAGCCGAAGGAAATATAAATAGTGAGCGACTAATTACCATGTTGCATGTTGTAGATGATGAACTGGTTGTAGAGGAAAAGGGGATTTATAGTGTAGAGAAGTTTTTGGTAGCAAGACGATTGATGTATTGGCAAACGTACTTGCACAAAACTAGTTTGGTAGCAGAGCAATTATTAATAAGGATGTTGCAAAGAGCCAAAGAATTGACTCATGAAGGGAAAACACTCAAATGCACTGAGGCTTTACAGTATTTTTTATCGAATGATATCCGTATAGAGAATTTCGATTCAAATACTCTAGAAGTATTTGCGAGATTAGATGATTATGATATCATCTCGGCTATGAAAGAATGGCAATATCATTCGGATTTTGTTTTGAGGAATTTATCTGATATGATTATTAATAGGGATTTATTAAAGATAAAATTAAAAAAGAAAAAAGTTCAAAAAGAGAAATTGGAGTTTCATAGAAGTAAGTTAATGGAGAAGTACAATATCTCTGAAAAAGAGGCATCATATTTTGTTTTTACCGGCGAAATATCAAATCAAGCCTATCAAATGAAAAAGGACCATATTAATATTTTGTATAAATCAGGGAAGATAGAAAACATCATCAAGGCATCCGATCAATTAAACCTAAAAGCCCTTTCAAAACCAGTAACAAAATTCTATATGTGTTATCCTAAAGAAAAACTTTAGGACTTTTTTTTATATTTTTGCGACAATGAAATTTACAGCACATCAGATAGCGGGAATTTTAGAAGGAGACATTGAGGGTAACCCCGATGTTGAAGTATCTAAACTTTCAAAAATAGAGGAAGGCACTGAAGGCTCTCTTACCTTTTTGGCCAATCCAAAATACCAATCATATATCTATTCTACACAGGCTTCTATCACCATAGTTAATAAGACATTTTCACCAGAACATGACTTGTCAACGACTTTAATTAAGGTAGATGATGCCTATAAATCCTTTTCAAAATTGTTGGAATATTACAACATGGTTAAATTGAATAAGGAAGGAATAGAGCAACCAGTGTTTATGTCGGAAACGGCACAGCATGGTGAAAAGATTTATATTGGCGCCTTCACGTATTTGGGTGAAAATGTCAAGATTGGCAATAATGTCAAAATTTTTCCAAATGCCTACATAGGAGATAATGTAGAGATAGGTGATAATACCATCATATTTTCAGGAGCCAAAATTTATTCAGAATGTAAGGTAGGAAGTAATTGCGTGATTAATTCTGGAGTAATCATTGGTGCGGATGGATTTGGATTTGCGCCTAATGAAAATGGCGAATATTCCAAAGTACCCCAAACAGGAAATGTTATTATAGAAGATTTTGTTGATGTGGGGGCAGGGACAACTATTGATAGAGCTACATTAGGTTCGACCATTATAAGAAGAGGTGTTAAATTGGATAACCAAATCCAAATAGCCCATAATGTAGAAATAGGTAGAAATACCGTAATAGCTGCACAAACCGGAATTGCTGGTTCAACAAAAATTGGAGAAAATTGTCAAATTGGTGGGCAAGTAGGAATTGTGGGACACATTGTTATAGGAAACAATGTAAAGATTCAAGCACAATCAGGAATAGGAAGAAATATTAAAGACAATGAAATGTTGCAAGGATCGCCAGCGCTTAATTATGGTGAATTTAACAAATCATATGTTCACTTTAAGAACTTCCCTAAAATAGTTAAAAACATAAACGATATTGAAAAGAAAATAAATGGCAATAGTTAATACGGAAGTCAAACAAAAAACCATTAAGGACTCCATTTCTTTAAAAGGAGTTGGTTTGCATACAGGAACTGAGGTTACTTTAACCTTTCAGCCTGCTCCTGAAAATTTCGGGTTTGCTTTTAAAAGAATAGATTTGGAAGGCACTCCTATTATTGAAGCGGATGTTAATTATGTTACCAATACCCAAAGAGGAACTTGCTTAGAGAAAAATGGAGTGACAATCCAAACGTCAGAGCACGTTTTGGCAGCATTAGTGGGAATGGATATTGATAATGCCATCATCGAGTTAGATGCCTCAGAACCTCCAATTATGGATGGGTCTTCTAAGTTTTTTGTAGAAGCTCTAGAAAAAGTAGGGATCGTAGAACAGGATGCTTTCAGGGAAGAGTTTGTAGTAAGTGATGTGATTTCTTATACCGATGAAGACACTGGAAGTGAAATATTGGTTATGCCATCCAACGAGTATCAAATCACAACCATGGTAGATTTTGGCACCAAAGTTTTGGGAACCCAAAATGCCACTTTAAACACCATGAGTGATTTTAAAACTGAAATTTCATCCTCAAGAACTTTCAGCTTTTTACATGAATTGGAAACGCTTTTAGAGCATGGACTTATTAAAGGAGGTGACCTTAATAATGCAATAGTTTACGTTGATAAAGAAATTTCTCCAGCAACTATTGATAAATTAAAAATAGCTTTTAATAAAGATTCCATTGCCGTAAAACCCAATGGTATTTTAGACAATTTAACATTGCATTACCCTAATGAAGCGGCAAGACACAAGCTACTTGATGTGGTTGGAGATTTGGCTTTAATAGGTATTAGACTTAAAGGAAAAGTTATAGCAAACAAACCAGGACACTTTGTCAATACACAGTTTGCAAAAAAAATGTCAAAGGTCATCAAGAATGAAAGAAGGAATAATGTTCCTAAAATTGACTTAAATCAAGAGCCTTTGATGGATGTGAATCAAATTATGAATATGTTGCCTCATAGGCAGCCCTTCTTATTGATTGACAAAATTTTTAGCTTAACGGATTCTTGTGTTATAGGCATGAAAAATGTGACCATGAACGAACCATTCTTTCAGGGACATTTTCCAGGAGCTCCAGTTATGCCGGGTGTATTAATAGTAGAAGCCATGGCTCAAACAGGAGGTATTTTAGTGCTAAGCACCGTTCCAGATCCTGAAAATTATCTTACATTTTTTATGAAAATAGATAATGTGAAGTTCAAGCAAAAGGTGGTTCCTGGGGATACCTTAATCTTTAAATGTGATTTATTAACCCCTATTAGACGAGGTATTTGTCATATGCAAGGATATGCTTATGCTAACGGAAAATTATGTGCTGAAGCAGAACTTATGGCACAAATAAGTAAAGTAAAAAACTAAGAAATGAATCAACCTTTAGCATATGTCCATCCGGGCGCCAAAATAGCCAAGAATGTGGTGATTGACCCATTTACTACCATACATAACAACGTAGTGATTGGTGAAGGAACTTGGATTGGTAGTAACGTAACCATCATGGAAGGAGCGAGAATTGGAAAAAATTGTAATATTTTTCCAGGTGCTGTGATATCAGCTGTTCCTCAAGATCTTAAATATGATGATGAAGATACTCTAACAATTATCGGTGATAATGTCACGATTAGAGAGTGTGTGACCATCAATAGAGGAACTACAGATAAAATGAAAACGGTTGTTGGCGACAATTGTTTAATTATGGCTTATTGCCATATAGCACATGATTGTATCGTGGGAAACAATTGTATATTTTCTAATAACAGTACGCTTGCAGGTCATATCACCGTAGGTGATTATGTGGTACTTGCTGGTATGACTGCTGTACATCAATTCTGCTCTATCGGAAATCATGCCTTCGTAACAGGTGGATCCTTAGTAAGAAAAGATGTGCCTCCTTTTGTTAAAGCTGCACGTGAACCTTTATCTTATGTTGGAATAAATTCAGTAGGACTTAGAAGAAGGGGATTCTCTACAGAGAAAATCAGAGAAATTCAGGATATCTATAGAATTCTGTATCAAAAAAATTATAACAATACTCAGGCTTTTGATATTATTGAAGCTGAAATGGAGGCAACTCCAGAGCGTGATGAAATCTTACAATTCATAAAGAATTCTCATCGCGGAATCATGAAAGGATACGTAAAATCAAGTTAAAATTATATGGCAAGTACATCAGATATTAGAAACGGACTATGCATTCGTTTTAATCATGACATTTATAAAATTGTAGAATTTTTACATGTAAAACCAGGTAAAGGTCCAGCCTTTGTTAGGACTAAACTGAAAAGTGTTACTACTGGAAAAGTGATAGATAACACCTTCTCAGCGGGACATAAAATTGAAGATGTAAGAGTGGAAACACATAAGTTTCAATTTTTGTATAATGATGGGGAGTTTTACCATTTCATGAATACTGAAGATTATACACAAATTAGATTGTTGGAAGCAGCTTTAGATCGTGCTGATTTAATGAAGGAAGGTGAAGTTGTAACTGTTCTTATCAACACAGAAGATAATTTGCCTCTATCAGTAGAGATGCCGGCAAGTGTTATTTTGGAGGTTACTCAAACTGAACCAGGGGTTAAGGGAAATACAGCTACCAATGCAACTAAGCCAGCTACCGTTGAAACAGGAGCTGAAGTGATGGTACCTTTATTCATAAACGAAGGGGATAAAATCAAAATTGAAACTGAAAAAGGGACGTATAAAGAACGAATCAAGGAATAATTGAAATTTCCTAAAACATATCAGTTAAAAGAAATCGCATCTTTAATTGGGTGTGATTTTATTGGAGATGAGTCATTTCCTGTATTAGGAATGAACGAAATTCATGTGGTTGAACCAGGGGATATTGTTTTTGTAGATCATCCAAAATACTATGATAAAGCTTTGCAATCGGCGGCAACTATCGTTTTAATTAATAAAGAGGTAGCTTGCCCGGAAGGTAAAGCTTTATTGATTAGTGATGACCCATTTCGGGATTTTAATAAATTAACCAATCATTTCAAACCGTTTGTTCCTTCTTCCAGTTCCATTTCAGAAACTGCCAAAATTGGAAACAAAACGGTCATTCAGCCTAACTGTTTTATTGGAAACAATGTAACTATCGGTGATAATTGTATTATTCATCCCAATGTAGTCATCTATGATGACACGGTAATTGGAGATAATGTGATAATTCACGCTGGAACTATTTTAGGAGCTAGTGCTTTTTACTACAAAAACAGACCAGAAGGATTTGATCAATTGCTTTCTGGAGGGCGTGTGGTAATTGAGGATGATGTTCATATTGGTGCTTGCTGTACTATTGACAGAGGTGTGACAGGAGATACAACCATAGGCAAAGGTTCTAAGCTGGACAATCAAATTCAAATTGGTCATGATACCGTTTTAGGTAAAAAATGTCTTTTAGCGTCCCAAGTAGGAATTGCGGGTTGTGTAGTGATTGAAGATGAAGTCACCATTTGGGGGCAGGTAGGAAGTACCAGTGGTATTACCATTGGAGAAAAAGCGGTCATCTTAGCGCAGTCAGGGGTTAGTAAATCTTTGGAAGGTCATAAAACCTATTTTGGGTATCCCGCTGAAGAAGCCAGACAGAAGCTTAAAGAAATGGCCTATGTCAAGGAAATTCCTAATATCATCAATAAGCTAAAGAATCAATAGAATGAGTTCAAAGGAATTTGTCAAGAATTATTATAAAACTGATTTTAGATACATTCTGGCACATTTCATTGACTTTTTTCATCCCGACTGCTTACTTCATTGGAATAGTAGCAAAGGATTCCATTCATTAGATCATCAAGGTATTTTTGATTTTATAAAGCGTTTGAATGCTGCTTTTCCAGAATTGAGAACAGAAATCAGTCACGTTTTGCAAGAAGATAATTATGTGACTACCCGTTATACTGTTTACGTGACAACGGTTGAGAATGATAATGAAGAGACTGCTTTGGCGCATTATATTAGTATTTGGGAACTAAAAGATGGAAAGTTGTTCAAAGGTTTCGAGATTAGTCAGTTGGCAGATGATGATGCTTTGGCGGCTAATTCCTTTTCCCAAATAAAAGTGTAAAAAACCTTTAATTTAATTAAGTATTAATTTAAATTTGTTTTCGAAAAAAAATATAAATCTATCATAAATGAGCGTTTTAGTTAATAAAGATTCAAAAATAATAGTTCAAGGATTTACTGGTAGTGAAGGTACCTTTCACGCTGGTCAAATGATTGATTACGGTACCAACGTAGTTGGTGGAGTTACTCCAGGAAAAGGCGGACAATCACATTTGGATAAGCCTGTTTTCAACACCGTTAAGGAAGCTGTTGATCAAGTTGGGGCAGATACAACTATTATCTTTGTTCCGCCAGCATTTGCTGCTGATGCTATTATGGAAGCTGCCGATGCAGGAATCAAAGTAATCATTACAATTACAGAAGGTATTCCAGTAGCTGATATGATTAAAGCTGCTGATTACATAAAAGATAAGGATTGTCGTTTAATTGGTCCTAACTGTCCAGGAGTTATTACTCCAGAAGAGGCAAAAGTGGGTATTATGCCAGGATTTGTTTTCAAAAAAGGAAAAGTAGGGATTGTTTCTAAATCAGGAACCCTAACGTATGAAGCGGCAGACCAAGTAGTAAAACAAGGTTTAGGTATTACTACTGCAATTGGTATTGGAGGAGATCCTATTATTGGAACTACTACCAAAGAAGCGGTAGAATTATTGGTCAATGATCCTGAAACAGAAGCCGTGGTTATGATTGGTGAGATTGGTGGTCAATTGGAAGCTGATGCGGCCAAATGGTATAAAGAAAGTGGAAGCAAAAAGCCTATTGTTGGTTTTATAGCTGGTGAAACTGCTCCTGCAGGTAGAACTATGGGACATGCTGGTGCCATAGTTGGTGGAAGTGATGACACAGCTCAAGCAAAAAAGAAAATTATGAGAGAATGTGGAATTCACGTAGTGGATTCTCCTGCTGAAATCGGTAAAAAAGTGGCCGAAGTAGTCGGGTAATTATTCTTAAATAGTATTTAAAACCTCACAATATTGTGAGGTTTTTTTTATTTCGTCAATTTGTTATTAGTATATTTGAATATCAACTATTTTTTAAAATCAAATGAAATTATTAGAAGGAAAAACAGCAATAATCACTGGTGGGAGTAGAGGAATTGGTAAAGGAATTGCAGAAACCTTTGCTCAACATGGAGCCAATGTAGCATTTACTTTTAGTTCTTCTGTAGAAGCTGCTCAACAATTGGAAAAAGACTTAGGAACTTTCGGAGTAAAAGTTAAGGGATATCAAAGTAATGCTGCCGATTTTAATGAGGCTCAAAAATTGGTAGATGATGTCGTTGCTGAATTTGGTTCAGTGGATATTTTAGTTAATAATGCTGGAATTACCAAAGATAATTTGTTAATGCGGATTAGTGAGGAAGATTTTGATAAGGTAATCGAAGTTAATTTGAAGTCAGTCTTTAATATGACGAAGGCAGTTCAAAGAACTATGCTTAAACAAAGAAAAGGTTCTATTATCAATATGAGTTCTGTAGTTGGAGTAAAAGGAAATGCAGGACAAACCAATTATGCTGCTTCCAAAGCAGGGATCATTGGTTTTTCAAAATCAGTAGCGTTAGAATTAGGAAGTAGAAATATTAGAAGTAACGTTATTGCACCAGGATTTATCGAGACTGAAATGACTGGTAAATTAGATGAGAAAACAGTTCAAGGTTGGAGAGATTCTATTCCATTAAAACGTGGCGGAACTCCTGAAGATGTTGCAAATGCTTGTGTGTTCTTAGCCAGTGACTTAAGTGCATATGTAACAGGACAAACCATTAATGTTGATGGTGGAATGTTAACATAATTTATGTCTTTAGAAACCATATTTTATATCATATTATCAGGAATCATAGCGCTTTTATTAGCGCTTTTTCAGTATAAATACCAAAGAAAGAACCAAGGCACCATAAATTGGATCTTGATAGGAATAAGATTCCTATCCGTTTTTTTGTTGTGCTTGTTATTGGTTAATCCAAGGTTTGAAAAGGTGGTTTCTTATGAAGAAAAACCGACTTTGGTTGTTGCTGTAGATAATTCCAATTCTGTCGCTTATCTTGAACATGATAACCAAGTTAAGAGATTGATTGAAAGCATAGATAACAATGATGAATTAAAGGAAAGGTTTCATGTTGATTGGTATGCGTTTAGTGAAGATTTAACGGAACTTGATACTCTTGATTTTAAAGGAAAACAAACGAATTTAGATCGGGTATTTTCAGATTTAACTCAGATTTACAGACAGGAAAATGCGCCAACGATATTAGTCACTGATGGAAATCAAACCTATGGTGGAGATTATTCTTTTACTTCTGAAAAATATGGACAATCGGTTTATCCGGTAATTCTTGGAGATTCCACAGTGTATAGTGATTTGAAAATTCAAAAATTGAATGTCAATAAGTATGCATTTCTGAAGAATCGATTCCCAGTAGAGGCCATTTTGGTTTATAATGGCGAAGAAACTGTTAGTTCAACGTTTAAAGTAACTGTAGGGAATACAACGGTTTTCTCAAAAAATGTCACTTTTTCTCCTGATGATAATTCTGAAGTATTAAATTTTTATTTATCGGCTAATAAAGTTGGAGTGTTTACCTATCATGCCGAAATCATTCCTTTGGAGAATGAAAAGAATACGGTTAATAACACTAAAAATTTTGTAGTTGAAGTCATTGACCAAAAGACCAATGTGGCTTTGGTTAGTGCTATTAGGCATCCTGATCTAGGTGCTTTAAAAAAGGCTGTTGAGAGCAACGAACAACGGGAAGCTACAATTTTAACACCAGAAGCTTATTTAGAGAATATTGATAATTATCAATTAGTCATTGCTTATCAACCTAATACCACCTTTAAAAAGGTATTTGATTCATTCAATGATTTTTCTAGAAATGTATTTTATATCACAGGCACTCATACCGATTGGAACTTTTTGAATTCTTTGGATCTCGGTTTTAAACAAACGGTTACCAATCAAAAAGAGGATTATCTAGCTTACTTGAATCTAGGTTATTCTAATTTTTTGATAGAAGATATTGATTTTGAATCTTTTCCACCTTTGCAATCAACGTTTGGGGAGGTAGATTATCAAATAGCAGCAAATCCTTTGTTATTTCAAAGAATAGGAAGTGTTTCAACAGAAACACCTTTGCTGTCCACATTTGAAAGAAATCAAAATCGGTATGCCTTATTATTGGGAGAAGGAATCTGGAAATGGAGAGCCCAAACGTATCTGAATTCCAAATCGTTTTCAGAGTTTGATACATTTTTAGGTAAGTTGATTCAGTATTTGGCCTCAACCAAAAAGCAGAGTAGATTAACAGTTGATTACGAATCTTTTTATGAGGGTAATAATAACATTTCTTTAAAGGCCCAATACTTCAATAAGAACTATGAATTTGATCAAAGGGAGCCATTAGAAGTTGTTATAAAGGATAAAAATAGTGAACAGGTAACAACCTATCCATTGGTATTGAAAAATAACTTTTTTGAAGTTGATTTAAGCAATTTGCCACCATCCGATTATAGTTTTACTGTCAAGGCAGTGGATGAAAATATTTCCACCTCCGGAAGCTTTAAAATTTTAGATTACAATGTGGAACAACAATTCTTGAATGCCGAAATTACCAAGCTAAATCAAGTGGCTTCCCAAAGTCAAGGTAAAAGCTTTTTTATTGATGATTATGATCAGATCATTAATGATTTATTAGGAGATAATCGCTACAAACCTCTCTTGAAAAACAATAGAATTGTTGTACCTTTAATAGACTGGAAATACCTTTTGGCATTGGTAGTGTTACTGCTTGGTGCTGAGTGGTTTATCAGAAAATATAACGGACTAATTTAAATTTTTTATCATGGAGAGATTACCAAAAGTGGCAGTTCCTGCCATTGCAGCACTTATTTTTTTAATTATTATTCTAGCAAAATCAACGGTCACTATTGATGCTGGTCATGCTGCTGTATTATATGAAACCCTAGGAGATGGAGTAGATTCAGATAAAGCTCCGCTTGGACCGGGCTTTCATATAATTGCTCCTTGGAATAGAGTTATCGACTATGAAACTCGCCAACAGGAAATTCCAGAAAAAATGTCGGTTTTGTCATCTAACGGATTAGATATAAAGTTAGACGCCTCTGTATTATATGAGCCAGATGTAAAGAATTTAGGAAAATTACATAATGAGAAAGGTGAAAACTATTTAAGCAGAGTTTTGCAGCCAGCCATTAGAAGTGCAGCGAGAAGCGTGGTGGGACGTTATACTCCTGAGCAATTATATTCTACTAAGCGAGATGCCATTCAAGAAGAAATTTTTGAGGAAACAAAAAAAATAGTAGAAAGGCAATATATTCAATTAAACAATGTGTTAATTAGAGATGTAACTTTGCCACCTACCATTAAAGACGCTATAGAGCGTAAACTTAGACAAGAACAAGAATCTCTAGAATACGAATTTAGATTAGTTACTGCTGAAAAAGAAGCTGAAAGACAGATTATTGAGGCTCAAGGAAAGGCAGATGCTAACCGTATCTTAAGTGCTTCTTTAACAGATAAAATACTTCAAGACAAAGGTATTGAAGCGACAGTAAAACTATCGGAATCTAATAATAGCAAAGTAGTTGTTATAGGATCTGGAGATTCAGGGATGCCAATAATTTTAGGGGATCAATAAAAAAAGCACTATCAGATTTAAAACTTAATAAAAATTTATAATTGTGATCCAAACATTTGGATATATGGATTTTTATTTTGAAAATTTGCATATACAAAACGAAACATGAATTTTATTCAATTACATCATCATCATTTTCATACTTGCACTCAGGCGAGCTGAAAATGTATTGAATAAAATCAAGATATTTAAAACCCGTTTGAGTAAATCAAACGGGTTTTTTTATTTCTAAATCCTTCGGTTTACTCAACTTAAAAAAATTAAGTAATGAAGAAACTAAAAATCGCTGTTCAAAAATCTGGAAGACTTAATGAGGATTCCATGAAAATTCTGAGAGATGTTGGAATTTCAATAGATAACGGTAAAGATCAGTTAAAGGCATCTGCAGCCAATTTCCCTCTCGAAGTATTTTATTTGCGAAATGGAGACATCCCCCAATATCTAAATGATGGAGTAGTGGATGCCGCTATAATAGGGGAAAATGTTCTTTTTGAAAAGGGAAGAGATATAAAGACTGTTGAAAAATTAGGGTTTTCAAAATGTAAAGTATCTGTGGCCATTCCTAAATCAAAAAGTTATAACACGCTCTCTGATTTAAACGGAAAACGAATTGCTACTTCTTATCCAAATACGGTTAAGGAATTTTTGAAAGAGAATGAGGTAAATGCTGAATTACATATCATTAATGGTTCTGTAGAAATTGCCCCTAATATAGGTTTAGCTGACGCTATTGTTGATATTGTTTCCAGTGGCAGTACCTTGTTTAAAAACAACTTAAAGGAGGTAGAAGTACTTTTAAAATCGGAGGCGGTATTGGCTGTTTCTCCAAAGATTGGCGAGGTAGAACAAACTATTTTACAGCGTTTGCAATTCCGTATCCAATCCGTTTTAAAAGGTAGGCAGAATAAATATGTTCTCTTGAATGCGCCTAATGATAAGATAGATGATATTATAAGAATTTTACCTGGAATGAATAGTCCTACCATTATGCCTTTAGCTAAGGAAGGTTGGAGCTCTTTACACTCCGTTATCAATAAAAATGAATTTTGGGAAGTAATAGATGAGCTTAAACTCAATGGTGCCGAAGGAATTTTAGTATGTCCAATAGAAAATATGGTATTGTAAATGAAAACGATAGTTAATCCAAATAGCGAAGGCTGGGAAGAAATTTTAAAACGTCCCACCCAAAAGGTTGAAGACATTGAAAAAACGGTCATAGAGATTTTTGAGGATATCAAACGACATGGTGACACAGCTGTTTTAAAGTATACTTCCATATTTGATGGGGTTACTCTTTCTGATTATGTGGTAAGTCAACAAGAATTGGAGGAAGCAATTTCTAGGGTGCCTCAAAACTTGAAGGATGCCATTGAAATTGCCAAGAATAACATTGAACGGTTTCATGCCGCACAAAAAACAGGTAAAGTAGAAGTAGAAACGACAAAAGGTATTACCTGTTGGCAAGAAAAACGCCCTATTGAAAAAATAGGATTATACATACCTGGTGGTAGTGCGCCATTATTCTCTACTGTATTAATGTTGGTTGTTCCAGCTAAAATTGCAGGATGCCAAGAAATTGTATTGTGTTCACCTCCTAATAAAGAAGGGAAATTAGCAGATGAAATCTTATTTACGGCTCAGTTATGTGGCGTGACTAAAATCATTAAAGTTGGGGGTATTCAAGCGATAGCAGGCCTCACCTTTGGTACTGAAACAATTCCTCAGGTCTATAAGATTTTTGGACCGGGAAATCAGTTCGTCACTGTTGCCAAACAGTTGGCAACAAAATTTAATGTAGCCATTGATATGCCAGCGGGTCCTAGCGAGCTTTTGGTTTATGCTGATGAATCTGCTAAAGCAAGTTATGTGGCTTCAGATTTATTGAGTCAGGCTGAACATGGGGGAGACAGTCAAGTGATTTTGGTCACACCTTCTTTGAAGTTATTGAAAGAAGTGGAGCAGGAAATAGAAAATCAGCTTGAAGAACTTCCAAGGAAATCTATTGCCCAAGCTGCCATTAATAATTCAAGGCTTGTATTATTGGAAAGTAATGAACAGGCTTTGGATTTAATTAATGAATATGGTCCGGAGCACTTTATTATCTGTTCGGAAAATGCAGATTATTTCATTAATGGAATTAGGAATGCGGGTTCAGTATTTATAGGAAATTACACTCCTGAAAGTGCTGGGGATTATGCCTCTGGAACGAACCATACACTACCTACTAATGGTTTTAGTAAGTCCTATTCAGGTGTCAATTTGGATAGTTTTACAAAAAGCATCACATTTCAAAAGATTACAGAAACCGGACTTCTTAATATTGGTGAAACCATAGAATTAATGGCTGAAGCAGAAGGTTTGTCGGCTCATAAAAATGCAGTTTCCATCCGATTGAAGGATTTAAAAAAGGAAAAGCCATGATGACTATTAATGAGATCAAAAATTTGGTAAGGCCATCGGTGATGGCATTAAAACCGTATTCCTCTGCTAGGGATGAGTTTAAAGAGTTCAACAAGGATCTTATTTTTTTAGATGCGAATGAGAATCCATTTTCTAATGGATTGAACAGATACCCAGATCCCCAACAAACTAAATTAAAGGAAAGATTATCAGAACTTAAAGGCGTTTCGGTTAGCAATATATTATTGGGAAACGGAAGTGATGAAGTTTTAGATCTTTTAATTCGAGCATTTTGTGAACCCAATCAAGATGAAATATTGATTCTACCCCCAACTTATGGGATGTATCAAGTTTTGGCAGAAGTCAATAATGTGAAATTGAAAGCCGTTAATTTATCCGAAGAATTTCAATTAAGGGTAGAGAACATATTAAATTCAGTTTCTGAAGACACCAAAATATTGTTTATATGTTCACCCAATAATCCGTCAGGAAACAGTTTAAATTCACGAGATATAGAAAGCTTATTGAAACAGTTTAAAGGACTTGTTGTAATTGATGAAGCTTATATAGATTTCTCTTCTCAAGCCAGTTGGCTTAATAGATTACAGGAGTTTCCAAATTTGGTAATAACCCAAACTTTGTCTAAAGCCTATGGGTTGGCAGGAATTCGGTTGGGTATTTGTTATTCCTCAGAATTTATTATTTCTACCTTAAATAAAATAAAGCCTCCATACAATATTAATGAATTAACGCAGCAAAAGGCGTTGGAGCAATTGAATAGCACAGAAGTATTTAAAACCCAAGTACAACAAATCCTAACAGAAAGAAATGTTTTGGAAAGAGAATTAGGAAGCATCGCTTATATTTCCGAGATATATCCCTCTGATGCCAACTTTATTTTGGTCAAGGTAGATGATGCAACAAAAAGGTATAATCAGCTTATACAAAAGGGAATCGTGGTTAGAAATCGTTCAAATCAAGTCTTATGTGAGAATTGTTTGAGAATTACTGTAGGAACAACAGAAGAAAACACTAATTTAATCTTAGCTTTAAAAAGTATAAAATGAGCCAGAAAGTATTATTTATAGATCGCGATGGAACTTTGATAAAAGAGCCCGAAGATGAGCAAATTGATGCTTTTGAAAAGTTGGTGTTTTATCCAAAAGTGTTTCAATATTTAGGAAGAATTGCCAAAGAACTGGATTACGAACTGGTGATGGTTACCAATCAGGATGGTTTGGGAACAGAAGTCTATCCTGAGGAAACTTTTTGGCCGGTTCATAACTTGATTCTTGAAACATTTGCTTCGGAGGGTGTTGTATTCAAAGAGCAATTCATTGATCGCACTTTTGCAAGGGATAATGCTCCAACCAGAAAGCCTAATACCGGCTTGCTGACCAAATATTTTTCTGAGGCCTATGATCTTGAAAACTCTTTTGTTATTGGAGATCGATTAACAGACGTGGAATTGGCCAAAAACATAGGAGCTAAGGGCATTTTTATTAATAACGAAAGTTATTTGGGTGAAGATGAAGTAACGGTAGACAGACAAAAATTAAATGAATTTATAGCTCTAGAAACAGATGATTGGGAGACTATTTATAAGTTTTTGAAATTAGCTGATCGTTCTGCTTCCATAGTTAGAAACACCAAGGAAACCCAAATAGCGATTGATTTAAATTTGGATGGAACGGGACAAAGTGAGATTTCGACTGGTTTGGCATTTTTTGACCATATGCTTGACCAAATTTCTAGACATGGGCAATTGGATTTAAGGATAAAAGTAGAGGGAGATCTTGAAGTAGATGAACATCATACTATTGAGGATACAGCCATAGCATTAGGCGAAGTTTTTTATAAAGCATTAGGAGATAAATTAGGTTTGGAGCGTTATGGTTTCTGTTTGCCCATGGATGATTGTTTAGCTCAGGTTTCTATAGATTTTGGAGGTAGAAATTGGTTGGTTTGGGAAGCTGATTTTAAGCGGGAGATGATTGGAAAAATGCCAACAGAAATGTTCTATCATTTCTTCAAATCTTTTACAGATGGTGCTAGGTGTAACTTGAATATTAAGGCAGAAGGGAGCAATGAACACCACAAAATTGAAGCCATTTTTAAGGCTTTCGCCAAGGCCATAAAAATGGCTATTAAAAGAGATGTGGATAAAATGATTTTGCCATCTACAAAAGGGGTTCTTTAATGAAATTAGCGATAATAGATTATGGAGCGGGGAATATTAAAAGCATTCAATTTGCTTTTAATAGATTGGGTGTCAATGCCATTTTAACTCATGATGAAAAGGATATTATAAATGCTGATAAGGTCATTTTTCCGGGAGTAGGAGAGGCAGGTAGTGCCATGAAGATGCTTAAAAAAAGTGGATTAAATCAATTGATTCCGGAGTTAAAACAACCGGTTTTAGGTATTTGCTTGGGAATGCAATTATTATGTAATTACACCGAAGAAGGAGATACCGAAGGATTAGGTATTTTTGATACAAATGTTAAACGGTTTGACCATTCCGTTAAAGTACCCCATATGGGCTGGAATGTCATTACAGATCTTCAATCAGATTTGTTTAAAGAGGTTCCAGATAGGTCCTATTTATATTTAGTGCATAGTTATTATGCCGAGTTGGGATCACAAGCGATTGCCAAAACCGATTATGGATTGGTTTATGCTTCCGCTCTAAACTATCATAATTTTTATGGAGTCCAATTTCATCCAGAGAAAAGTGGCGAAGTGGGGGCTCAAATTTTGAATAATTTTTTAAAACTTTAAAAATGCGAATTATACCAGCAATAGATATTATCGACGGCAAGTGTGTCAGACTCACAAGAGGCGATTTTGACACCAAAAAAGTATATAATGAAAATCCGCTGGAAGTGGCCAAACAGTTTGAAAATGCAGGCATTGAATATTTGCATTTAGTTGATTTGGACGGGGCGAAAGCTCATGAAATTGTCAACTATAAAGTATTGGAGCAAATTGCTACTAAAACGTCTTTAAAGATCGATTTTGGAGGTGGATTGAAGTCAGATGAAGATTTATATATCGCCTTTAATTCGGGAGCTAAACAAGTCACAGGAGGTAGTATTGCGGTTAAAAATCCAAAGGTTTTTGAAAAGTGGCTGGATAAATATGGAGGTAAAAAAATAATTCTTGGTGCCGATGCAAAAGATGAGAAGATTGCTGTAAATGGGTGGCAGGAACAAAGTGATTTGGATTTAATCACCTTTATCAAAGCCTATCAAAAAAAAGGCGTGCAGTATGTCATTTGTACTGATATTTCAAAAGATGGAATGCTTGAAGGACCATCCAATGAGCTGTATTCCAAAATTATCCATGAATGCTCCAATTCCAGCTCAGACCAATCAGTCAAGTTGATTGCCTCTGGTGGGGTGTCAAATTTAGATGATGTTATTAGGCTAAAGGAACTTGGATGTGAAGGTGTCATCATAGGGAAGGCATTATATGAGAACAAAATTTCATTAAGAGATCTAGAAAAGTTTATTTAATGCTTACAAAACGAATAATACCGTGCTTGGATATAAAAAATGGAAGAACGGTTAAGGGGGTTAATTTTGTGAATTTAAGAGATGCTGGAGATCCGGTAGAGTTGGCAAAGAAATACGCCGATAAAGGCGCGGATGAATTGGTGTTTTTGGATATTTCAGCAACTTTGGAAGGTAGGAAAACAACCAGAGAGATGGTTCTTAAAGTAGCCGAACAAGTTAACATTCCTTTCACTGTTGGAGGTGGTATATCCACAGTAGAAGATGTGGATATTTTATTAAAAAACGGAGCAGATAAGGTTTCTGTAAATTCAGCAGCTGTTAAAAGACCCGATTTAATCAACGAACTTTCAGCCAAATTTGGAAATCAATGTGTCGTTGTGGCTATCGATGCTAAAGAAATTGATGGTGAATGGAAAGTGCATTTGGCAGGAGGCAGTATCCCAACAGAAATTGATTTGTTTTCTTGGGCTAAAGAGGTTGAGGAACGAGGTGCAGGTGAAATTTTATTTACTTCTATGAATCATGATGGAACCAAGAATGGCTTTGCCAATGAAGCTTTGGCAAAGTTATCCCAATATGTCAATATTCCCATTATCGCTTCAGGTGGTGCGGGAACCACGCAACATTTTGTTGATGCATTTGATAAGGGAAAAGCGGATGCAGCTTTGGCTGCTAGTGTATTTCATTTTGGGGAAATTGAAATATTAGATTTGAAAAAAGAAATTAAAAGGAATAATATAGAAGTACGTTTGTAATGACTATAGATTTTAGTAAAAATGAAAATGGTTTGGTGCCGGCAATCATTCAGGATGCGGAAACCAAGAAAGTATTGATGCTCGGATACATGAATGAAGATTCGTATCAAAAGACCATGAGCACCAAATTAGTAACCTTTTATAGTAGATCGAAACAAAGACTTTGGACCAAAGGAGAAGAAAGTGGAAATGTTCTTTTATTGCAAGATGTCAAAGTAGATTGTGATCACGATACAATTTTGATTCAAGCAAAACCTTCGGGGCCTACCTGCCACAAGGGAACAGATACTTGTTGGGCTGAGGAAAACACACCGCATTTTGGATTTTTAAGTGATTTGGAGGAGGTTATTGATGACCGAGTTAAAAATTTTGATCCCAAAGAATCTTATGTGGCATCCCTTTTTTCAAAGGGCATGAATAAAATAGCACAAAAAGTTGGAGAGGAGGCTGTAGAAATGGTTATTGAGGCCAAAGATGACAACGACGATTTATTTTTAAACGAAAGCGCCGATTTGCTTTTTCACTATCTCATGCTTCTTAAAGCTAAAGGATTTAGTTTAGAAGATGTTGTTGATATTCTTAAAAAAAGGCATTAGTTGTTTCTAATGCCTTTTTTTAATAAGTTATGTGATTGTTTTAGGAAATCCAGCGGTTTTTAGCGGCATAGTAAGCAAACCAAACCAAAAGAGCACTCAATATAATTACCATAATCGGCATAATCATTCCTCCAGGTCCATAAACCTCACTGGCTCTGCTCATAAAGAGATTGTAAGACATTTGAGCGATAACGGCTATTAATGATAAAATTAATAGTGGTTTAGACCATTGCTTTTTTAGAATAAGTCCAAGACAACCAAATGCACCACCAAATACGGCCAAAGCAAAGGCGCCCGTTACCCAAGCTGGAACATCCATATAAAGACTTCTTTCAGCTTCAGGTAGTGCCCTTAAATCTTCTTCGGTCATGTATACTTGGCCCAAATAGGCAATAACTCCCATTAGATTCCAAATGAAGGCAATGATACTTACGGCCCAATACCATTTTGGAGGTTTGATTGTTAAATTGTCTGTCATTGTGTTTTTAATAGTTAGATTAGCAGATAAGAATGAAGTTATAAAAAAAATCTTACTTAGAGTAACAGATTACTTTTTAATCGATTAAATCAAAAAATAAGTGTTTCAAAAGCGTTTCTATTACCTCATTACATGTCAATATTTAGGATACAGATTCCATGGATGGCAAAAACAACCCAACCTAAAAACCCTTCATTTAATGATAGATAGAACCTTTAAATATGTGTTGGAGGGGAAATCATTTAAAACTTTGGTAGCTGGTAGAACCGATGCTATGGTATCAGCTAATGAAACTGCTTTTGAACTTTTCGTTTATGAACCCATCGATGATTTAGATCAATTTTTAAATTGGTTTAATTACAATTTGCCTCAAGATATTAGGGCTTTAAATATTCAGGAAGTAGATGAAAGTTTTAACATCATCCAAAATTCTAAATTAAAGGAATATGTCTATTTGTTTGCTCATGGGCAAAAATGCCATCCATTTTGCGCTCCAATCCTAACAACTATTTTGGACGAGTTGAATATCGACATAATGAAGATAGGAGCCAAGTTGTTTGAAGGACAGCATAACTTCAAGAATTATTGCTATCGGGCTACAGATCAAGGATTGTATGATAGAACGATTGATACCTGCGAACTTGTTGAAAATGATTTGTATAGAGCCAATTTTTTTCCAGAGAAGTCCTATATGCTTCGTGTGGTTGGGCAAGGATTTGGCAGAAATCAAATTAGATTAATGATGGGTGCCCTTATTAGATTGGGAAAAAATGAACTTAGCTTGGAAGACATAGAGCGTAGTTTAGACACATCTGAATTTTCTATAAGTAATTACATTGCACCAGCTTCAGGTTTGATTTTAAATAAGATCGAATTCCAATAAACCTTCTTCTTAAAACTTTTAAGAACAACAGATTAAATCTTAACATAAATTTTGTTAAAGAAAAAAAATGTAAGTTAAATACTGTTAATGCAAAGCGTAAGTCACTCATTAGCAACGTACCTTGAATAAGAATCTTTTTTACGATTCATTATTATTAACCTTAAAACAATTTATTATGTTACGTTGGACTATCGCTTTATTAGTTATTGCTGTTATAGCTGCAATCTTAGGATTTGGAGGCGTTGCGGGAGCAGCTGCCGGGATTGCCAAAATTATTTTCTTCGTATTTCTAGTTCTACTAGTTATATCACTTGTTAGAGGTTTGGTTAAAAGATAACCATAGCTCATTCTTAAAAACTTATTCAAACAATATTTTAATTAACCCTAAAACCTTAAAAATTATGAAACGTTTAATTTATATGTTAATGCTGATGTTTACCATATCCACTGCCTTTGTAGGTTGTAGAGAAGAGAAGGATGCTGGAGACAAAATTGAAGAAGCTGCTGATGATGTAGGTGATGGATTAGAGGATGCAGCCGATGAAGTTGAAGATGCTGTAGATTAATAAACAGCACCCAACTTAATTCTTCTAATTGTTTAACCTTAAAATTCTTAAAATGAAATCGATAATATATGCTGCTTGTTTCCTATTTTCAGGAGTTCTTTTGGCTCAAGAAAAGCCGAAAAATGTTTCTGAGGAAACAACCGTGAAAACCATTAAAATTGATAATGGTAGAGAAGTAACTGAAAAAAAGATTAAAGTAACGACCAAGGAGGAGCAGGAAATCAAATTGGATGAAGATGACAAGAACAAGGTCAATCAATCTATTGTGGCTTCCCCGAAAAAAGTAACCAAAACTGTGGAAGTTGATAGTGATCATGATGTCTTTTATGATTCTAAGTTGCAAACTGCACAATATGTTTGCGATGGTACTATGTATGACTTTGACAGATGTGATACTGGTTTCAAGGTGGTCGCTATTAAAAATGATAATGATGTAAATTTTGGTAACGCGATTCAGTCAAGCACCAAAAACCATTACTTTTTTAGATCTGATAAGTATTCGGGAATAGGCTATTTTAACAGTCAAGGTAACTTTACCGTAGAATACTTTGATGAAAATAAAAATAAATTAGTCAAACAGGAATTTGTTGCTGTTAAAGACATCCAATAATTCCTTTAATAAATAACCATCAAGAAAAGTCCCATTCATTTGGGACTTTTTTTTGTACTTTTAATTAAATTAAAAATGAATGGCGACACAACTAACTTCTGATATATTTACTTTCTTGAACCAGTTAAAGAGTAACAATAATCGCGATTGGTTTAATGATCATAAAAAGGAGTTTAAGGGAATTCAAAAAGAGGTTAAGAACTTTTATGAAATGTTATTTTCTAAGTTGAAAATGCATGACGAAGTAGATAATCTCAAAATTTTTAGAATTTATAGGGATGTTAGATTTTCAAAAAACAAAGAACCCTATAAAATCCATTTTGGAGGTTCTTTTCATAGAAAAAAACCTGAGTTAAGAGGTGGGTATTATTTACATCTATCTCCAAATAATGAATCCTTTATGGCAACGGGATTCTGGGAACCGAATAAAGATGATTTGAATAGGATTAGAAGAGAGTTTGAAATGGATGCTTCAGAAATGAGGGATTTATTGGCAGACCCTAAATTCAAATCAGTTTGGGGTGATTTACAAGGAGACGAACTTAAAACAGCTCCAAGAGATTTTGAAAAAGATCATCCTAACATAGATCTCATTAGGAAAAAACAATATATTTTCATCAAAAAATATTCAGATAAAGAGGTTCTTTCAGAAAATTTCCTGGATGATGTCGACAAATCATTTCAATTGATTAGACCTTACTTTGATTATATGAGTGATGTCTTGACCACCAATTTAAATGGGGAATCCGTTATTTAATCTCTAAAATTGAAAAAGTTTTACCATTAAATTCTATATGATCTCCAGCTTTTTTATTTTTCATCAATTGCCCAATAGGCGATTGTAAAGAAATGGCATAATAGGAGCCAAAATCAAGGTCAATCTTTCCGATACTAGCAGATATAAAAAAAGAGTTTTCTTGCGTTTTTACCAAGCTTCCCAACACACATGTTTCATACCTTATATTTGGGTTGATACTTTTAATAATACCCATGGTTTTTTGGGCATCACTTAAATATTGAGAGTTTTTCTCTAAATCTTCAAAAAGCTTACTGTTTCCAGAATCATCCTCATCATCAGAACTTTTATCATTGGATTCAATGGATTCTTTGATTAGAGCTATTTCGCTTTTATAACTTTCAATACGCTTTTGTACATGGTCTATACAAACCTGTAGCAACTCAAATTTTGTATTCATTAATTAGGCACAGAGTGGCTGTAAAATCTGTAGGTTATCTATTAAGCGATCCTTGACAATATTCATCATCCTTTTATTTAGAGCAGAGGAATTGGTAATGTAAAATTGATATTCTTCAACGGTGAATTGACCAATGACCATACCTTTTAAAGAGTTTCTAAACTTAATGTCCTTCTGAATGGCATTTTCTATATACTCCATTTGTTTTGGCACTGTTAAACTATAAAATACATTTTTGTGCTTGTGGACATAATTTTTAAAAACTTCAACAAAAAGGTCATTTTGAAGTTTAATAATGGGTCTTAAAGTGGCATTTTGAAATCGTTCGTCGCTGCTCATGGTTTCAGTAAATACGGCTGAAGGAATTTGAGGACGACACTGTAGTAAGTCAGTACTTCGGTTTCTCATGGCTGTAAGTTTTGATTAAATTTAATCATATTGTTAGGTGATTATGTTGGGCTAACATTTTGATGTTAACATTTTTATCAACATTTGGGAGTTTACATTTTGAAAGCCATTATTATGAAGTACCTTTGAATAAAAGATTTTATATGAAATTTGGAAGTGTAGATAACCCAGAAAACATTGACTTTACATTACCTCCAGATCATATAGATACGAGCAGAGTGCTGAATTTGGCCAAGGATGACAATGAACCGGAATATTATGTGGGCTGCGCCAAATGGAATAGGGCAGATTTAAAGGGATTTTATCCCAGAGGTACCAAGGATGAACTGTCTTATTATTCGCGTCAGTTCAATTCCATTGAACTGAATGCTACTTTTTATAGAATTTTTCCTCCTGAGCAGTTTACGACTTGGTATGAGAAAGTTCCTGACCAATTTAGGTTCTTTCCTAAAATTAATCAGGAAATAAGTCATTGGAAGCGGTTAAATGAGGTAAAGACTGTTGTTGATGATTATTTATACAGTGCTTCACAACTCAAGGAAAAACTAGGAACGGTCTTTTTACAAATGCACAATAATTTTTCACCTAGGGATTTTGACCGGGTAATTGGTTTTGTAGAATCATGGCCTAAAGAAATTCCCCTTGCCGTGGAGTTTAGACATACCGATTGGTATAATGATGAAGCTGTTGCCAATCAGGTTTATGATTTGTTGGAGAAAAATGATGTGACAAATATCATCGTGGATACTGCAGGTAGGAGGGATTTAATGCATATGCGATTAACAAATTCCAAGGCCTTCATTAGATATGTTGGTGCTAACCACCCGAGTGACTATAGTCGTCTTGATGATTGGATTGCACGCTTAAAAGAATGGAAAGAACAAGGCATTAAGGAAATGGATTTCTTTGTTCATCAAAATATTGAAAAAGAATCTCCTTTATTGTCCACTTATTTTATTAAAAAATTGAATCTGGAGTTGAATGCCAATTTAAAAATTCCAAATGATTCAGATCAACAAAAATTATTATCATTATGAGATTCCACACCAGAAAATGGGTGAAACCAGAAGACCTTAATCCCAATGAAACCCTGTTTGGGGGGCAACTATTAGCTTGGATTGATGAAGAAGTAGCTTTGTATACAATAATCCAGTTAGAAAATTCTAGGGTAGTTACCAAATATATGTCTGAAATCAATTTTATGAGTTCTGCCAGACAAGGAGATATTATAGAACTTGGAATCGAGGTCATTAAATTTGGGAAATCCTCTTTAAGTTTAAGATGTGAAGCCAGAAATAAAATGACTAGGGAAACTATTTTAACGGTTGACAATATTGTTATGGTAAATTTAGGTAATGATGGCAAACCGAAACCACATGGAAAGACTGAAGTCGAGTTTGTAAAAAACCGGTTGTCTTAACAAGGTTTAAGATTTTTTTGGAAGAGATTAACATCTTTGAATGTAGTATAATTCGTAAATTTATAGAAATTAACACTTAATTTATAACCATTAACATGATGAAAAAATCACTTCTATTATTCATGGTTGTGGCTACCATTTTCTCTTGCGGTTCTACCAAAACAACAGGAGTTTCTAAAAAAGTCATGAAAGGATATTGGAGTTTAAATTCCATAACCTATAGCGAATCAGGAGAATTTAATGTCAACCTCTTAAATGATGCCGAACAAGCATGTTTTGAAGGTAGTACATGGCGTTTTATCCCAAATAACAATACGGGGAACTATACGTTAAGCGGTATGGATTGTGACTCATCTATACGCAACTTTGTCTTTAGTATTCAAACTATTGATAAGGATACAGGTTTGTATGATTTTATGTTAAAGCCTACCAATGCAAAACATAAATCTGAAACCAATCAAGGATTTAGACTTAAGTTAGCTCAATTGTCTGAATCCAACATGCAATGGCAACAAACCGTGACATTGGATGATGGAAAACCTTTTACAATATTTATGAACTTTACTAAAACAAGCGACTAATGAAAACTTATTTAAAACAAATAACAACAATGGTAATTGCCGTTTCGGTAATGTTTACCATGACCAATTGTGAATCTGTTCAAAACGCAAATAATAAGCAAAAAGGTGCTGCCATAGGTGCTGCTAGTGGTGCTATTATTGGTGCTATAATTGGTAACAATGCCGGTAAAGGAGGGAACGGTGAACTAGGGGCTGTTATTGGTGGCGTCATTGGAGGTGGAGCAGGAGTTCTTATTGGTAATAAAATGGATAAACAAGCCCAAAGAATTGAAGATGAAATACCAGGGGCTCAAGTAGAAAGAGTGGACAATGGAATTGTAGTTACATTTGATGAAAATAGCGGTGTTTATTTTGATACTAATAAATACAATATCAACTCTGCCTCTCAAGTGACTCTTGATAAGTTGTCAAATGTACTTAAAGAGTATCCAGATACAAATGTATTAGTAGTGGGACACACAGATAGCACTGGTGATGCCTCTTATAACATGACATTGTCTAAAAATCGTGCCAACTCAGTTCGCGATTATTTTGTAAGTCAAGGTTTAAGTAGTTCAAGATTTACCACCAACTGGTTTGGAGAAACACAGCCCATGTATGACAACGGAACTTCTGAGGGAAGATCGAAAAACAGACGTGTGAATTTAGCAATTTTACCAAATGAAAAAATGGTGGAAGACGCTAAAAACGAAAGTGGAAATTAGGAGAATCCTAAATTATAGAAATAAAAAAAAGAGCAGATATCTGCTCTTTTTTTTATTTTATTACGTTTGGATCGAAATTTTGAAGTTCAAATATTTCTAGTTTGAAATAAGGAACAGCAGCCAAGAGATGATCGAAAATATCAGCCATAATGTATTCGTAATTTTCCCAACGTTTATCAGAGCTAAAAGCATAGATCTCCAAAGGTATTCCCTGTGGAGTTGGAGCCAATTGTCTGGTCATGATGGTCATGTCCTTATTTATAGCCGAATGACCTTCTATGTAATTTTGAATGTATTTTCTAAAAACTCCAAAATTGGTCAAATTGCGACCATTGATTAAAACAGATTTGTCTATGTTCTTTTCTCTATTATAATGATTGATGTCTTCTTGTCTTTGGGAAACATAATCTGATATCAATTGAATTTTCCTTAAATCATCAATTTCTTCCTGGGCTAAGTATTTAATGGAAGTCGCTTTAATAATTATGGCTCGTTTAATTCGTCTTCCTCCAGAGTCAGACATTCCACGCCAGTTGGTAAATGCATCGGTCATTAGTGACCCTGTTGGAATATTAGTTATTGTCTTATCAAAATTTTGAACTTGGATGGTATTTAAATTGATTTCAATAACGTCTCCATCTGCACCATATTTTTCCATGGTAATCCAGTCACCAATTCTTACGGTATCGTTTACAGCCACATTGATGCTGGCTACAAATCCTAAAATAGTATCCTTGAAAATTAAAAGTAATACTGCTGAAGCAGCACCCAGAGTGGTGAAAAATTGAATAAGAGTAATATCTGTAATGATAACAAAACAAAAGGCAATACCTACAATCCAAACACCTAACATGCCTACTTGTACATAGCTGTCAATAGGTTTATCCTTTAAAGAAGGAATAGTTTTGAAATAGGATTCGAGGGTTTTAAGGATGCTCCTTAAAATCCAAATAAACAATAAAACACCGTAAATTTTCAATAAAGTTTCAATAGGCTGCTCTACTGATGGGTAGTCATTGAATACAATCGGAAATAGCTCGATGGTTAAAAGCAAAGGCACTAAATGCGCTAAGTTTCTCGGAGCTTTGTGTTTTATTAAGAGGTTATCAAATTGAGTTGTAGTACGATCTGCAAATTTACTGAATGCCTGAACTAAAATCTTCCTAGTGATAAAATCAGTCGTAAAAATTAAAATAACCAATAAAATCAAAAGGGAGAGCATATTCAAAAAAGTAGCACTGGTTTCGCTCAGGCCCTTTTCAATAAATAAGTCATAAAAGAAATGAGTCAAATTATTCATGTGTTAGGAATTTTTGAGATACTTGGCATCTACAAAAAAGGTACCCAATGGAATAATAGATCCTAAAAGCACAATTCCAGTTTCCTTAGTATTCCAATTCCGCTCTTTACTAATTAAAATGGCCAAAGCAATGTAGCCTATAAAAAGAAGTCCATGAGGCATTCCCAATAACTTGACATACTGTTCATCACCAAGCCAATATTTTATGGGTACAGCTACAAAAAGTAATAAAATATACGAGATACCCTCTAAAAAGGCTAATATTCTAAAAATTGTCAGACTCTTTATTTTCATAATAATAATTTGTGCTGCAAAAATATAACCTTTTAGGCTGATAGAATTTCTAACCATCAAAAAAAGCAACCATTTGGTTGCTTTTTTATGTTTTCGTTAAGAAGATTTATAGGTTCTCATCACAATGATGGGAAAATAGTATTTTGGTTAATTTATAATCATAACTAACCGTTTTTAGGCATTCTTTAGTTCTATATTTATACCAAAGCTTATAGGTGTAACCATCCTTTTGGAAAACTTTAACCTCTTTAAAATTGTCGTCTTGAAGCTTTCTGTATACGGAGGTGGCGGGACCATTCACGTAAGTCTGATAATTGTCGTGATTTCTTTCATTGTCGTTAGAATGATGGAATTCTCCTCTATTGTTTGAGTGATTCTGATTTCCTCTAGATTTATTACAATCTAAATCAGGAACATTGACTATTGATTTCACTTTACCATCACTTACCCTCACTGTGACACATTTGTTCTTTCGGTTATTCCACCAATTTTGATAGGAATTATACCCAGATTTTTCAGTTTTTATCCAATCGTAACCACGATTTCCCATTTCGTTATCAAGAGAACTAGCTCTCATATCAACCAAATCTTTAAGGTCATAGGCGGTTTCTTGAGAAAATGAAATAAAAACGGTAAAGAAGAAAAGAATTAATAAGCTTGTTTTTTTCATGGAATTATTATTTAAAATTACACCTTCCTAAGTTAATCTTTTTCTTAATTAAAGTGCTGATATATTTTAGATTATTTTATCTGTTTTCATCGCAATGATGAGAAAACAAAATCTTTGTCAATTTATAATCGTAGCTAACCGTTTTAATGCATTCTCTGGTTCTGTTTTTATACCATAACTTATAAGTATAGCCGTCTTTTTGGAAAATTTTAATTTCTCTAAATCCGTCATCTTCTAGTCTTCGATATGCTGTTGTGGCTCCTTTATTAATATAAGATGTGTAATTAGTGTGCGTATCTTCATGATCATAGGAATCATAAAAATTTCCTCGGTTTCTATTATTTGAGTATCCTCTATTATTTGAATAACCTCTGTTATTTTCATCACAATGATGAGAATATAAAACTTTGGTTAATTTATAGTCATAGCTAACTGTTTTAAGGCATTCATTAGTCCTGTTTTTATACCATAGCTTATAGGTGTAACCATCTTCTTGGTGCGTTTTTATTTCATGAAAACCATCATCTTCTAACTTACCATAAGCAGAGGTAGCTGAATTATTTACATATCTACTATAATTGTAATTTGTTTTTTCATTGTTGTCATAGTAGAAGGAATTGCCATTATTTCGGTGATTATTGGAATAATTTCTATTGGATTTATTACAATCAAAGTCGGGCGAATTAACAATAGATTTAATTCTACCATCAGAAACTCTAACTGTTACACATTTATCCTTTCTGGAACTCCACCAATTTTGGTAGGCATTATATCCAGACTTTTCAGTTTTTATAAATTCATAACCATGATTTCTCATTTGATAGTCAAGGTTGCTCGCCCTCATATCGATTAAACTTTGTAAATCTGAGGCTGTTTCTTGAGCAGATAATTGGTAGTTTGCTATGAAAACAAATAGCAAAAGCGGTAAAATTAAAAGTTGTTTTTTCATGATAATTTCAATTGAATAAAATTTATAAGAATTTGCTTGATTTTATTTCGTTACATAAGGTTGGTTTCTAATTGGTAAATGATTTTTTTTTCAAAATCTAATAGAGGTAGTTTGGAGGGGATAACTTTGATAGTTATAAAGTTACAAATTTTTTTTCCTACAAAAAACATTAAAAAATTGGTAATTTGTTATTATACTGAGCATTCTTTGCCCATAGTGTAATTGAACCTAGTTTTTTTTGAGAAGTTTACATACAAGAGAAGTCACTTAACGGATTAATTATTCTCCTATCGATTAAATATGCATTAATTCCTTCATTATGATATATTTGACTTGCTATTAATAATCCCTTTGTAAGCTATTGACGATTATGGTTTTTTACCCAAAGAATACCGTAAAGTACTTCTTGTCAGTTTTTATTTTAACTGCGGTTTCTTCCTCTGCATGGTCGCAATCAACTCCAATTCCAGATACCAATTTTGAACAGGCTCTTGTGACTCTAGGTATTGACACAAATGGAATAACAGGAGATATATTGAATTGTGATGCTGAAAATGTGACCACCCTTAATATTTTTGACAATTTTATTCACAATCTTGATGGTATCGAAGCATTTATAAGTTTAAGACATTTGAATGTTTATTCCAATAATTTGGAAGAAGTTGATTTAAGTCAAAATATAGATTTAAAATCTATAGACATCAAAGACAATCAGTTAAACGCTTTAAATATTCTGGCCAATTTAGAGCTGGAAGAACTTGACATCAGTAATAATAACATTTCCAGTTTAGATGTTTCCAATAATCTCAACTTGGAATATTTATCCTGTAATTTAAATAATTTGTCTTCATTAGATGTTTCGGGAAATCCTGGATTGGAGTTTTTGTTATGCTATGGAAATAATTTAAACACAATCGATGTCTCATTGAATACCAATCTAAAGAGCTTATTTGTTGGTACCAATGATCTTTCAAATTTAGATATTAGCAATAATACTTTGTTAGAAATATTAGATTGTTCCCAATCCAATATATCCAATTTGAATTTAGATAATAACCCAGCATTATCATATTTAAACTGCTCAAATAATGGTTTAACCAGTTTAAATGTGAGCAGCAATCCACTATTGGAGAAAATTCTTATGTTCAATAATGAGGTTACAAATATCGATTTAAGTAGCAATCCACAATTAAGTTTGTTTTATGCAGCTAATAATCAATTGACATCCTTGGATTTATCAGATAATGGGGTTTTGAGGAGAATACAGTGCCAGAATAATGAATTGACAACTGTTGATTTAAGAAATGGCAATAATGGTAATATTGTTGAATTTAACATGTCAGGTAATGAGTCTTTGTCATGTATTATGGTTGATGAAACAACAGCAGTAACACTTGCTAATTGGAACATAGGTGGTAATACATTTTTTGTAGCTAATGAAGAGGAATGTGCTACTCTTTCGATTAAGGATGTTGAATTAGAGGATATTACCATTCGCATTTACCCAAATCCAGTTATGGATACTTTAACTATTTCTAATGCTCCTAATGACAGTGTTTTGGAGATTTTTAGCTTAAGAGGCGATTTAATTTTTCAACAATCATTGCCTATGCAGTCTTCTACGGTGAATGTCTCGCAACTATCAGCAGGAATCTATATGGCTTCAATTCACAATAAGGAATCAAAGACCATTAAAAAGCTGGTGGTCAAGTAAAAAAAAAGGAGAGAGCTATTATAAAAATACTCCCTCCAAATAAACTTGATCAAATTAGGAATGGGTTACTATTATTTAAAATCCCCTTTAAAAATAAATTCCTTTTGATCTTTACGCTTTCTAACTTCTTCTAATTCGGATTCTTTTAAGTCCTCTGGAAGTTTATCAGGATCTCCACCATAAAATCCAATGGCTGCAGATGTAGCTATATGATAATCCTCAGGTAAATTAAATTCCTTTTTTGCATCTTGATGTTTTACACCTCCCATTTGATGTACCGCAATTCCCATGGATTGTGCCTGAATACTTAGAGTAGCCATAAACAATCCTACATCATGAAGTGCATGAAAATTTTCATTGCCATTTGGGTTTTTGGTATTGTAAGCTGTAAGAAGAAGGATAGGGGCATTTTTAACCCATCCTTGATTAAAATCACTTAAAACATTATAAATTCTTTCGTACGTTTCACTTCCTTTTTCTCCCCAAATAATGGCCCATGGTTGCAGATTATTGGAGCTTGGAGCCCATCTACCTGCTTCAAAAAGCGTTTTCATATCTTCTTCGCTAACCATTTGCTCATCAAAAACCCTAGGACTCCATCTGTTTTTTATTAATGGATGGATATCATGGGATACGGGTGTTTCTTTGTTTATTGATTTTTCTGTTTTTTCCATGAGACTAAAATACCAATTATTATAGAGTTTTTAAGGCAATCGTTAAAATCCTTGTGTCAAATTTTAAAGCTTTTGTTTTTTTAAAAAGAATATTGATATTTCTTTGAATCTGTCATTTTTATTTTGAACTTTTGTTTGTTCAAAGTCATAATTATTTTCTGTTTTTATAAGACACCAAATTATATGACAAATAAAAATAGATGCTTTGAGTCCCTTTAAAAAAGAAAATCTTTTTACTTCAAAACTTCTTTATCAATTAGCCTTCCTTTCAAGCGTGTTAGGTGTGTTGATGTTTTTGCTGGATTTTGGTTATGACAAATCATTGGAGATCCAAAGAGTTTTCAATACGTTTTATTTTGTGGTTATTGGTTTGGGAATTGGCGTGACCATTCTGAGATATATTGAAAAGCTAAAAGAAATCAAACGGTCAGTGATCATTTTTGACGTAGTTACTATCCTGATTACCCTAAATATCCTATACGCTCACTTTTTGGGAGAAGAGGCTCACAAGCATATTTCTTTTTTATACAACGACAATTGGGTGAAATTTGCCATACTACTAACCTTTATAAGAGAATTTTCAGAACAAAATATTAGTTACAAAAAAACCTTGATGAATCCCGCTCAGTTGTTTATCATGAGTTTTTTTGGAATCATTTTGGTTGGGACTTTATTACTTATGCTCCCGAATGCAACTTATGAAGGGTTGTCATTTTTAGATGCTTTGTTTACTTCTACAAGTGCTGTATGTGTAACGGGGTTAATTGTGGTAGATACAGGTAGTTATTTTACTGTATTTGGACAATCTGTTATTCTAGCACTTATTCAGGCAGGTGGTATTGGGATATTGACAGTGGCCAGTTATTTTAGTTACTTTTTTAAAGGAGGCTCTAGTTATGAAAACCAGCAAACGTTAAGTGACATGACAGGAGCCAATAAGCTGGGAGAGGTATTTACAACCTTTAAGCGGATTTTGGCCATTACTTTTTCTATCGAAATTGTGGCTTCGGTTCTCATTTTTGTTAGTGTTCGAAAGGATCTATTTGAAAGTTTTTTTGAAAGGATCTTTTTTTCAGTTTTTCACAGTATTTCAGCTTTTTGTAATGCTGGTTTTTCCACCTTGTCGAATAGTATTTATGAAGAAGGATTTAGGTACAACTATATGCTCCAACTTGTATTAATTGTAGCCTTTGTTTTGGGAGGATTGGGTTTTCCTATAGTGGTAAACCTTTTGAAGTATATTAAGTATTTCATTAATAGAAAGGTATTCTATTTGTCAGGGATGGAAGAAACGTATAAACCCTGGGTATTACACATTAATAGTAGGATATCCTTGGTGACAACGGCCATTTTAACCATAGTCGGGACTATAGCTTTTTTTATTGATGAATATAATAATACTTTGGCAGAACATAGCGGATTTGGAAAGTTTGTAACCGCATTATTCGGGGCAACTACACCTAGAACGGCAGGATTCAATACCATAGATATGGCCGAATTACATTTTTCTACGGTCATGTTAATCTTTTTTCTGATGTGGGTGGGAGCATCACCAGCATCTACTGGAGGAGGTATTAAAACCAATACATTTGCCATAGCAACCCTAAATTTTTTGAGTTTGGCAAAAGGAAAAACCAAAATCGAAATTTTTAGGAGAGAGATTGCAGAAATTTCAGTGAGAAGAGCCTTTGCAGCCATTTCTTTATCGCTTATGGTGATTGGAACCGGGATTATCTTAATTTCCATTTTCGACAAGGACATGAAATTATTGGATATCGCTTTTGAATGTTTTTCAGCATATAGTACGGTTGGTTTAAGTCTCGGTATTACTGCTGCATTGAGTCCTCTTAGTAAATTTGTCATCATTGCGATTATGTTTATTGGGAGAGTAAGTATGTTGACTATTCTTATCGCACTATTTAAAAAGGTGAAACAGAAGAATTACAGATATCCTACAGAGGAAATTACAATCAATTAAAAAGATGTTGTTATGAAATATATTGTTGTTGGATTAGGAAGTTTTGGATCGGCTCTAGCCGTCAAACTTACAGAACAAGGCAATGAGGTTATAGGTATTGATATTAGTATGGATAAAGTGGAGAGTTATAAGGAGAAAATTTCCCATACCATTTGCATGGATGCCACAGATGAGTTTACCGTGTCTGGATTGCCTCTTAAAGATACTGATATGGTAGTTATAGCCATTGGTGAGAACAGGGGAGCCAATGTAATGGCAACAGCTCTTTTTAAAAACATGAATGTGAAAAAATTGGTTAGTAGAGCTATTGATTCCCTTCATGAAAAAGTATTGTATGCCATCGGTGTACATCAAATTGTTCATCCTGAACAAGAATCGGCGGAAAGATGGGCCAAAAAATTATGTCTAAAGGGAATTTTGGATTCCTTTGAGTTAAGTGAGGAATTCAGTATTGTTGAAATTAATGTGCCAACACAATTTTATGGAAAAACCATAAAGGATATAAATATTAGAGAAAATTTCAATCTGCTCATATTGACCACCATGTCTGCTTCCGAAGAAAAGAATTTATTAGGTACCTCAAAGCAAGTTTTCAAAGTTCACGGAGTGGCCGATCCCTATTATGTCCTTCATAAAGAAGATATTTTGGTAGTCTACGGCGCTAAGAAGGATATCAATAGATTTGTGCAATCTAAGTAGTCTGGATTAACTCCAGTAAATCTTCTAGGGATGCAATACCTCGTGGGTATGTTTTTTCATATTTTCAGCCATTTTTTCAATAGGCAAATCATCTGAATCCCAACCAAACGGATCTTCTATGGCTTCAGCAATAAGTTCTAATGAAGCCAATACATAAAAAACAAAAGGTACTGCTAAAGCGACAAAATACCCTAAAGAAAACACATATCCCATGGGTAAAGTAGCGACATAAAAAACAATAAACTTTTTTAAGAAGGTACTGTAAGAATGGGGGATAGGTGTATTTTTAATTCGTTCACAAGCACCACAGATATTGGTAAATCCTTCCAATTCATTATTTACAGCTAATAACTGTTCACCTGAGATAATCCCTTGTTGATATAAGATATTCGTTTTTTTAAATAGGAGTGAGGCTACTTGATTGGGGGCGTGCTTCTTTTTACTGAAGGCATCTCCAAGTTCTGGGTGCTCATTTTCATCCAACATGAAGGTTGAATAATCAGACCTTAAGAATGCATACAAACTTTGGGAATACATGGGAATCGCTTTTCTATAAAAATGACGATTTGCTTTGTCATCTTTAGGGAGTAAGGCATTCATTTTAAGGGCTAAATTTCTACTTGTATTGGTAAGGGCGCCCCATTGCTTTCGGGCTTCCCACCAACGATCATATGCCGTATTGGTTCTAAAAACCAATAGTAAGGATAATGCAAAACCCAATAAATTATGTACTACCGTAATGTTCTTTACCCAGTGTTTGGCTGATAGATTAAAATATTCCAATTCTAAGTAGGCAACACCATATGAAAAGGCGGCTGTAATAAACAAATAGGGAGTCAGTTTTCTTAACGTATCTGATTTATGGACATAAAATACAGCCTTAAACCACTCTTTTGGGTTATATATTTCCATAGAAACAAATATAAAAAATGAGAACAATTTTAGAAATATAGAATCGGAATGGAAGATGTAAAAGCAATAAGTAATTTTGTTTAACAAATATTTTAAAAAGTTAAACAAAATTTGTATCTTGTGTTCACAAATTAGTTTAATTAAAACCAAATATTATGAAATCTCTCAAAGTTCTAAGTCCCCAATGGTTATTTATGATGATTAGTATGTTGATTGTATCTTGCCAAACAGATTCTGTAGATACTTCTTTGGATCAGCAATCAAAGCAGACTAGTATTTATGAGACGCTTATAACAGCTCGATCGGGAAATGCCCCTGGTAATACTCCTATAGCAGCCATAGCTATAGATGCCGGATTCAATGAATTGGTAAATGCTTTAATGTACGTTGATTCTGAACTTGATGCAGGATTGGTGGATCTATTTTTGAACGGTACCGACCAATATACTGTATTTGCTCCCACCGATGATGCTTTTTTTGCCTTATATGATGCGTTGAGTGTTTCCGATATAACCGAGGTTGATGCCCAATTAGTATTGAATGTGTTGTTATATCATGTCACCGAGGGTAGAAGATCTTCTAACAGTGTGGTTCCCAAAAAAAATAATAAAACTATTGAAACTTTACTAGGCGAAACGTTTCAGGTGACGCCTAACCTTGAAATTATAGCCATAGGTAATTCAGCTAATATAGAAGCTGCAGACATTACAGCTTCAAACGGAGTTATTCATGTGATTGATGGGGTTATTCTTCCTATAGAATAGTTGATTAATGATTATTGTTTGTTGAAAGGCGATCTAAATGGAGGTTTAGGTCGCTTTTTACTTTTCTATTAAATTGATGTTAAACAATTAATTTGCCTAGGAAAATAATACCATGTTTACTAATTTTAAAAAATCAAAATAATTTAATACTTAAATCCAACATATAATATGAGTAAACAACCATTATTACAGCCATATCAATCAAATAATTTAGATTTAAAAAATAGAGTTGTGATGGCTCCAATGACACGCAGTAGAGCCAATAATCCAGAGAAAAAGCCAACAGAAGATCTTCAAGGGCTTTATTATCAACAACGAGCAAGTGCTGGTCTAATTATTTCTGAGGGGTCTCAGGTGTCTGAGGAGGCTGTTGGCTATATAAACACACCAGGTATACATAGTAAAGAGCAGGTTGAGGGATGGAAATTGGTAACAGATAAAGTTCATAATGAAGGAGGAAAGATTTTTATTCAGTTATGGCATGTAGGTAGAATGTCTCATCCAGATTTTCATAATGGAGATTTGCCATTGGCACCATCGCCTATCAATCCGAATGCCCAATCTTACACCCCAGAAGGATTTAAAGACACAGTTGCCCCCAAGGAAATGACCAAGGAGGATATACTACGTACCATTAATGATTTTAAGAAGGCAGCAAAAAATGCTATGGAAGCTGGATTTGATGGCGTAGAAATACATTCATCAAACGGATATTTATTTCACCAGTTCTTCAATGCCACATCCAATACGCGTATAGACGAATATGGTGGAAGTATTGAGAACAGAGCGCGTTTCTTTTTCGAGGTTTTAGATGCCATTAAAGAAGTTATGCCAGAGCAAAAGATAGGGGCCCGCTTTAATCCGTCTTTAAATGGTGTTTTCGGAATGACAATGGATGAAGAAACCATACCAACCTTTGAATATATTATGAAAAAATTAAACGATTATGACTTGGCTTATATACACCTTTCAGAACCGTTTACAGATGTTTCAGATATATCATATGCGGTGACCGAAATAGCCAAACATTTTAGACCACTTTATAATGGAACCTTGATTATTAACTCTAATTTTGATCAAGAAAAGGGAAATCAGGTCATTGAAAATGGGGATGCGGATTTAGTAGCATACGGAAAACCTTTTATATCAAATCCGGATTTAGTGGAACGTTTCGCTAATAATTTGGAATTGGCCGAATGGAATCAAGATACTTTTTATACGCCTGGAAGTGAAGGATACACCGACTATCCAAAAGCAAGCGAACAGGTAGCATCTTAAAGGTCTTATAATAATTATTAAAATACCATCTGATTTTTTTCTGATGGTATTTTTTTTGCATTCATATTTTGATAAACGGTATTTTATCGAATTTTTTTGAACCTATTTTCGGTTAATCGTGTATTTTTTTAGTTCATAAGATTTTTTATGTGGCGTTTAGTTAATCAATTAATTTTAAACCGATTAATTAAATAATACCTCATGAAAAAGTTATTATTATTCCTTGTTTCCATCACTTTGTCTGCTAATTTTCAGACGGTTCATGCGCAAGATAGGGCTCAAGTTTTGGAAGAAGTTCCATTTGATTACATGACCAGAAATCCTATCTATGATTATACCGAAAGTCAGTTGAGCAATACCGACAGTATCCCTGATTTTCAATCCAAGGAAAATCCATTAAAAATTACAGGGACTGTTTATAAAAGTGATGGTGTGACCCCTGCTCAAGATGTCATTGTTTTTATTTATCAGGCCGATGAAACTGGTATGTATGATGTCAATTACGATAGACAAAAAAAGTATGTGAAGCACAGAGGTTGGGTAAAAACAGACGCCAATGGTTCTTATACCTTTTACACCTTTATTCCAGGTTCTTACCCTCATAGTAAAGAATTACGATTGATACATCCTACTATTAAAGAAGAGGGAAAAGAAGCTTATGGGTTACCTTCTTTTGTATTTGATGATGATCCCTATTTAACTAAAATGTGCCGTAAAAAATTGGCAAAAAAGAACTTGGATATTATCCTGAAAACTGAAAAAATGGGTGATATGTATGTAGCTAATAAGGATATTGTATTAAAGGAAAACACAGAATTATTTAAATAGATTTGTTTAATAATTATGATGACGTGAAACTTCTTAATGAAAATTAAGAAGTTTTTTTATGTCCTATTTTTAATGAATTAGTTTATTTTTCTCAAATCACTTTTCAATATAACCTGATTCTTTATCCATTTGAAGATGGTAAAAAGGGAGCCAATAGTGATTAAACCTGTTGCTAAGAATATGATAAACAATGGATTTGTAAACGTGTCTCCAGTTGTAAAAATGATTAGTATTAGTAGAACCGAAAGCGGTAAGGACATTGCTAATAGTCCTAAGGCAAATTGGTTGTCAAAAGTTTTTTGATGGTCGGGCAAATCCATTTCTTTAGCAGATATAGATGAAATATGAGCAAAAGGCCAAAAGCTGCAGGCACTCAAGCCAAAGGCTAACATAAATAATACATCTTGACTTGTTTGGATTTTTAATGCTGCAACCACACCGGCAATTAGAAGTAAACTTATGCCATAGCGCAGCATAAGTAAAGAAAAAACCTGTCCTAGTTGTTTCTTTTTAATTTTTACAGCCAAACCAATAAACAATAAGACCAAGGGTGTCATTATCAAACTCAATCGGTTTAAGTTTTCTTGTAAAAACAAGGGTAAATCAGCAAGTGAAATACCAGAAACGAGCAAAATCAAGGCTAGGATAATCAAAAGATTAATGGGTTCAAATAACATGACCTTCACCAAGGTTTTTAATCGTGTTAAATCAGATTCTTGTTTGTTATTCTTATTACGGTAATGCCATTTGATGGCAATTAGATATAAAATAAAAAGAACAAAGAACTTATTTCCCAAATCGGTCATGGCAGCCTTGGCCAAATAAGGTTCACCTAAAAATTCTAAAATAAACGGAAAGCACGATAATCCGGGAGCTAAAGAAGGAATTAGCAATTTGGCTGTATTTGCAATGGCTTTATTTTTTATTCCAACCACGTTTAATAAGGCTGGTGTAATGACAAATAAAAACAGATTAAAGCCTAAGGCAAAAAGCGGCAGAAGAAACAACTCTAAATGCAATGAAATCTTTAATAAGGCTACGAAAATGGTGCAGGGGAGAGCCACCAACAAAATAATCTTCTTTAATCCGTTAACTTCCTCGGCATTATTGAATTTAGATTTTAATAGCAATCCAATAATGATAAAAGTAACGAATGAAAGTGCTTTAATGATGGCTTCAGACATTAGACAAAAATTTCATCCATCGCCTTGGTGAATATTTCCATTTCTTTCATGGTTCCCATACTCACACGACACCAGTTTTTATCCCAGAACTTAAAGGCTCTTACACCAACCTGTCTGCCATAAATTTCTTTTAGAAATGAATTTCCATCCATATCGATTTCAAAAATCATAAAATTGGTTTGCGATGGTAGGTATTTAAATCCTTTTTTCTCCAAATAATTCTGAGTATATGCTCTGGCTTCAGCAATTTTGGTTTTGGTCATATCTAAAAATTCTTGACCTTTTAAACTCGTGGTCGCAGCCATAATGGATGGGCCAGTGATCCCCATACCGCCACGGGTAATCTCATTAATGCGGTTAATGGTCTCTTCTTTTCCAACCAAGTAACCAATTCGTAATCCAGCCATTCCATGGATTTTTGAAAAAGTTCTAGCCACCATAACGTCATGGCCTTCACTCACTAAGGATACCATACTATCAGCTATGCCATTATTTGAAAGTTCTATATATGCTTCATCTACAAATACAGGAACTTTTTTGGATACTGTTTTGCAAAAGGTTTTTAAATCTTCAGCATTGGTAATAGAACCCGTTGGGTTGTTTGGGTTACAGATATATACCAATTTGGTTTGATCGTCCACAGCTTTTTCCATTGCCTTTAAATCATGTTGGGAGTCGGACAATAACTTATAGGACTTCCATTGACCTCCAACTGATTTTGAAACGTTGATCAAAGACATATAACTAGGGTCGGCACTTATCACGTCGCCGCCATTTTGAAAAAAGACCATGGCTACTTTTTCGAGAATATCAGAAGAGCCAGGAGCCATTAAAATCTGTTTGGGTGAGACGTTTTCCTTTTCAGCAATCATGCTTATTAAATTATTAAGAGTCTTCCAAGCATATCTATTTCCCGAAAAAACGTTTTCCTGAAAAGCTTTAGCAGCAAGGGGTGGAGGCCCATATGGGTTTTCATTGGCTCTTAAAATGGCTTTTAATTCGGGATCCAAAAACTTGGGAGGCGTAAATTCATTGAAGCTGTTGGTAGTTGGAAAAAGGTATTTGGTTTGGTTGGTTTGTGCTGTCTCTACAGCATGGGCCCAAATATCGGAAGGCATTAAGGCCAATCCTCCCAATGTTAAAGCGCCTTTTTTTAACCAATCACGCCTACTTAAGTTAGAAGTTTTCATGATGAGTGCTTTGAATTAAATGAACTAATTTAGATGATTAGATGGAAATAATCTGTTAAAATTAATTTTAATTAAAAAATAAATTAACAGATAGGGTTATTTGCTTCATTTTTCATATTTCAAATGGTAGCATTCTTTATTTCCTAAGGTGTAAGGATCTTTAGTCTTGGTTTTTTATTGGCTATCAATAAATTGAGATTAATTTTTCGTAAATTTAGAACACATCATTTAAAACTTATTCCAATGAATCATTACAGTGTTAAAGCTTACGGAGCTGAATCCGCAGAAACTGATTTGTTGCCCCTACAAATAGACAGAAGAACCGTCACTAATACGGACGTGAAAATCGATATTTTATATTGTGGTGTTTGCCATTCTGATTTGCATTTTGCAAAAAATGATTGGGGCATGACACAGTATCCTGTTGTCCCCGGACACGAAATTGTAGGTAGGGTAGTAGAGGTAGGTTCAAAGGTATCCAAACACAAAGTAGATGATATTGTAGCGGTAGGTTGTTTGGTAGATTCCTGTAGAACCTGTCAAAACTGTAAAAACGATTTGGAACAATATTGCCCAGAATGGGTGGGCACCTATGGTGGCTATGACAAACATTTGGAAACTAATACCCATGGTGGGTATTCTGAAACTATAGTGGTTGATGAAGCTTTTGTGTTGAGTGTGCCAGAGAATCTTGATTTAGCAGGAATAGCGCCTGTTTTATGTGCTGGTATTACCACTTGGTCGCCATTGCGTCATTGGAATGTTGGGAAAGATAGTAAGGTAGCTGTTGTGGGCCTCGGTGGCTTGGGACATATGGCTATTAAACTAGCCAATGCCCTAGGAGCTCATGTTACGTTGTTTTCAAGGTCAAAAGGAAAAATAGACGATGCCAAAAAGTTGGGAGCACATGATGTAGTCATTTCTACGGATGAAGCCGCCATGGAACAAGTCATGGGTAAATTTGACGTTATAATTGATACCGTTCCTTATGTACATGACTTAAACCCATACGTAAACACGTTGAACACAAATGGTACTTTGGTGGTAGTTGGTTATTTGGGACCCTTAGATCCCATGTTGGTAACGGTTCCCATGATTATGGGAAGAAAGAGTGTGGCTGGTTCTTTGATTGGAGGTATCGCAGAAACACAGGAATTGCTTGACTTTTGTGGAGAACACAATATAACGTCTGATATAGAGGTTATAAAAATTCAGGATATTAATAACGCTTATGATCGCATGCTTAAAAGTGATGTCAAATACCGTTTTGTAATCGATATGTCAAGTCTGAAGAGCTAATTATTTTTAAAAATGGAGCCTGTATAATAGTTCCACTTTAAAAATAGCACCGTCCTTAAACCGGTCATTTATCCGAGTTCTGTTGTCACCAAAGTAAAAGGCAATCAGGTTTAAATCTACCTTATCGTTTGCTTGATAGACATCATAGCTTCTACCAAGAGCATAGCCTATTTTGGTGTTAAAATAGAGGGATTTGGTGAGTGCAAATCTTAAATACGTGGAAATCTCATTGGATATTTTGGATACATAAGCACCGGAAGGGGAGTAGGCCTGATTGTTTAAATAATAGGTGGTTCCCAAGCCGTCAAATTTAATACCAAGCCATAGATTTTTTCTTAATAGGTAGTTGATGTCTGCCAAAATAGGCAGGTTCAAATTGGCATCCAATCTGGAATTGGGACTAAGGTAATAAAGCCCTAAAATAGGCACGATTATCAAGCCATATTTTTCTGTATTGGCATAGATGCCATACCGGTATTTTAGGTTGGCTTTCTTGGTTTGGGAAATTAAGGTTAAAAAAGCGAATTGGGTGTTGTTTCCCGAAAGAGTGATCACATCGGATGCTATTTTTGGAAATCCCATAAAAGTGGCTGACCATGTAGGATTAAATGTTTTATGAACACCTAATCCCAGTCCTAGCACCTTCAGTTTGGTTTCAGGATTATGAGGATCTAGCTTAACAGCGGTCTGATTCGTGAAGAATCCGGCTAGGAGGGTAGTACGCTCGTTGATTACTATGGGGATTTCAAATTGAAGAGCTAATTCTTCCACTTGTGTTTGACCACGACCAGTATCAAATTTATTTTGAGGGGTGTTGGTATAACTTAGTTGCCCCAGGTTAAAATAATTTTGAGACCATACCTGAACAGCAACAAATCCAAATAAAATATAAAAAATAGATTTCATACCTCTGAAGCTAACGGTATTATCAAGATACGTTAATTTTTTTAATCAGTTTTTTCTTCAAAAATCAACATTTTTTCGTTAAATTGTATAGGCATTTTCTGCCCGCACTAACCATCGAATTTCCTATTTTAAACTCTGTACATTATGGAAGTTTCAATAGGTAATCCCCAATTGTTTTTTAAAGCCAGTTATCTTATCGCATTTGGTTTTTTGTTCGGAGTAGTCGTTTATAAAAGTTTAAAACAAGGCTACAGAATGAGATCTATTTTATTGATCTTAAGTATCGTTTCTTTATTTGCAATTACAGGATCCCGATTATTTACCATACCAGTTTCTGATTGGTTGGATGCCTTGACGACTTCTTCCCAGCAGTTTTCAAATCGTTCGGCAGTGGGAGGCTTATTGTTTGGTTTGTTAGGACTTTTAATCGCACAACGCCTATTGGGGTTTAATAAATCGATTTTGAATTTGTATGCTTGGGGTGCTCCAATGGCTCTGGGGATCGTTAAATTGGGATGCTTTTTTAATGGGTGTTGCTACGGTCAGCTTTATTCGGGCTTTGGTAGCGTGCAATATCCAAAAGGAACTCAAGCACATTTGCATCATTGGTATTCAGGTTTAATTGATGTGGAATCACTTATTTCTGCAAGCGTCCATCCGGTTCAAATATATGATAGTTTGTTTCTGTTTTTTATCGCTTTTTTGGTTTACAAAAGTCAAAAGTATTGGAAAAAGAATGCCAGCAGCTTATTGTTTTCTGTGGGATTGTTTTTTTTGATGCGATTTGGCATTGAATTTTTAAGAGATCCTAATAGTTCACAATTCAATACCTGGTATGTTTTTGGAATGCGTATGTTCCATTGGAGTATGTTGATTTATGGTGTTTTGGTGGTTTTGATTCTGTTGTGGTATGAAAAAAGAAGGTCACTGGAATGGTTTCCAGAACGCAAAAATGCCTTGTCCTTCCAAAACGAATTCATGGTTACCATTTTAATTTCCATGATAATCTATACCGTTAAAGATTTATTTACGGGTTATGAATTAATGGTGGTTTGGATGAAGTTTATTCCGGTGGTTATTCTGTTGGTTTACAGTCTCTTTACCGAAGTTCAGTTAAGGGAATATCGTTGGATAACAAGCGTTTTTTTAATAGCACCGTTTGTAGTGTTCGCCCAAACATTGCCAAAGGATTCAATCAAAACTACTAAATACCATCGTTTTGATGTGGGTGGTTCTTTTGGAAACTATATCAATGAAGTCATGTTTGATCCACATCAAGGAACTTGCGGAACAACCTATAATTATGAATATTACAAACAGGTCTATCAGGTATTTGGATTGGGGTATTCTCAGGTCGTCACAAAAAAGAAAACAACCTACACCGTTGGTGCCAATCTGTCTGGAGGCAATATTAAAAGTACCCGATTAAGAACCAATGAAAGCCGGTCTGATTTTGTGTATGCCATCAACCCATACTTTAAAATTGATGGTAAATGGATAGGTGTTGGAGGCGGTATTCAAGTGGGTAGTCTTAGAATAAATAAAGATTTAACAGTTGATTCTGGGTCTATTGAAGATGCCGATAAGGATTATAATATCACTCCAGAATTTTATTTTAGGGTTGGACCCAGAAAATATTTTGATGCCGATTTTAATTATGGATTCCTAATGCCATCACCATACCCAACTTTATATATGCGTTCAAGTGTGGGAAGTGCTTTTGGTCTTAGTGAGGATTATAGCTTAAGGGGAGGTTATATTTGGAATTTGGAAACACCCTATATTTCGGCCAAAGCCTTAGTAAGTGATCACTTTGGTGTTGAAGTCATGTATATTTTTAAAGAAAACAATTTTGAAATTCTGGATAATAAGGCATCTGGTAAATTTGTATTCTCGGTTAACTATCGGTTTGGTCAATCAGAGAAATGATCATGATTCGTTATAGCTAATTGTATTATACTTTAAATACCGTTAAGGTTTATTTTCTTTTTTCATAAATACCTGCAAGAGTCGCTCCATTGCACGCTTGCATCATTGGTGAATTATCAGAATTCCAAATTTTTATTTCATTACCCGTTTTTTTGATAAACATATGTTGCATTTGATTTTCTCCAAGAAATGGAATCTCGAGAACACCTTTATCATTTACAGTTCCAACTTTTGTTGTTAATTCACAGTCTTCTGTAAACTTGGCAATATACTTATTAATGCCTTCAGGAATCAATTGTACAAATTGCATATCAGATTGATATTTCCCAGAAAAATCATTCTTTGAGTCACTTTGAGCATAAATGGCTTGTCCGGCAAAAAGAATAGATAAAATTAAAATGAAACTTTTAGCTTTCATAATTATAAATTCTAATTAATTAACACTTTTATAAAGATAAGATATTTTTCGGTTTAGTCATTTAATTAGCTTCTGGGATTTTTACATAGGCTATTAAAATAGTACATCTATAAATAAATTGTTATCATGGTTTGTTTGTCCTATAATGGTCAGCATTATGTTACTTTGCTTTGGTAAAAGCAATAATTTCATTTGCTGATTTTTCTTTTAAAAGTTTTCTTCTTTAAGGCTTTTTTTACTATAGTTAATGAAACACTCTTTTTACGGAACGACGATAGGAGAGAAGTAGAATGTGTGTGAAATGGTATTATTTGAAGAATGTTAAAAAACTTTGATAACTCATCAATTCATATTGTATTTATACTTGCTATATTTGATAAATCAAAAAACTTAATAATTGAAAACAGCTAAACCTTTTCTTAAATGGGCTGGTGGAAAAAGTCAACTCATTAGTGAAATTGAAAACTCTTTACCACAAGATTTTAATAAAAAAGAATTTACATTCATTGAACCTTTTGTTGGAAGTGGAGCAGTTATGTTTTGGATGCTTAATAAATACCCTAATATTAAAAAAGCTGTTATTAATGATATTAACACAGATCTTACAAATACATATATCACTATTAAAAAGAATGTTGAAGCAGTAATTCAACAGTTGAATGAATGGCAATCTCAATATCATCAATTTAAAAATGATGTTGATGAGAGAAAGGAATATTATTATGAAAAAAGAGCCTTGTTTAATACTCGTGAATCTGATAGTGTAGTACAAGCATCTTTGTTCATTTTTTTGAATAGAACATGTTTTAATGGATTGTATAGGGTAAATAAATCTAATGAATTTAATGTGCCAATAGGTAGTTATAAAACTCCATTGATCTGTGACAAAGAAAATTTAATGGAGGTTAGCAAATTACTTGAAAAAGTAGAGATCTCAAATGGTGATTTTGAAGATACTTTGTTTTATGCTGAAAAAGATACATTCTTTTACTTTGATCCACCATATAAACCATTAAGTAATACTTCAAGCTTTAATTCTTACGCGAAGGATGAATTTAATGACCATGAACAAATACGGTTGAGAGATTTTTGTAAAAAATTAAATGCAAAAGGACATTTTTGGATGTTGAGTAATTCGGATGTTAAAGGTAAAAACCCAGATGATAATTTTTTTGATGATTTATACTCAAACTTTAATATTAATAGAGTTCAAGCTAGAAGGAATATAAATGCAAATCCTAAAAAAAGAGGAAAGCTTAACGAATTATTGATAACTAATTATACCACAGAAGTTGATTATGCCAAAGCAATTTGATGATTTCCTTAACGAGTTAAGTGAAACAAACGCAACATTGGATTACTTTACTGATTTCACTAAAATTAAAAGAAATGTTAATAAGATTTCTTTAAAATTAAATCAGTTAAATTATTTAATTGGCAAACTAGATTTAAAAACAGCTGTCATTGAAGTTTACAATGAAAACCCAAAGGCTTTTGAGGTATTGGATATACTGATTGCAGTGAGAGGTAAAGACTCTAAGAAAACTCTTGATTCTGATGGAGAGATAGTAGCAATTGATTCTTACTTCAATGATCCAAACAAAATATTCGAATTTATATCTGAAACAGGTTTGGCAGATGTTTTTAAAAATAAGAATATAACAAATCTAGTGGATTATGTGTTTGGAGTAGAAGTTGGCCTAGATACAAATGCTCGAAAGAATAGAGGTGGAACTAACATGGAAAAAGCAGTGTCACGATTTTTTGATAGACATAATGTTTTTTATAAGAGAGAGGTTTATTTAACAGATTACCCCGAAATATTGAGTTTGGGTGATGATTTAAAAAGAGTGGACTTTGTAGTCAAAACCAGTAAAAAGCTCTATTTAATAGAAGTAAACTACTATAATTCAGGAGGTTCAAAATTAAATGAAACAGCAAGGTCTTATTCAGATTTAGCTCCCAAAATTAATCAATACAAAGATTTTGAGTTCGTTTGGATTACAGATGGTCAAGGTTGGTTAAAAGCTAAAAGCAAACTTCAAGAAGCATTTAACATTATACCAAATCTTTACAACCTTACGTCATTGGAAGAGTTCATTAATAAAGTGAAAAATGAAAACATAGTAATTTTTTAATTAATCATTGTTTTACTTCTTTTTATTTAATGGCAAAGATAAAACCATATTATAGGTCTAAAGATAAAAACTTTTATCTGTTACATGGAAACTCAAATGAGTTACTCCAAAAGTTTGAACATAAGTTTGATATGATTTTTGCCGATCCTCCTTATTTCCTATCAAATAATGGTTTGTCTATCCAAAGCGGAAAAATAGTTTCTGTGAATAAAGGAAAATGGGATAAATCACTAGGCACGGAATACATTAATAATTTCAACCGAGAATGGTTAGCTCTTGCAAGAGAGAAACTGAAAGATAATGGTACTATCTGGATAAGTGGTACAATGCATAATATTTTTAGCGTAGGCCAAATTTTAACGGAATTGGGATTTAAAATATTAAATGTGGTGACTTGGCAAAAATCAAACCCACCACCAAATTTTTCATGTAGATACTTTACACATTCAACCGAACAAATTATTTGGGCAAGAAAGCTTCCTAAAGTTCCTCATTATTTTAACTATGAACTAATGAAAGAACTCAATGGAAACAAACAAATGAAAGATGTTTGGAAATTGCCAGCTTTAGCTCCTTGGGAAAAAAGCTGTACCAAACATCCAACTCAAAAACCTTTGTCAGTTTTAACTCGTATAATTTTAGCATCTACTCAACCAAACGCATGGATACTAGATCCCTTCGCAGGAAGTAGTACTACTGGAATAGCTGCAAATCTTCTTGGAAGAAGATATCTAGGAATTGATATGGAAACAGAATATTTAGATATAAGTAAAGCTAGAAAAAAAGAAATTCTAAACCCTAAAACGATTGAACTCTATAAATCTAAAATCAGAGGTTTTAATCACAGAAAACAATTAAGTTTGTTTTTAGCTGAAGAGCCAAAGACAGAATACCTCCAAAATTTAGATTTAAATATTATAATCTAATCAGGACTAGTTCTATATCCTAAATCATATGCCATTTGTTTATATAGTTTTGATTGCAATCCTTGTCCTGCTCCTTTGACAAAACTACTAGAAGGACTAAAATATAGATCAGAATTGTTTTCTATTAATTCAAATTTTTCTTTTAATGCTAATTTTAGTTCTTCAACAGTTTTATTATTTCTTGGGTTAATATCTAAATAAATATCATTAATCAATCTAACTAAAGCACCCATTCCCGTTGTTTTAGCCAAAACAAATTTATATTCTCTTCTATTATTTTCTTCATCAGTTGGCCAATAGGTGTTAAATGATTGTTTTATCTGAGAAAAATATAGTCTTAAAAACTGTCCAAGAATCTTATATAACTTACCTTCATTTAAATAATCCATATATAATAGGTGCCAAGCTTTTCTTTTTCCAAACAACTTCATTATTAGTTCCATGAGTGCTGATTGTGAAATAATTCCATCTCCATTTCCTAACATGTCAATTTTACCATATAAGACAGAATCAGTATTATAATTTAGATGCCTTACGAGATCATGGGCAAGTTTTAACTCATTTCTGTCTGTATTAGGAGATGAACCAAAAATATCATAATAAAGTGAACGATTTACTGGTTTTTGATTGAAGTTTACTGAAGCAAATATTTCGCCTTGTTGATAGATATCAAAATCAATTAGAATTGTACATAGAAATTCAAAGTTCTTAATCCTGTCTTTTAGAAAAGGTAAAAAAGATTCATCGACTATTTCTATAACTTTTTTTCGACCTAATTTTAAATTAGTATTTATCTTTGGTAATAATTCCTTTAATGCAGCTATTCGATGCTGACCATCAACAATTAAAGCTATCTTATAATCTTTAGGTAATTGTAACATATTATCATTCAAATATGCTAAAGATATCTGATTACCATTTTGAATTTCGCTTTCCAAATATGATTTTTCATAATCATCTATACTGTCAGTTTGAAAAGTATTAATAGCTATTAGAGTAGAGGTAGGGAACATACCTAAAGATTCAATTCTTGATAAGTTTTTCTTAAACCTATATTCTTTAATTGCTTCTTTTATAATGAACTGCTGTATTCCATATGTTCTATTGTCATTTACAAGCCTTTGGTAAAATCGTTTATTTTCATTTACAACTTCTTCTTTTTCAGATTCACTTAATAATGGATCACCACCATCTTCTTTTCTAGCTGTAAAACTCACTATTGGTTCTAGTTCAGAAAACTTAATTGCAGAAAAACCCAACTTTCCTTTAGTTATTTGAGATATTGTTGAGAATTCTATTTTTGTATATTCAAAACTCATAAGTGACTTTTAATTATTATCAAATTCATCATTATCTTCTAAATCTCCTAGATTGATATCTTTATCCATATCCTCTTTAACAGGAATCTCTTGTTCTTCTGATCTTTCTACTTTAGTAGCTGCGTCAAATAATAAATTCACTTTTCTCTTCAAATCACTAATTTCTTTATCTAATTCTTCAATTTTAGAATCTCTAGATTTTACTTCATCTAAATCACTATTAAGTGTATTTAATTTAATTTCATAGTCATGAAAATCACTTATTAATTTGAGCTTCTGCTCCAGAGCTGCTTCACTTATAGTTTTATTGGTAATATCTTTAAGGTTTTGCTTTTCTTTATCAATTTCTTTAACTGCAATATTTTCAGATACTTCTTTAACCTTTTCGAGAGTACTTCTTTTTAATTCTTGTAGAGACTTAAAACCAAAAAAGCCCGTTACAGCAATAATTATGGCTAATATTGTTCCTATAAACTTGTAAAAAGAATTTACTTCACTTATCTTTTTTTCAATAATAGTTTCAACTTCATTAACATCAGAAATCTTTTTTTCTAATATTTTTTCATAAGATTCGAATGTGATTTTTTGAATAGAATCATTTTGACTTGAACTGTAGATAACATCTACATTATTAATAACAGGAGAATTATCACTAAAAGTTAAATAAAAGATTATTACAACTAACGATGTTAGTGATAATAGTATTATAACTAAAGCTGACCAATTCAAGGCGTTTAGGAATAATTTATATTTTTTATCTTCCATATCAATTATTTTTTTGGTATTCCGGTAAAACACATTGTTCTACCAGAATAACTCCAATCTCTAATATCTTGCTCAATAAAAAACCATTTAAAAATTAAAACTATTAAGTCTAAATCATAACCAGATTTAAATACTAAATGTTTATATTCTGCTTTTGAAACATCTTCGCAGTTATAAACGCGTTCTAAAAAATCGTAAAGATCTAAATAATCTTTAGGGTTTTCTATCTTTTTTTGTTCTAAATCTTCAAAAAGCTCTGTATGTTTTGGATTTGTTCTTACTCTTCTTTCTAATCCTTTTCCAAAATCAACATTTTCAACATGAATAACAAAATCAAACCCTTTCTTTAACCAAGCAGGTCGTCTTAAAAATATTCTATTACCTGAATCTAATGTTTCTACAAAATAGGTATTTCTCGAAGCATCTACACCTTTTCCAGTACCTGGGATTTCTTTTAAGAAAATATCAATTAAATTTTTTCTTATTTCATTGCGAGTGCCTTTATTTGAAAACTTAATATTGTGAGTATATTCAGGCATAATATATTTAAAATAAATCTTTAAGTTCAACATTTAAAGCTGTTGCAAGCTTTTCTGCTATAACAATAGAAACATTAGTTTCTCCTTTTTCAATACTTGGTAAATAAGTTCTATCAATATCAGCAAGGTTTGCTAATGCTTCTTGTGATAAACCATTTTTAAGCCTTAACTCCTTAATTTTTTTACCAAATTTCACTTTAACATTCATTTTTTAAAGTTGTGAATTTGTCGATTATTGTACAACGGATTATTGTCTACATTTCATAATAAAAAGACCTCATAAAATTTTGGCTAAAACAATAGGCGAGTGTAACGACAATATTTTAGGAGTTCAGGAATACGGTTTCTTAAATATTTCTATTTTACATAATATTTCTACATAGTTTTAAAAAGTTGTAATGTTTCCTAAAATATAGTGGAACGAGACGTTAATTGTTTCCAAAATTATATGCAGCCTTGATTTTTTGTTTCTTTTGCATCAAGGCAAAAGATAACGCACAAAAAGGAAAAACTTGAATTAGAGTTCTAAATAGAACAAGTGTATAGAAATTTACTCGAAGAGAAATTTTATACTCTTGTGGCAACTTGACGAGAATCTCATAAAATTTTTTTTGACGTACATTTTATCAAATACGCGAATTTTAAAACAATGTAAAAAGTGAAGCTTTTATATGGCGTTGGCAAGCGATGGATAATTGTGTGTAAAATAAATTGTGGTAACAATTTAATTTTATAAAACAATCGAGCGCTTGGTAGCGGCTATTTTACATAACGGCAAATTATAGATACAAATAAATTAACACTGCGTAGCAGACCGATTAAAAAAGTTTAATGACCCAAGTACAATGTTTCATTCATATTTCTAAACGTTCTGGGATATTTTACATAATAGAGAATTATAGCTATCAAATGTACATTTGGGATAAACAATCATACAAACACATTTGTACTATAATTTATATTATGTAAAATAGAAAATTTCAAGAACTTCCCCTTCTGCCAATTATTACCTATTTCAAATAATTATGTTGCTCTAAGAACTCCAAGAATAATTATAAGGGTTTGGTGCCTATGCTTTAAAATTCATTACGAACCTCACATTTTAAACCTCCTTCTTTTGATAATTCCATAAATCGCCATCAAATGCTACTAAATAAAAGTTAAAATCTCTTTATTAATAGTAATACTATTATTTTTGTAATACATAAGTCTGAGTTATGAAATCATTATTACATCATTTAAAGATTACCGTATCAGAAAAGGTTTATATAAAGGATCCTGAAACTTCTGATTTGGGAAAGCGTATTGTTTCTGAAAGCATCCTGATGATTGACGAAATGGGATTTGAATGTTTTACTTTTAAAAAATTAGGCGAAAAACTGGGTTCCAATGAGAGTTCCATGTATCGTTATTTTGAAAGTAAACACAAGCTCCTGCTCTATTTGACCTCCTGGTATTGGGCCTGGTTGGAGTATCAACTGGTTTTTGAAACACATAGTTTAACAGATCCTGAAGAAAAATTATTAAAAGGTATTCAAGTTATCACCAGAAGTACTACTGAGGATTCGACGTTTTCCCACATCAATGAGGTGGCCTTGAATCGTATTGTAATCAATGAAAACTCTAAGTCTTTCTTAACCAAACAAGTCGATCAGGAAAATAAAGATGGTGTTTTCAATATTTATAAAAATTTAGTGCTACGTATTAGAGATATGATTCATGAAGTGAACGCCGATTATCCTTTTCCCGAAAGTCTTTCTAGTACCGTTGTTGAAGGGGCTTTACACCAACATTTTCTCAAAGACCATTTCAAAACCCTTACAAATGCTGGTGAAGAAGAATCATCAACCAAATATTTTCAACATTTAGTTCTTAATACTATTAACTCTAAAACCCAAATTCTATGACCACTTGGAAACGTTTTATTGGTCTGATTAGGCTTGAGCGTAAGGCAATTTTTCAAATCATTTACTACGCTATTTTTGCTGGTATTGTAGGTTTGTCGTTACCCTTGGGAATTCAAGCCATTATTAACATGGTACAAGGTGCGCAAGTATCCAGTTCTTGGGTAGTCCTCGTGATTTTGGTTACCATAGGGGTTGTCTTTGTTGGTTTATTACAACTCATGCAGTTACGTATTATTGAAACCGTACAACAGCGTATTTTTGTGCGGGCTTCTTTTGAACTTAGCTACCGCTTTCCTAAAATAAAAATGGATGAATTCAGAAATTACTATCCGCCAGAATTGGCGAACCGTTTTTTTGATACACTTACCATTCAAAAGGGATTGGCCAAGATTTTAGTAGATGTACCCGCTGCTCTACTCCAAATTATCTTTGCCTTAATTCTTTTAAGCTTTTACCATCCATTTTTTATAGTGTTCGGATTTCTTTTATTGATTCTGATCTTCTTGATATTCAAATTTACAGCCGAAAAGGGTTTGAATACGAGTATTTTAGAGTCCAAGCATAAATATAAGGTGGTGCATTGGATTGAAGAAATTGCCCGAACCATCACCAGTTTTAAATTGGCTGGAAATACCCGTCATGCCCTGGATAAAAATGACACTTTGGTAGCCAATTATCTGAATGCTAGAGAAAATCACTTTAGAGTTCTGGTTATTCAGTTCTCCCAAATGATTGGGTTTAAAGTGTTGGTTACGGCTGGTCTTTTATTTATTGGAGGTGCTCTGGTATTAAATCAACAAATGAACATTGGACAATTTGTTGCTGCAGAAATCATTATTCTTTTGGTTATCAATTCCGTTGAAAAAATTATAGTCAACTTAGAAACCTTATATGATGTTCTTACTTCTATAGAGAAATTAGGAGAATTGGTAGACAAAAAACTAGAACCACAACAAGGAGAAACCCCTGATTTTTCTAATGGTATCGATTTAGAATTTAATCAGGCAACCTATACGGTTGATAATAGGCATACCACTATTTTAAATAATTTGGACTTTTCTATTAAACATAAGCAACACACCATTATTGCTGGTGAAAGTGGCGCTGGTAAATCCAGTTTAATGCGCTTGATTTCTGGAATTATTCTTCCTACTAGCGGTCAATTAAATGTTAACTCATATGCCATGGAGAGTTTATGTATTAATCATTACCGTGGTCATTTAGGTTTATCTTTATCTGAAGAAACTCCTTTTGAAGGAACCTTGAGAGACAACATTACCTTTGGGGATAAAGACATCACAGATGAACATATTTTATGGGCATTGAACAAATTAGGATTAACACCATTTTTTAAGCAGTTACCTAAAGGTTTAAATACAGTGATATATCCTGAAGGAAAACATTTATCAGAAACAGTTTCGAAAAAAATTGTTTTGGCGAGAGCTATCGTTAAGCGACCAAAATTGTTGATTCTTGAAGATTCCATGGAAAAGTTTGACGAACAAGATGTCATTAATTTAATTGACTTTTTGGGCGAACCAGAACATCCGTGGACCCTTGTGGTTGTGAGCAATCACGAGTATTGGAAACGAGTTTGTAAACAAATAATTAGGTTAAAAGAAGGTGCCATTGTAAAAAATGCTTAAACCATGCTGAACATTTCAAATAATCAATTACATAAAAAAGTCTCCTTGAGAGAATATAAATCGGGAAAACACATTTTTAATGTGAGTTATTACAAGCAATTTAACCGATTTTTATTGGCCTTTGCTTTGGTGGGTCTGATTGTTTTATTTTTACCTTGGACACAGACCATTACGGGTCAAGGTAACGTGACCACTTTGCGACCGGAACAACGTCCGCAAACAATCCAATCCCAAATCCCTGGAAGGGTTGAAAGATGGTTTGTGAAGGAAGGTGATTATGTTAATAAAGGTGATACCATTCTCCATATTTCTGAAATCAAAAGTGAATATTTTGACAACCAATTGGTTGAAAGAACCAATACACAGAAAATAGCCAAGGAATCCTCTGTAGGAGCTTACAAAGAGAAAGTTTCTGCTTTATCCAGACAAATTGCTGCACTTAGAAATGAACGTCAGTTGAAATATAAACAAGCCGAAAACAAACTGAAACAGGCCCATTTGAAAGTAAAAAGTGATAGTATTGATCTGGAGGCTGCCAACACCAATTTTCAAATTGCCGAAAGACAGTTTCAAAGGGTTCAAACACTTCAGGAAGAAGGTTTAAAGGCAGTAAAAGATGTTGAAGAAAAGAAGTTAAAACTTCAGGAAACGCAGGCTAAGTTGATTTCCCAAGAAAATAAATACTTGGCAAGCCAGAATGAAGTGATTAATGCACAAGTGGAACTCTCTAGAATCAATGCAGAGTATACCGATAAAATTTCTAAGGCAGAAAGTGACATGTACACGGCACAATCTGCTCAAATGGATACCGAAGTTCAAGTTTCTAAGTTAGAGAACTCCTATGTCAATTATAAAAGAAGAAGCGATTTGCTTTATGTCACCGCTCCTCAAAGTGGTTTTGTTAATAAGGCCATTGTTAGCGGATTGGGAGAAACTTTTAAAGAAGGTGAAGCGTTGGTAAGTATCATGCCGGCACAACATGATTTGGCGGTAGAAACTTATGTAAGACCAATTGATTTACCCTTAATTCACATAGGTGAAGAAGTGAGGGTGCAATTCGACGGATGGCCAGCAATCGTATTTAGTGGTTGGCCAAATGTATCTTACGGTACGTATGGTGCGAAGGTGGTCGCTATTGAAAATTTTATCAGTCCGAATGGAAAATATCGTATTCTTTTAGGTCCCGATCAAAATGATCACCCTTGGCCTGAGGCGATTCGTGTGGGGTCTGGTGCTAGAACCATGGCTTTATTAGAAGATGTGCCTATTTGGTTTGAAATTTGGAGGCAGTTAAACAGCTTCCCTCCTAACTACTACCAACCTCAAAGTGAGACCGAAACTAAAGAAAAGAAATCATGAGAATAAAGTGCTTTCTAATAGTACTCATGGTAGGGATAGCACTTCCCTCCTATGGTCAAGAACCCAACCCTGATGTGATGACTTTTAAGGAGTTTTTGGCTTATGTAAAGCAATTTCACCCTTTAGTGAAACAAGCTAATTTGGTTTTGGATGCAAGTGAAGCCAATTTAATAAAAGCACGAGGCGGATTTGATCCTAAAATTGAGCTGGATTATTCCAAAAAGAATTTCAAGGACACCGATTATTATAAACTTTTCAATGGCTCTTTTAAAATACCTACCTGGTACGGTGTCAATTTTAAAGCGGCAGTAGATAATAATGAAGGCTATTATTTAAATCCTGAAAACAATACCCCAGATGATGGTGTTTATCAGGTGGGTGTATCTGTTTCATTAGCCAAAGGGTTGTTTATGAATGAACGGATGGCCACCTTAAAGCAGGCAAAATTGTATAGGGAACAAGCTAAGGCCGACTTGCAAATGATGGTAAATGATATTCTATACCAAGCTTCCAAAACGTATTTTATCTGGTTGAAAAATTATAGAAATTATCAAACATATCAGTCCTTTTTAGAAAATGCACAAATTCGGTTTGAAGGTATTAAAAAAGGATATGAGGAAGGAGAATATCCTGCAGTGGATACTTTGGAGGCGCGTATCAATTTAGACTCAAGAAAGCTAAATTTGGAAAAAGCACGTATTGGATTTGTAAAATCAACTCTGGAGTTATCCAATTATCTTTGGTTAGAAAATAATATACCTGTAGAGTTAGAAGATCATATTATTCCTGATGAAGAAACATTAAACCTTATTGATCAGGTGTTGAGTTTGACCGATTTGGATCTGGAGAGTTTTCAAATAGAAAATCATCCCAAATTGATTTCACTTGATTACAAATTCCAAAACCGAGAAGTTGATAAGCGCTTAAAAGCCAATGCGCTTTTACCAGACATTACCTTCGATTATAATTTCCTTTCTGAAGTTCCCGATGAGATTAATAGTTTTAATGGCCGCAATTACAAATCGGGATTGTCTTTGAAATTGCCTCTTTTCCTAAGGAAAGAGCGTGGTGCTTTTGAATTGGCTAAATTGAAACTTCAGGATCTTGAGTATGAAATATTATCAACCAACTTGACGCTCAAAAATAAGATTGAAGCTTTAAAAAATGAAATTGAATCTTACGGCATTCAAAATGAAGTGGCTCAAGAACTAGTGACAAATTATGAAACCTTGGTACAAGCTGAGGAACGTAAATTTTTCTTGGGAGAAAGCTCTCTGTTTGTGGTGAATAGCAGGGAATCTAAGCTTATAGAAACGGTTTTAAAAGCCATTTCAGTTGAGAATGACTACCTAAATTCCAAAGCAAATTTGTTTAATGTCATATCAACAGTACCTGAATAAAAAAGAGCCTCGATAGGCTCTTTATACTTTTATTTAGGTATTTGTTGACTTAAACAGTGTAGAGTGCCAAATCCCCATATCAAATCAATGGCATGAATACCTATGACTTCGCGGTCTGGAAAACATTCCGCCAAAATGTTGAGCGCCACACGATCATTAACATCGTTGAACACGGGTACTAAAACACACTGGTTTATGATAAGAAAATTGGCATAACTGGCAGGTAATCTAATGTGGTCAAAATAAACAGGTTTCGGCATAGGAAGTGTTACCACATTAGGTGAGTTACCATTTTCAAGTTTGGCCTCCTTTAATCTTTTAAGATTATCTTGTAAGGGTTTGAAGTTAACATCCTCAGGATTGGTTTCAATAACTGTAACAATAGTATCTTCATTTATAAAACGGGCCAAATCATCTATATGTCCATGTGTGTCATCACCAGTAATCCCATGACCTAACCAGATAGTATTGGTTACCCCCAAATATTCTTTAAAAATGGCTTCATAATCGGCTTTGGTCAATCCAGGATTTCTCACTTGAATTTTTGGGTCCAATAAACATTCTTCTGTAGTTAACAAGGTTCCTTGACCATTAACTTCAAGCGCTCCACCTTCTAAAACCACGGGTTTACCTTTATACATTACTTGTGTTAAAGGTGTTATTAAGGTCTTAGACACTTTTTCTGGAACGTGTCTATCTAATTGATAGTTATGGTATTTAGCCCACCCATTAAAGTTAAAGTTTAAGGCCTCTCTTTGATTGCCATTTTTTACAATGATGGGTCCAGAATCACGCATCCAACTTCTGTTGGTCTTGTGATTTATAAATTGAATACGGTTTAAATCTACATGAGCAATATCAAGCATGGTGGCTACTCGGTCCTGTTGTTTTTCATCAGCAATAACCAAAAACACCGTTTCAAAGGCACTTACTTTCTTAATGAACTCCACAAAAGCCCATTGAATGGCTTTAAACTTCCCTGGCCAATCATTTCCATTATGAGGAAAACATAAGAGGACGCCTTCTTGAGGCTCCCATTCTGCGGGCATGCGTCGGTTTGTCTTTGCCATTAATCCAAAGCGCGTTTAGTTATATCTTCAAAAGCATCAATTCTACGGTCTCTAAAGAATGGCCAGTTTTGACGAACATTCTCTTGTAATTCTAAATCTACTTCAGCCATTAAAATCTCTTCTTGATCATGAGATGCTTGAGCTAAAACTTCACCTTGCGGGCCTACTATAAAGGAAGCTCCCCAGAATTCAATACCGTCTGTATCAGGTAAATATTGTTCCAACCCTATTCTATTGGCAGCTGCTACGTAAACACCATTAGCCACAGCATGTCCTTTCATAACATTCATCCAAGCACCATACTGGTTTGGACCATATTGATCTTTTTCTTTAGGATGCCAACCAATAGCTGTCGGGTAAAACAAGACTTCAGAACCTTTTAAAGCTGTAAGTCGAGCTGCTTCGGGATACCATTGATCCCAACAAATTAAGGTTCCAATATTTCCTTTTTTGGTACGGTTGTTTTTGAAGCCTAAATCACCGGGAGTAAAATAGAATTTCTCATAGAAATGAGGATCATCTGGAATATGCATCTTTCTGTATAATCCAGCTTCGCTTCCATCCGTATCAATGATATAGGCACTATTATGATAAATACCAGCCATACGTTTTTCAAAAAACGGAACAATGATGACGACCCCTAGATCTTTGGCTAAAGCACTGAATGCTTGAAAAGAGGTGCTATAAAGAGGTTCGGCATAAGCGAAATTATCAACGTCTTCACTTTGACAAAAATAATGACTGCTGTAAAGTTCTGGTAAACAAATAACTTCGGCACCTTGACCGGCGGCCTTCCTTACCCATTCCTGACATTTTTCTAAATTATTTTCAGGGGTGTTGTTCAAATTTAACTGAATAACAGCTATGGTATACTTACTCATATGATTTTTAAATTAATAATGTAAAAGTAAGAAATAATCAGTGGTACTAACAAACCAAAGAAAGATACACTATATAATTAACAGACTTTAAGATAGCTCCCTTGTTTTAAAATAAAAATCATAAAAAATGTTAAGAAGGCGTCTAACATCTAATTCTGTGCGTAAATGCAATAGAACATTTAACCAATATCAAAATATTATGAAGAAAATTTCAATTTTACTATTAACCGGTGTTTTTATGTTTTCCTGTGTTTCTAAAAAGAAATACGTAGCTCTTCAAGAGGAAAACGGACAAATTAAAAGCGAACTAGCCAAAACTCGTGTTGAAAAGGAAGATTTAGAAGCTAAATTTGATGAAATTCAAGCGAGAATAGATACTTACAACAGTAAAATCAGCTCTCTTACGGAAGAAAATGACTCCAAAATTGTCACAGTTGGTGATGACCTTGTCATTTCTAACGATGTAAGAGAAAAAATGAATGAAACTTTAAAAAATGTAGATGCAGAGGCACTTGCCGGAGCCAAAACTTTAAAGGATTCAATGAATTTAGCTGTTTCTTACAACTTGAAAAAGTCGATGAATACCACAGAAATTGATGAAGATGAAGATATCGCCATCAATATTGATGAAACAGTAGTTATGATTTCTATCTCTGATAAAATGTTGTTCAATACTGCTAGTTACAGAGTAAGCAACAAAGCAGATGGTATCTTAAAAAAGTTGGCTGATGTAATCAATTCTGAGCCAAGTATTGAAGTTATGGTTGAAGGCCATACAGACTCTAGAAGTATTAGTACAGCTAAGGTTTCGGATAACTGGGACTTAAGTGTATTAAGAGCTACTTCAGTAGTGAGAAAATTACAAGATGATTATGGTGTAGCACCAGAAAAAATGATTGCTTCTGGTAGAAGTTTTTATCAACCAATTGCAGAAAACGATTCTGCTGAGAACAGATCAAAAAATAGAAGAACAAATATTATAATTCTACCTAATATTAATAAGTTCTTCGCTTTAATGGGCGCTGAAACTAAGGAGCTAGCGGCATCTGAAAAATAATATCATTGAACTTAATCCTTATGGATACACTTGTATCCCATTAAAGGTTGCCTCCCTCGGCAACCTTTTTTTATGCAATAAATATATGTTATTTGGTAAATACTGTGTAAAAGCAAAAACGGGATTTGTTTCTAAGGCTAAGAATTATTAAGCAAAAGCGGCATGATTAAAAATGATCAAAGGAACTTTGGCATGATGGCTGATGGACTTACTCTGGCTTTTGTGCAATAACTTATCAAAGAAACCATGTTGTTTGGCTATGACACACATCATGTCTAATTGCCGACTTTCGCTAAAAATGCGGGTTCCAACTTCAACGGAAACATCTGTGATGCAATAGAAGTCGATAGGAATAGGTTTTAATTCAGCTTCTAAAATCATTTTATTTGCTCGCATTTCAGAAGATAATTCTTTAGAATGGTTCATGACATGAACAACTGAAATTTTAGATTTAAAATTGGAAGCCAACTCAATCAATAAATCCAATCCATGGTGATACTCACTTATACTATAATCAGAAGCGAAACCTATGTCACTTAAGGATTTTAAAACCACATTTTTTGGAACTGCGATTATGGGACATTTTAATTTACCAATAAGATTGGCAGTATTACTTCCTATGGTAACTTCTTTTAAGCCAGAAGCTCCTTTTGTTCCCACTACAACCGCATCAATTTTCATATTGCTCACAGTACTTTGTACTGCTCCTAAAAAGTAGTCATTTATGATAATGGTTTTAAATTGATGCTCTTTGTTTGTATTTACTTCCAAAGCTTTTTTGAGCGTTTCCTGTAATCCATTTTTTGCTTCTTCCTTTATAGAATCCATTATGATGGAATTGGCACGTTTGGAAGTCACGGCTGTTGATGGCGCCGATACATGAGGTTCATAGGAATGCATTAAAAAGAAAGTGACCCTTTGTTTTTTGAACAAATTCATGGCATATTGAATAGCTTCCCAAGAATTCTCTGAAAAATCTGTAGGTAAAAGAATGTGTTTCATGTGTATCCCTAAATTTTAATCTAAAGATAGGGTTTATTTACAAAATCAGGAGTGACTTTTGTCATTTGTCTTTTATAAGACTCCCAAACTACATACCCGTAATCAATTCTAAACCTTTAATTTCAGCTAGCTAGCAGCAGGTCGGCCATGAATTTCTTCAAATACTTCATCAAAATTTACCCTAAGGAAAGTACGCAGTTTTTTACGGTAGTCATCCTTTAACCATTCCACAAAATTAAAAGTGCTTTTACTAATACATTTGGTGTATTGGTGGATTCTGTAATCAATATCATCCCCTAGTTTTTTAGCTAGATCCAATGCATCATATAAATCTTCACTATTTTCAATACAGATTTTGGCATGATGTTCTATCGAACGCTCTAATACTTTTTTGGAGGATTCGCCACTTCTTACAGCACTGGTATAGGCTTCTCTAATGTTGAAATAAACATTATTTGAATTGCCGAATTCAGCACGTAAATCTTCTGGCATTTCATATCTAAAGTTGTTTTCAATATCCTCATCACTTAAAATATTATCTAAATAGAAGTTTGGCGATTTAAATATGCGTTGCCAATCCAACTCTGCACCCCACGGACCAAAACGATGGAAGTTATTACCAAGGTCAATTACCGAAAATTTAGTTTTATTTTTTAGAATACGTGATCCACGACCAATCATTTGGTAATAAAGAGTCAAGGATTTGGTTGCTCTATTTAAAATGATATTATCTACGGTGGGCTCATCAAATCCTGTAGTCAAGATACTAACAGAAGTAAGAACCGCATCTGGAGTATCTCTAAACCATTTTAGAATGCGCTTTCTCTCTTTTTTGGTATTAGTATTGTCTAAATGAGCGACTGGATACCCAGCCCTTCTAAAGGTGTCGTAGACATGCAACGAGGTATTAATACCATTGTTGAAGATTAAGGTTTTTTTGCCTTTACAACGCTCTTCATAAGCCTGCATCAATTTTGACAACATATCGTTGTTGGTATACAAATCTTCTGAAGATTTAACTGTATAGTCCCCATTGGCACCAACCACCAAAGATGTTAGCCCGACATTGTATGAAAAAATCTCCGCACGTGCTAAGAATTCATTTTTGATTAACGACTCAATGCTCTCTCCTACAATTAGCTCATCGTAATTATCCTTCATAGGTAATTTGATGTTACTACTTAATGGGGTTGCAGTCACACCAAGGATAAAGCATTTTTCAAAAAACTTGAATAATTTGGTGAAAGAGTTATAATGGGCTTCATCAATGATGACTAACCCTATATCAGATATATCTAGTTTGCCATCATGAAGTCTATTGTTCAGGGTTTCAACCATAGCCACAAAACAACTATATTGAGATTGATCATCTAAATTAGCTTTACTACTAACCACTTTATTGACCACCCCAAACTCTTGCAACATATTGGAAGTTTGTTTACAAAGCTCAATACGATGCGTCATGACTAAAACTTTCTTTTTATGATGTTTTAAGTATTGACGTACAATTTCAGAGAATATAACCGTTTTTCCACCTCCGGTTGGCAATTGGTAAAGCAAATGGTAATCTTCAGGAGCTTCTTCAAAACATTTAAAAATTTTATTAATGGCTCCTCTTTGGTAACTATATAAGTCCTTACCTACTCTTCTATCTTCTAATTCTTGTGTATCTATCTTAATATTGGTCATAAAAAAAGCTAATGTGCAAAAATAACGTGTTTCTAAGGTTATACAAGGTATTGGCCCTGAAATATTAGCTTATTTTTTTAACAGTTTACAGTTGATAAACGCTTTAAAAAATCCTTTTAAATTTGCGTATTGTTTTCTAAATTATACGGTTTGCAACATTACTATAAGATATATAAGCCTTACGGATACTTAAGTCAATTTATTAATAATCAGACTAAAAGGCGAAATAAGAAGCTATTAGGGAGCTTGGGAGCGTTTCCTGAAAACCTGATGGCTATTGGTAGACTGGATGAAAAATCGGAGGGTCTATTGCTTTTAACAACCGATGGAAAATATAGTGAATTCATAAGAAGTAGTGCCATAGAAAAGGAATACCATGTGATGGTAGATGGTTTAATTACTTCAGAAGCCATAGAAAATTTGAAACATGGAGTTCCCATTACAGTTGGTAAGGAATCTTATCAAACAAAATCTTGCCAAGTAGATTTTTTAAAAGACATTAGTCATATTCCAGAACGATTTGTTAGGGATGACAAACATGGACCAACCTCTTGGATTTCAATAACCATTACCGAAGGTAAATTTAGACAAGTTAGAAAAATGACAGCTGCCGTAGGATTTCCTACATTACGTTTAGTTAGATATCGTATTGGAGAATATACTTTTGAAGGATTACTACCTGGTCAAGTTGAAGAGCTACGTGTGAAATCCTTTTAAAAAGGTTCTCTAATAATAAAGATGCTAGCTTTGACTCCTGTAGCTAAATTCCAGCTACTTGATGCAATAATATTGCCTTCTTCATCCATAACTACCAACTCGGCAGTATTAGGACCTGCTTCACCCATATTAAGAGCGATAAAGTCAATTTGATTGACGCCATCTTCCAAATTATAGATAAAACCAGAAAAAGAAGTAGTTAAAGTAACATCATATTTAACAACTTCACCATTTATTACAACCCTCACTCTATCGCCGTCAGGATCAGCATGGTCGCGATAAACTACATTGACACTTTTGGCTTTGGTTCGGAATTCACCTAAAAATTGATCTGTTTTGGAACCACCACGCTCCACACGCGAAAAGAAACGATCTTCATCATACTGTTGCCTTACATTTTTTAAATGTTGGTCAACCTTTCCTTTATATAGCTCTCCAGGATCTCCAAACTTCTCCCCTCCCAACATGGAAAACTCCTTTTTGGTGTTAAAGTCAGTATTTGTATTCTGCTCAGGAACCGATAATCCATTAATACCAGCTTTGGAATTTAAAAGACCTTTATTCTCAATGGGTTTATTTTCAATAACCTTATTTTCTTGCCCATTGGCATTTTCTTTAGCAGGAATAACCGTAGCATTGGTTTCCGATCCATCTATTTGAGAATATATGGAAATGGACACAAGGCTGAATAAAAGTAGAAAGAGGTGTTTCATTGTTTATTGTTATCCCGACGGAAAGTTCAAAAATCGTACCTATAATATAACCAAACAACTTTTTAATGAAATTTTATGTATTTATTGACTATATAAGGATTGTAAACTTACGTAATAAAATGTTAAAATTTGTTAAATCACTACTTTGTAATGCACAGTACTGTAACAAATCTTTTTTTTCCTCGTCTATCTAATAAACAATCAATCAAAAAATAATTATCATGAGAACTTTAGACAACAATCAGATTTCAAACACATTAGGTAATACTAAAAGTTTTAATTGGAACAGCAAAAGACGTTACAGATAAACTGTAAAAACTTAGACAATCAATCATCAATCAAAAAAACATAGTCATGAGAACTTTAGACAACAATCAAATTTCGAACACATTAGGTAACACAAAAAGTTACAATTGGAACAGTAAAAGACGTTACAGATAAACTGTAAGAACTTAGACAATCAATCATCAATCAAAAAACATCATCATGAGAACTTTAGACAACAATCAAATTTCAAATTCTTTTAGTGACAGAAAAGGTTACAATTGGAATTGTAAAAGACGCTACAGATAGTTGGTATACCAACTGCTGAAAAAAAAATCAATCAAAAACAACATCAATCATGAATCAAAAAAATAAGTATCATGAAAGCTATTATTAAAACATCAAGAGATTCCTTTTTTAGAATGAAGGAGCTATCTAAAGACAAGTGGAGAAACTACCACAAGTGGGATAGTGATCATGAAACTTTATGGACAGGAATTAATAGGTTAGCACATTAATTTGAATTAGTTAGTTTGTATAAAAGTCGGCAATTGCCGACTTTTTTCATTTATGGTATTGTTCTTGTATTTCGATTTTAAATCTTAAAAAACTACATTATGAGACGTACAAGAAAATCTACAGAAGTAAATGCAGGGTCCATGGCAGACATTGCCTTTTTATTACTCATCTTTTTTCTGGTGACTACTACCATGAGTAATGACGCAGGTATTAGCAGAAAATTACCCAGAGATTGTCCCCCCGGAGTGAATTGTTCATCTGATATAAATGAGCGAAATATCTTGAGAATCTCAATTAACGGCCAAAATCAATTAATGGTCAATGACGAATTGGTTTCCATTTCTGAAATAAAAAACAAAATCAAGCTGTTTGTAGATAACAATGGTGATGGTAGTTGTAATTATTGCCAAGGTATTCAATCTGTTTCATCTTCAGACAATCCCAATAAAGCTGTGATTTCATTAAAAAATGACCGAGAAACATCGTATCAATTTTACGTGGCAGTACAGGATGAATTAACCAAAGCCTATTTGGAGCTCAGGGAGAATTATGTGCGTAATATTTTGAAGAAATCACCAGAAGTACTAAATGACGAGGACATTGCCTTGGCAAAAGAAGCCTATCCTTTCGTAGTTTCTGAAGCTGAAATATCTAAATAATCCTTTTAATTTAAGATGGCTACAGAATCCTTAACCCATGGATATGAAATATTAACCTTACGCCTCCCCCATTTCAAAGCGGCTTTCACATCGGTGCCCATATAAATATCTATTTGGTTCCGTTTTCTGTAGTGCATTTTATCCTTTACCAAATAAATACCCTCCAAGCCTTCAATTTGTACTGGAGTGTTGTGATTAAGACCAAATTTTAATAAATCTCTAGAAACAGCAATGTATTTTTTTCCAGGGAATAAGCTATCACCAAAAGCAGTTATATGCGGATTGGGTGAAGTTTGATATTCCAAAGAATTATAGGCAGTTGCCGTAACGCAGAACTTAATAAATTCTTTCTCCTCCTTTTTATTAGAAGGGTTACATGCAAAAAGAAAAAAACATCCTAAAAGGACATAAAGGGAAAATCGCATGGACTAATATAAAAAAAAGAGCGCTTATGGCGCTCTTTTTAAAATTCATTAATCAATCAAATTAAGAAATTTCAATTTTTTTAGCGGGTTTGCGTTTGGACTCTTCGCGTTTCGCAATTTGAACTTTAAGAAGTCCGTCCACATATTCTGCATTGATTTTTTCAGCATCTGCAGAATCTGGTAAAGTGAAAGATCTTTTAAAAGAAGAATAACCAAATTCACGTCTGGTATAGTTTTCTTCTTCTTCATTTTTTTCTGTTTTAGTTTCAGCGGAAATGGTTAATAATTCGTTGTCCACATTCACTTCAAAATCAGATTTATTGAATCCAGGTACTGCCATTTCTACCACATAGGCATCTTTATTTTCCTTAATGTTTACAGAAGGTAAAGTCATGCCTGTGTTGAAATTGGCTAAGAAATCTGATCCAAAGTCTCTGTTGAAAATGTCATCAATCCAAGAAGATAAACTTGGTAAGGTTCCTTGCTCTCTCTGAGAGGTTCTTAAACCGTTTCTTTTTGTTGGAATCAAATTACTCATAATGATTTTATTTGTGTTATACATAATGTTTAAAGTTTAAATTCAAATAACACCAAACAAAAAAAATACCAATACCAAAATGTCAGTTTTTCGACTATATTTTAAGACAATTTTTCAGTTTAAAGCCTTGATTAGTATGTCATAACGTCAATATTTCAGAAGTTCCAATAGCTCGATTTCAAATCTGGATTTCGGTAAATACTGTTCTTCAAGCTGCCCTATAAAAGGAATAGGTGTTTCCATACTTGCTACTCTTTTTACCGGGGCATCCAAAGATTCGAAACATTGTTCCATAATCATAGCAGAAAGATCTGAAGCAATACCTCCAAATAAAGAATCTTCTTGTAAAATGATGGCTTTTCCAGTTTTTTTGACAGAAGTTAATATGGCTTCCGTATCTAAGGGTTGTAAGGTTCTTAAATCAATTAAGTCGGCTTGAATGTTTGGGTGTTTTTCTAATACAGAAATAGCCCAATGCACGCCAGCTCCATAAGATATAATAGTAATTTCTTGACCTTCTTGTAATAGGGCTGCTTTTCCAAATGGCAACGTATAATAATCGGTTGGCACATCTTGTCTTACGGTTCTATATAATGCTTTATGTTCAAAGAATAGCACAGGATTTGGGTCATTTATAGCTGTTGCTAAAAGCCCTTTGGCATCATAAGGAAAAGCAGGATAAACCACTTTTAATCCTGGCGTTTTTGTAAACCATGCTTCATTTGTTTGGGAATGAAAAGGGCCCGCTGCCACTCCTGCTCCACAGGGCATTCGGACGACCACGTCCGCCTTTTGGTTCCAACGATAATGCACCTTAGCAAGATAATTTACAATCGGGTTAAAACCAGAACTCACAAAATCTGCAAATTGCATTTCCACCACAGATTTGATATTGGCAATAGATAGGCCCATTCCTACCTCAATTATGGAGGATTCACAAATAGGGGTGTTTCTTACACGATCTTTCCCAAAAGCCTCTACAAATCCTTCTGTAATTTTAAAGACGCCACCATAATCAGCAATATCTTGCCCCATTACGACCAACTCCGGATGTTTTTCCATAGACTGTTTCAAGCCAGTTGAAATGGCATCTATGAATCTTAATTCCTCCGTTTTTTCTTTATGGGCTACATGTTCGTATTCAAATGGATGATAAACGTCCCGTAGTTCGGTTTCCATGTCGGGTACAATAGTATCTTCAGTAAAAGCCATGTCTAAGGCTGTATCTATTTCGGCTTTTATTTTTGACCTAAAGACGTCATCATTAGTTTCCGTAAGTATGCCCTGTTCTATTAAAAATGACTTGAAATTATTCAGAGGATCTTTTTGTTGCCAAAAATCCATCAAATCCTGTGGCACATATTTGGTTCCACTTGCCTCCTCATGACCACGCATTCTAAAGGTTTTGAATTCAATCAAAACGGGTCTTGGGTTTTGACGCATACTTTCTGTTATTTCAGAAATTTTTTGGTAAACCTCAACAATATTATTCCCATCAATAATATGGGATTCCATCCCATAACCCACTCCTCTATCTGCCAAATTTTCGCAAAAATACTGCTCTGTAGTTGGGGTTGATAAACCATAACCGTTATTTTCTATACAGAATAACACGGGCAATTGCCACACAGAAGCCACATTCAAGGCTTCATGAAAATCTCCTTCACTTGTTCCTCCCTCTCCTGTAAAAACTGCTGTTACTTCTTGACGGTTTTTTAGCTTGCTAGCTAAAGCAATACCATCGGCCACACCCAATTGTGGACCTAAATGGGAAATCATTCCAATCAGTTTGTATTCTTGAGTTCCAAAATGAAATGAACGATCCCTGCCCTTGGTGAAGCCACTCATTTTTCCTTGCCATTGACAAAAAAGCCTAAATAAAGGAACGTTTCTTGTCGTAAAAACCCCTAAATTTCGGTGCATAGGAAGAATATATTCCTCATCTTTCATTGCCATAGTTACCCCAATAGATATGGCTTCTTGCCCTATTCCAGAGAACCATTTTGAAATTTTACCTTGACGAAGTAAAACCAACATCTTTTCCTCTATTAATCGAGGTTTCAACATGTTTTTGTAAAGATGTAATAAGGTGGTTTGGTCTATTTGATCAGTTTGATACTGCATATTTGATAAGGAAGACGGGTTTGAAATCATAAAAATTCATTTCTCAAATATATATAAAATGAGTCTTTAAAATATGACCCTAGGAGCCAAAATAGAATTCCATTCTTACTAATGTTTTCGTACATTTGTAAGAGACAGACTTAAATTTTTCAATATGAATAACATACCTAGTGTAAATCTTAAGGATTTTACATCTGGAGACCCTGAGCGAAAGCAAAAATTTGTTGATGAAATTGGTAAGGCTTATGAAGAAATAGGTTTTGTGGCCTTGAAAGGGCATTTTCTCGATGACAATTTGGTTGAGGATTTATATAAACAAATCAAATCCTTTTTTGATCTCCCGGTAGAAACTAAACAGAAGTATGAAATTCCAGGAATTGGAGGTCAAAGAGGCTACGTCTCTTTTGGAAAAGAAAGTGCGAAGGGTAAAAAAGAAGGTGATTTAAAGGAGTTTTGGCACTTTGGTCAATATGTGGAAGACAATCCGGAATTAGAGAAGGAATATCCAAAAAACGTTTCGGTTGAAGAGCTTCCAGAGTTTAATGAAGTGGGTAAAAGAACCTATAAAAAGTTGGAGGAAACTGCTAAATATGTGCTTCGGGCTTTAGCTTTACATTTAGGTTTAGAAGAAACCTATTTCGATAATTTCATTAAAAACGGAAATTCTATTTTAAGACCTATTCATTACCCTCCTATTAAAGAAGAACCTAAAGAGGCTGTTCGCGCTGCGGCACATGGTGATATCAATTTAATCACTTTGTTAATGGGTGCTCAAGGGAAAGGTCTTCAGGTACAAAACCATAAAGGTGAATGGATAGACGCCATCGCACAACCAGATGAGTTGATGATCAATGTAGGAGATATGCTTTCAAGACACACCAATAACAAGTTGAAATCAACCATCCATAGAGTGGTAAACCCTCCTAAAGAACTTTGGGGAACATCACGTTATTCCATACCGTTCTTCATGCACCCTATTAGTAGTATGAAATTGGACGTTTTGGATAATTGTTTAGATGATCAAAACCCAAAACTTTATGAGGATACCACAGCTGGAGAATTTCTAACTGAGCGTTTGATTGAGTTAGGCCTTATTAAGAAATAAAAACAGATGGATTTACAAGATCAATTAAAGAATTTGTTTCCAGATCATGTCCCCGAAAATCAAGAGGATTCCGTAGATCAAGAATCTGATATTTGGATGCAAGATGACCCCATAATCTGCAAATATGAAAAACGTAAAGGAAAACCTATTACCATTCTTGAGGGCTATACAGGCGCTACCGAAGATTTTAAAAAGCTAGCTAAAGAATTGAAGACAGCCTTAAGTGTGGGTGGTAGTTTTAAGGATGATAAAATTATTATTCAGGGAGACTACCGCGATAAAATTATGGTGATTTTAAAAGATAAAGGTTTTAATGTAAAAAGAGTTGGGGGATAAAAATGGAAACACTACATATCACAAATGGTTCAGTCTTAACTCAAAAATTATTAGAATTAGAGGTACAAGGAGATTACTTAACATGGGATGAAATGTTATGTGAAGGTCCTACAACTGAAAAAATTGATTCTAAGGAGTTTTTGGAGTTGAGGAGTGATTTCTTTAACAAGTTTTACAATTTGGAATTGGATAAGGATAAGTTCCATGAAGACATCAATAAACTATCGAATACTGAAAACTATTCAGAAATTGTATTGTGGTTTGAATATGACCTCTTCTGTCATATAAACATGCTAGCAGCAATCAATGTGATTAGGCAAAAGAAAATAAAATTACCCCTTTATCTGGTATGTAGTGGACGTATTGAAGGCGAGGACAATTTGAAAGGTTTGGGAGAATTGAATGCCAGTCAGCTTTTAAAACACTACAAGAATAAGGTCAAATTGACTGAAAATGATATGGAAGTGGCTTCTACCCTATGGAAAACCTATTGCGGTAAGGATCACAATTTATTCAAACCTTATATCATAAAAAACGACACAAATTTTCAATACTTAACCAATTGTCTTAAAGCACATCTGCAAAGATTCCCTGAGTCAAAAAGCGGTTTGAGTATTATCGAAGAGAATATTTTAGTGATCATTAGAGACAATGAAGTGAAATCAAGACATCATTTGTTGGGTTATATTCTAAATTACCAAGGTTACTATGGTTATGGAGATTTACAATTTCATCGGATTATAGAAAATTTGAAGATATTTTTTGATGAAACAGAAACACGAATAAAACTAAATAGAAAAGGACATGTTGCTTTACTTCGACAGACCAATTTTTCTTCTGAAGTTAACAATAATATAGATTACGGAGGTGTCAATAGATTGGATTTTCAATTTAGCACCAAAGAAAATAAACTTATAAAAACTCCTATAAATGCCTATTAAAGAGTCTGAACTCATTCTCAATCCAGACGGAAGCATTTACCATATCAATTTAAAACCAGAACAATTAGCTGATACGGTAATAGTAGTTGGCGATCCAAACCGTGTGGAGCGGGTAGCGCAACATTTTGACAACATCGAATTTAAGGTCAATAAAAGAGAGTTTTATTCTCAAACAGGTACGTTTAAAGGAAAGCGAATTACCGTTATTTCCACTGGAATAGGAACTGATAATATTGATATCGTTATAAATGAATTGGACGCATTAGCCAATATTGATTTTAATACGAGGACCGTAAAAGAGGAATTAAAGTCCTTGGATATCATTCGTATTGGTACTTCTGGATCGCTTCAAGAGCATATTCCTGTAGATAGTTTTGTTATCAGTGAATTCGGATTGGGTTTTGATAGTTTGATGTATTTTTATCAGTCTGAAAATATCTTATTTCCGGAAATTTCTCAGCATTTGATGACTCATCTAAATTGGGATAAAAACAAATCGAAACCTTACATTGTGGAATGTCATAGGGAATTGTTCACTAGATTGTCTTCAAATAAAACCTTTGATGGTTTTACGGCAACCAATGTTGGCTTCTATGGTCCACAAGGAAGGGTTCTCCGTTTACCATTGCAAGATGCTTCCTTCAATGATAAATTAGCAACCTTTGACTATAATGGTTTAGTAATAACCAATATGGAAATGGAAACGGCAGCTATTTATGGAATGGCACGTCTTTTAGGTCATAGGGCTGTATCCTTAAATGCTATTATCGCTAATCGAGCTACCGGAGAATTCACAGAAAACCCAAGGCAAGTAATTAACAATTTAATTGAATATACCCTTAATCAAATAGTGAATGAAGACAATTAATATAGGTGGTGTGCCAGAGCATTTCAATTTAGCTTGGTACCTCACTCTTAAAAATGGTGAATATAAAAGTAACGGTATTAATCTAAGGTGGAAAGATTACTACGGAGGTACGGGTGATATGTGTCAAGCCCTGAGAAATAAAGATGTGGACCTAGCTGTTATTTTGACTGAGGGTATAATCAAAGATATCGTAGAGGGAAATCCTAGTAGTATCATTCAGACTTTTGTAGAAACACCATTGTTATGGGGAATTCATGTGGCAAGTCATTCAAGGTTCCATCAAGTAGATGAATTGAAAGGCACTAAAGCTGCAATAAGTAGATATGGTTCAGGATCACATTTGATGGCCTATATCAATGCAGAAAACAATCAATGGGATATTCAAAACGATTTACAGTTTGAAGTTATTGATAATCTGAATGGCGCTATTGAGGGTTTGACAAATGAGACGGCCGATTATTTTATGTGGGAGAAGTTTACAACAAAGCCTATAGTAGACCAAGGTGTTTTCAGAAGAATAGGACAATGCCCTACTCCTTGGCCTTGTTTTGTTATTGCTGTTAGAAATGAATTCTTGGAAGAAAATAAATCGGATGTACAAACTATTTTAAATATCATAAACAATACCACTTCAGAATTTAAAGATATTCCCAGTATTGATAGAATGATAGCAAACCGATATGAACAAAAAATTGAGGATGTTAGAGAATGGCTAGCCCTAACCGAGTGGTCTCAAAGTGTTATTGATAAAAAAACTGTTGAAAATGTGCAAAGAAAACTTAAGGCACTAAACATCATAGAAGACACCTTGGAATATGATAAGATTGTAACTAATATTTGATAATTCTATACAATTTAAAGGAATAACGGACAATGTTTTAATGATTAATCAATTGTACGTCTAAAAAATTTAGTTTTTTTCAATGAATCTATTATATTTGTAAACATTATTTTATTTAAATAACAGGGATTTTGATCACGATAGTTTTGATTTTAACGGGATTAGTTGCTTTTAACTTTCTACTTCTCATAGTTAGCTGTAATAAAACCACAAAAAAAGAAATTGTTTCTGCTGAAGCACCAGATCAACCTACTGTATTACTATCCAAACCTAAAATTACCAATCCAAAGGCGCAAAGCCAGCTTGCTCCAACAGGGAGTTAGTTTTACTGAAATGTTTATTTCCAAACCAATAGCCTCTATTGGCACTTAATGGAGATGGATGACCAGAGGTTAGAATATGGTGTTTTTTGGAATCAATTAGTTTCGCTTTGTTCTTAGCAAATCCACCCCATAGTAAAAATACAACGTCTTTTTTGTGATTGCTGATTGTTTGGATTACAGCATCGGTAAATGACTCCCAACCTTTCTTTTGATGGCTTCCAGCTTGATGAGCTCGCACCGTTAAAGTAGCATTCAACAATAACACACCTTGATTAGCCCATTTGGTTAAATTTCCACTTTGAGGATAAGGCACTTCTAAATCGGATTCAATTTCTTTAAAAATATTAATTAGCGATGGTGGGTGAACAATTCCTTCATTTACAGAAAAACAAAGTCCGTGGGCTTGATTTGGACCATGATAAGGATCTTGACCAATAATTACCACTTTTACTTGATCAAACGGACATAAATCAAAAGCATTAAATATTTGATTTCCTGGAGGGAAACATGTATTATGGGCATATTCGTCTTTTACAAAACGCACCAAATCCTTAAAATAATGCTTGTCGAATTCTTCATTTAAATAGGCGTTCCAGCTGGATTCAATTTGAACTGTCATTTTTAAGTCCTCTTATTTTAGGAAACTAAATTAATACTATCTTTAAACTTATTAAAAACATCCAACCTTGAAAAAAATTAAATTCCCAACAGCTCAGACCATCTTGTTGATTATCTGTGCGTTCTCTGCTTTATTAACTTGGTTGATTCCAGCTGGAAAATATGATACGTTGGTTTTTGATTCAGAAAAAGGCGTTTTTAGCCAAATAGGATTAACTAAAACCACCCAGTTGGAAGCTTCTCAGAGTACGCTTGAAGAATTAAATGTAAAAATTCCTATTGAAAAGTTCACCTCTGGAGATATTTACAAACCTATTGCTATTCCTGGAACTTATAAAGAAGTAATCGCTAATCCTCAAGGACCAATTGAATTTATAATGGCTCCGGTAAAGGGGATTATTCAAGGTGCAGATATTATTTTTTTAGTCCTAATAATAGGAGGTCTTATAGGCATAATGAATAAGACAGGTGCTTTTGATGCTGGAATTAGTAAGTTAGCAAATTCCTTGAAAGGACATGAATATGTTTTAATAATTTTAGTGACAACCCTAGTTTCTATTGGTGGAACCACATTCGGATTGGCTGAAGAAACCATTGCCTTCTACCCCATTTTAATCCCCATGTTTTTAGCCGCAAAATACGATGCTATGGTGCCCCTAGCAGCTATTTATTTAGGGACTTCCATAGGAACTATGTGTTCCACAATCAATCCTTTTAGTACCATTATAGCATCAGATTCTGCGGGTATCAGTTGGACAACAGGACTCATCCCAAGAGCTATATTTTGGGTGATAGGAACTACGATTTGCATTCTTTATATTCTTAAATATGCCAAAAAGGTGAAGAATGATCCCCAACTTTCCATAATTTCAGATCAAAGGGAAGAAATAAGTGCCCTTTTCGCAATCAAATCAACTTCAGACTTGAAACTAACGCCTAGATTACTTTTTATTTTGGCTGTTTTTGCACTTTGCTTTATCATTATGATATTAGGTGTCTCCATTTTTGGTTGGTGGTTTGAAGAAATGACTGCCGTTTTCTTAGCTGGAGCCATTATTATTGGTTTCATTTCAAAAATGAAGGAGGTTGAATTTGTTGAAACCTTTGTCAATGGCGCTTCCGATTTATTGGGAGTTGCTTTAATTATAGGAATTGCTCGAGGAGTCTCTGTTTTATTAGATGAAGGATTAGTTTCAGATACTTTACTTTACCATGCCAGTAATGTTACTGGTGGTATGAACAAAGGCGTTTTTGCAAATGTAATGCTGTTTATTTATAGCGGTCTGTCATTTTTTATCCCAAGTTCATCTGGAATGGCAGTCTTGACCATGCCTATCATGTCACCTTTAGCTGATAATGTGGGATTTGGAAGAGAAGTAATTGTAAATTGCTACCAATATGGCATGGGATTATTTGCATTTATAAATCCGACAGGATTGATTTTAGCTTCTTTAGCCATTGTTAAAGTTGGTTTTGATAGATGGTTGAAATTTTGCTTGCCTCTGTTGTTTATTTTAATGATAATCACTATGTTATGGTTAATAGCTTCCATTTATTTATTTTAATAATTCATTTGCTTTCAGAATGAAAATCAATTCTTTAACTTTTCTTTAGCAATTTTAAATTAAATCGTCTACTTTTGATATTCTTTGTAAAAAGAATAAGCTATGCTATTAATCATTACCCTAACTCTACTAATGCTAGTAGGCATTAATTTTTTATTGTTATTTTTTAGTTCCAACAAAACTAACACTAAAAGAAAAAAAAGTAATCCTCCCCTTATTATTAGGGAACATAAAGAGGAAAGTTATCCGCCTTTATTGGTTGTTGATAATGCCTAAACCTTTTTTAAGGTCTTTAAAGCACTTTTTTTAAATTCTAGTTTAGAATTCACGGATTACTTTTTCCAAAAGTTAACTTTTTTACCTTTAAGTCTTACTTTTGCATCATTGTATACTTAAGATTTCAATGATTCATATCCATAAAAAAACATTACAGGATTTAGAATATTATAAAGTTCTAGAACAAGTCAGTGATTATGCTATTACATCTCTTGGCCGGGAAGCTTGTATGGCCATATCTCCAGAAAAAACTCAAGAAGCGGTTTTGGAGAGTCTGAATCTGACCAATGAATTTTTAGCATCCTATGAAAATGAAAACCGCATTCCCAATCATGGATTTGAGCCTATTACAAAAGAAATAAGACTATTAAATATTGAAAATTCCTTTCTGGAGGTTAGCAGTATTAGAAAAATAAGTTCCCTTTCAGCTACTTCCAATAGTATCATTGTATTCTTAGATAAATTCCATGAATATTATATTCATTTAAATGCCAAGGCTTCTCAAATTGAGGTTACAAAAGCAATTATTAATAAAATAGATGCCGTAATTGATCGATTTGGAGATATTAAAAATTCAGCATCACCCCTACTTTATGATTTAAGACAACAAATTAATAAAGTAAAAGGAAGCATCAATCAAAGCTTTACAACAGCTCTTAATAACTATAGCTCCCAAGATCTTTTGGATGATATTAGGGAAACTGTAGTTGATAACAAAAGAGTGTTGGCTGTTAAGGCTATGCATAGAAAAAAGGTAAGAGGATCCATACTGGGAGGAAGTAAAACTGGAAGCATTGTTTACATTGAACCTGAAGATACGTTACGATTTACGAGGGAACTCAACAATTTAGAGTATGAAGAAAAAGAAGAGATTACTCGAATTTTGAAGGAACTCACCAATTTTATTAGACCTTACAGAGAGCTTTTAATTCAATACCAGATTTTTTTAACTGAAATGGACGTCATATCTGCTAAGGCTAAATATGCAGAATCCATGAATGGTGTCCTGCCAACCATAAACCAAGAAAGAGTATACGATGTCAAGGATGCTTATCATCCGCTATTATATCTTACCAATAAAAAAAAGGATGTAAAAACATATCCACAGAGTATTTATTTAGATCAGGAAAGCCGAATAATTGTCATTTCCGGACCAAATGCAGGAGGAAAAAGTATCACATTGAAGACAATTGGTCTCTTGCAGGTTATGTTGCAAAGTGGGATGCTTATTCCCGTCCATGAAAGAAGCTCTGTATGTATTTTTGATAGGATTTTGAGTGATATTGGCGATAATCAGTCTATTGAAAATCATCTGAGTACTTATTCCTATCGCTTGAAACAAATGAATTATTTCTTGAAAAAGTGTAACGATAACACCCTTTTCTTGATTGATGAATTTGGAACTGGGAGTGATCCTGAATTGGGAGGAGCATTGGCTGAAACATTTTTAGAAGAATTCTACGGAAGAGAAGCGTTTGGAATTATTACAACACACTATTCCAATTTAAAAATATTGGCTAATGAGTTACCTCACATGAAAAACGCCAACATGCTTTTTGACGAAAAGACCTTGGAGCCCATGTACCAATTAGTTATAGGGCAAGCTGGGAGTTCTTTTACCTTTGAAGTGGCTCAAAAAAATGGTATCCCATATAGCCTTATTAATAAAGCCAAGAAAAAGATTGAGCGAGGAAAGGTGCGATTTGATCAAACCATTGCCAAACTTCAAAAGGAGCGATCCAAATTGGAAAAAACGGAACGTTCCCTGAAGCAAAATGAAATTAAAAAACTTAATGAAGCAGAAAGGCTTGAAGAGACCAACCAGAGAATTCAGAGAAAACTGGAGGACTACCAAGAGTTATACGATACAAATCAGCGCTTGATTTACTTAGGTCAAAAGCTAGATGGTTTGGCTGAAACCTATTTCAACAACAAACAGAAAAGAGATTTAATGAACGAATTGTTTAAATTGGTTCAAATTGAAAATTCCAAACGTAAAAAGAAAACAAAGAAAGAGGCTCAAGTAGAAAAATCGAAAGCCCAAAAAGTTCAAAAAGAGGCTGAAAAGAAAGTTGAAGTGATTCGACAAAAGAAAAAAGAGGAAAAGAAAAAGGCCCAAGTAGAAGCTTCAAAACCAAAAGCTAGACCAAAATTAAAGGTTGGGGACCGTGTTAGATTAGAAGATGGACGGGCCGTTGGTAGCATTGATAAAATAGAAAAGAATAAAGCAGTTGTTAATTATGGGCTTTTCACGACCAATGTAAGTTTGGAACAATTGGAATTGGTTGAGGCCGTAAAAGCAAAATGATTGAAATCCCAGAACATAAAGAGTTGATTTTATTTGATGGTGTTTGTAACCTTTGCGATAGCTCCATACAGTTTATCATTAAGCACGACAAACATAATACGTTTTTGTTTACACCTTTACAAAGTGAACTCTCTCAAAGTATCATTGAACAGTTTGGTATTGATACTCAAAAAATAGACTCCATTATTTTATTCAGAAAGAATGAAGGGGTATTTTACAAATCAACGGCTGCCCTTAAAATAGCATCCAAACTAAAATTTCCAATAAATATTCTTGCAAGCTTTATCATTCTTCCAAAACTCATAAGGGATACCGTTTATGATTTTATTGCCAGGAACAGGTACACTTGGTTTGGAAAAAAAGAATCTTGTATGATTCCTACACCAGAATTAAAAGCCAAATTTATAGAATAAAAAAAAAGGTCTTGGGATATGCAAGACCTTTTTAAACTTAATAACTTACCAAAAAATTAAAACTAAAATACGTAGTTATAGCACTAAGTTTATTTTACTAACCGGTATCAAACATAGCAAACATCCTCACAATATTGCGTAATTTTCGATAAAGTGACCAAAAAATTTGTTTTGTTAAAATTTTGTGCAAAAAAATTCCGTGAAATGCATTAATGATCTGGTTTTGAAAGTTCTATTTATAAACCACGTTTACTCATTAAATTTACCACTTCCCTAACTCAAAGGTCCAATTCCCTCAATTATGGTTTCAAAATTTAAGATTCAAAAGTAAATTAGAATTGAAATAAAGCCTTAGAGCATAAGTTAATTGGCCCCTAACTTCCGTTAGTTAGGATAGAACCAATTCTCAAATCTTGAAAGTCTACCCTTGATTTGAGTTACAGTGTTGAGAAGTGCTGTTAGACAAGACATACTCTGAGGCTTTTCATTTCCTATTTCACCAAAGTTCCCCATTCTGTCCAAGAGCCATCATATACAGATAATTCTTTATAACCAATCATTTCTGCCCCAAGAGCTAATATACAAGCAGTAATACCAGATCCACAACTAAAAACCATGGGTTTGTCTTGTTCGGCCACTGTATCAAATAACTTTTTCAGAACCTCTTTAGATTTAAACTCTCCATTCTCCAAAAGATTTTCAAATGGTAAATTTTTCGAAGTAGGAATATTTCCAGCACGTAACCCAGCCCTTGGTTCTTCTTCTAAGCCAAGAAATCGACTTTCAGAACGGGCATCTACAATAGTATGTGATTTATTATGAACCATATCTTCCATATCCTTAAAAAAGGCCATGAAAGAAGGATCGAGTTTTGCTGAGAAATCGCCAATGGTTCCAGTATAATCTTCATATGGTTCCAACCCAAATCCAGCTTTTTTCCAAGAAGGTAATCCACCATTTAATACGGCCACATTAGTATGTCCAAAAGCTTTAAACATCCACCAGACTCTGGCACTTGAATAGATACCTTGTTCATCTAAAACAATAATACAACTGTTATCCCTAATCCCTAAAGATTTTGCTTCAGTTACAAATTGCTCCAAACTTGGAAACGTATTGGGAAAGGGAGCGGTACCATCACTAAATCTCGTTTTTATATCAAACAAACGAGTTTTAGGAATTTGCATTTCAGAGATGATATTTGTAGAATCAGTTTGTGGTTTCCCTAAGGAAGCATTTAAAATCACCAAATCAGGATGATTCAAATGTTCTTTTAGCCATTTTATTGAAACTAATGGAGATGAAACTTGTAGCATAAACTATCTATTCGGATTTGTAATTGTCATCCCATTTTTTTTCATGAGGCTCACCAAGTTTTCCAACTGATTTAGCTACTAACATTGAAACAGCAGCATCACCAGTTACATTAACGGTGGTTCTACACATATCTAATGGTCTATCTACAGCAAATATAAGTGCTAAACCTGCTTCAGGGATTCCTGCTTGAGCCAAAACAATAACAAGCATTACCATACCGGCTCCAGGTACTGCTGCACTACCTATTGATGCAAGAGTGGCCGTTGCAATAATTCCCATTTGAACACTAAAGCTTAAATCCATACCAAAAGCCTGAGCTATAAATACAGCAGCTACAGCTTGATATAAACTGGTTCCATCCATGTTAATTGTGGCTCCTATGGGCAACACGAAACTAGTAACCTCTTCTTCCACTCCCAAGTGCTCTTCTACCCTTTCCATGGTAACAGGTAAGGTTGCGGCACTACTACTCGTTGAAAAGGCCAAAAGTTGGGCGGGTGAAATACCATTTATAAAAAAGGAAGGTGTTTTTTTGGTGAAAATCCATACAATTAACGTGTAAAAGCACAACATTAAAAACAAACCAAAAACAACACATAAAGCATACCATGCTAGCGCTTTAAACAAATCGGCACTTGGAGCCTCTACAACTAAGGCAGCCAAAAGGGCAAAAACGCCATAGGGCGCCCCCAGCATGATAATATCAATTAATTTTAGAATGACTTCATTAAAGCCATCAAAAAAGGCTTTAACAGGTTTGGAATGTTCTTCTGGAATAAGAATAAGTCCAATGCCAAAAAAGATAGCAAAGAAAATAACCTGAAGCATATTGCCATTATCACTTGCTGCATTAAAAATATTACTTGGGACCAAATCTTCCAGAGCTTTTAAAGGACCCGCATTTTTTTGTTCGTTGGCTGCAGAAATCTTTGAATCTGCATCACCTTTGTAACTTTCAGTAAGCTCAGTACGGGTTTCTTCGGTAATGGTCTTTCCTGGTTGGATGATGTTTACAATGCTTAACCCAATTGAAACTGCAACAACGGTTGTAATAATATAGGTTACAATCGTTCGACCTCCCATTTTAGACAATTTTGAAATATCCTTTAAGTCTGAAACACCTTTGATAAGTGACGCAAGTATTAACGGAACAGCAATCAATTTTAAAAGGTTAATGAAAATATTCCCAAAGGGTTTAATCCAATCGGTTACAAATTGGCTACCCCATTCAAAATTGGTCATAATTAGGGCAAATACAACACCTAATACCATTCCTAAAAGGATTTGCCAATGCAATGCTAGTTTCTTCATAAAATCTTATTTGTAAACTTTGTTTTGTAAATAGAAATCAGCCAAAACAAGAGCTGCCATGGCTTCAACAATGGGGATAGCTCTTGGAACAACACATGGGTCGTGTCTTCCCTTCCCCTGCATTTCTACTAAGTTACCTTCATTATCTATGGTTTCTTGTTTCTGGATGAGTGTCGCCACTGGTTTAAAAGCCACTCTAAAATAGATGTCCATCCCATTGCTGATACCGCCTTGAACACCACCTGATAAATTGGTTTTGGTTGTGCCATCAACATTAAATGCATCATTGTGCTCACTACCTAACATCTGCGCGCCACAAAAACCACTTCCGTATTCAAATCCTTTCACAGCATTGATTGAAAGCATTGCTTTTCCCAATTCGGCATGTAATTTATCAAATACGGGCTCTCCCAATCCAATAGGTACATTTTGAAGAACACAGGTAATGGTTCCTCCAATGGTATCTCCAGCTTTACGGACCTCTTTAATCCTATTAATCATTGTTTGGGCTACCTCTGGGTCTGGACACCTCACTGCATTGTCTTCAATTTTAGAAAAATCTAAAGCTTGATAGGGTTTTTCAAGAAAGATGTTGCCCACAGAAGAGGTATATGCATTAATCTTTACTTGATTAAGGACTTGTTTTGCTATGGCTCCGGCTACAACCCTACTGGCAGTTTCTCTTGCAGAACTGCGACCTCCCCCTCGATAATCTCTAAAACCATATTTTTGGTCGTAGGTATAATCGGCATGACTTGGTCTATATACATCTTTGATGTGTGAATAATCCTTAGATTTTTGATTGGTGTTTTCAATTGAAAATCCAATGGGGGTTCCTGTCGTTTTACCTTCAAAAATTCCAGACAAAAATGTTACCGCATCTGGTTCTTTTCTTTGAGTTACAATATCAGATTGTCCAGGTTTCCGTCTGTCCAACTCCTTTTGAATTGCCTCAAAATCCAATTCAATTCCCGGAGGACAACCATCTATGATTCCGCCTATTGCGACTCCATGTGATTCTCCAAAGGTGGTAATCCTGAATACGTTTCCAAAGGAATTTCCTGCCATACAATTTAATTTTTGCTAATGTAACGGTATTATTACAGATTACAAAAACACTCTGATACCTAACATCACTACAAAAAGCGTTTTTAGATTACAATTCCTTAACAAATTACTCACAGTTAATTAATTGACGCATAATGATTAATTAATATTAGACCAAGTAATTTGTAACATAAAATAATACACCCTTTTGAAACTTAAACGGAAAGTAGAAATAGCAGTCATATCAGATGTCCATTTGGGAACTTATGGATGTCATGCCAAACACCTACTCACTTACCTCAACAGTATTCAGCCAAAGAAACTTATTCTTAATGGTGATATTATTGATATATGGCAGTTTAGTAAACGTTATTTTCCAAAATCCCACTTAAAAGTAATCAAGAAGATCATGGATTTTGCATCTGATGGTGTCGAAGTCATCTATATTACAGGAAACCATGATGAAATGCTCCGGAAATTTAGTGGGACTAGTATTGGAAATATATCCATAGTTGATAAAATCGTTTTGAACCTTGATGGGAAGAAAGCTTGGTTTTTCCATGGTGATGTTTTTGATGTTTCTATTCAAAATGCTAAATGGCTCGCCAAACTGGGAGGTTACGGTTATGACCTACTGATATTGATAAATCGATTGGTTAATTGGGGGTTAGAACATGTCGGAAAAGAAAAATACTCCCTCTCAAAAAGGATCAAGAGTTCTGTTAAAAGAGCCGTCAAATATATTCAGGATTTTGAGTCTGTGGCTTCTGATTTGGCTATTGAAAATGGTTATGATTATGTGATATGCGGACATATTCATCAACCTAAAATGTTAGTTAAGGAGAATAAATTAGGACAGACTACTTACCTGAATTCTGGTGATTGGGTGGAAAATTTTACTGCTTTAGAATATCAATTTAAACGTTGGAAAATTTATAACTACAATCATGACAAATTAACGCCCTTTTTCATGGATGAAGATGTCAAAGAAATGGAGTTCTCAGATTTAATTGCCGCCATTACGGTTGTTAAAAACCCTAAAAAAGATAAAAAATCAGATTAGGGCTTCTTTTAGAATGCTTATTGGGTGTTTTGCTTCCCTTTTAGTTCCGTCTTTAATTTGATGTCTACAACTTGTGCCATTTGCGGCAATAACCACCTGCTCATCACTTCTTCTAATAGTTGGAAACAATGAATTCTCTCCTACTTTCATGCTAGTTTCATAGTGTTCCTTCTCATATCCAAAACTTCCGGCCATACCACAACACCCGCTATTGATAATGGTGACTTTGTAATTCTCTGGAAGATTAAGGATATTAAAAGAGTGAATTTGATTGCTTAAGGCCTTTTGGTGACAGTGCCCATGAAATTTGATAGTTTTGGATTCCTTGGTAAATTGATTGGGACTAATGTTACCAATAGCTATCTCATTACTTAGAAATTCTTCCAATAAAAAAGTATGTTTTGCCAAGGTCTTTGCGGTATCCAAATCATCTGCAAGTCTTAAATAGTCATCCCTAAAACTTAAAATGGCTGAGGGTTCAATACCTATTAACGGCTTCTCTTCACTAACCAAATTTTTATATAACAAAATATTTCCGTCAGCCAGATTTTTAGCTTCTTTTAAAAATCCTTTTGAAATCATGGCTCGTCCTGATTCTTCATTTTGAACCAAGTTCACTTTGTATCCCAAACGAGTTAAAACGTCTATAGCGTCTATCCCAATGGAAGTATCCAAATGGTTCGTGAATTCATCGTTGAACAGATAAATTTCCTTAATATAATTTTCTGTAACTATTTTATTTTTATTTGTTTGAAACCACTTATATAAACTTTTAGTTGATATTTCAGGAAGTGTTCGTTCTCTAGCTACTCCTAAGCTTGATTTAATAAAACTAGAGGTAATTGTATTAGAAAACATCCAATTGGTCATCCTTGGAAATATACTTCCAAACTGGTTAAATTGGTTGTTTCGCGCAAATACCTTATCCCGAAGAGACCAACCGTTTTGTTGGTGGTACTGGTATAAAAACTCGGCTTTTAAACTAGCTACATCTACACTGCTCGGGCATTCGCTAGTACAAGCTTTACAGCTAAGACAAAGGTCAAATACATCTTTTAGTTCTTTATTGTCAAATCTATTTGATTGCTCTGATTGGGTTAAAAACTCTCGTAAAGCATTAGCCCTAGCTCTAGTCGTATCCTTTTCATTTCTAGTGGCACGATAACTAGGACACATCACCCCACCAAAATCCTGTGGTTTTCTGCAATCTCCAGAACCATTACATTTTTCAGTTTCACGTAATATGCCTTGAGAAGTTTCGAAATTCAAAATGGTTTTGATTTCGGGTTCTACCCTATCCGCTTCAAATCTTAACGAGGCATCCATTGGATAGGCATCCACTATTTTACCAGGATTAAATATGTGATTTGGATCAAACGCTGATTTAATTCTCTTTAAAATGCCATAATTTAATTCGCCAATCATAAGGGGTATAAATTCAGCTCTCACGATACCATCACCATGTTCGCCGCTCATTGAGCCTTGGTAGCTCTTAACCAATTTGGCAACAGCGGTGGTGATTTCCCTAAAAAGGACAACATCTTCTTTTTTCTTTAGATTCAAAATGGGTCTTAGGTGCAATTCTCCGGCACCAGCATGAGCATAATAGATAGCTTTCTGGCCAAATCCGTCCATTAATTTGGTGAAACTTTCAATATAACTTGATAAATCTTCCAAAGCTACGGCTGTATCTTCAATACATGCAGCAGATTTTTTATCACCTACCATGTTCCCCAACAATCCCAATCCGGCTTTTCGCAATTCCAAGGCTTTATCTATATTTTCTCCTTGCAGAATAGGATGAGCATAACTTATTCCTTGTGCATCAATGAGGTCTAATAATTCCTTTGTTTGAAGTTCCAATGACTCCTTAGAAGTGGCTCGGAGTTCACACATAAGAATAGCCATGGGGTCTCCTACTATGAAACGTCTATTTTCCTGCTGCGTCTTATTGTGTTTAGTTAAATCAAGGATGGTTTTATCCATCATCTCACAGGTGTGGAGATTATGACTCATTAAAGGTGCCACAGCATTAAGACAATCAGAAATACTATTGAAGTGGCAGGCAATCATAACGCTTTCCTTGGGAGGTATATCATCAAGTTGCAAGGTGATTTCAGTTGTAAAAGCCAGGGTGCCTTCACTACCAGCCAGTAATTTACACATGTTAAACATGTCTCCTTCTTCGGTATAAACATGCGATTTTAGAAGCTCATCAATGGCGTAGCCTGTATTTCTTCGATGTATCTGAGGTTTTGGAAATTCTGCAATTATTCTAGTTTGGTTTTCAGGATTGGATAACTCCGAATGAATCGTTCTGTATATTTCACCTTCTAATGTTTCTAATTTTAATTTTTCTTGAAATTCTGAAGGTGATAAAGATTCAAAAGTAACTTCAGAACCATCACTCAAAAGGGTTTTTAATCTTATGACCTTATCTCTAGTTACGCCATATTGTATGGAAGTAGTTCCTGAAGAGTTATTACCTACCATGCCTCCAATCATACATCTGTTAGAAGTAGAAGTATTGGGGCCAAAAAACAAACCATAAGGCTTTAAATATAAATTGAGAGTATCTCTTACCACACCTGGCTGTACAGTGACCTGCTTTTTTTGAAGATCAAGATCAAGGATTTTTGTGAAATGTTTTGAGACATCAACCACAATACCTTCCCCCACACATTGTCCCGCCAAAGAGGTTCCAGCGGTCCTTGGAATTAACGACGTTTTATAGGTTTTAGCAGTCTCTATTAAAATTTGTAGGTCATTCGTTTCCAAAGGGTATGCTACCCCTAAAGGTATTTTTCTATACACGGAAGCATCAGTTGCATATAGGGCTTTCATCAAGCTGTCCTCAAAGTACTCTCCCTTCAAATGATTTTTTAAATACTCTTTTATCATAGAATATAACTGGCCTTTCAGCGTTTTTACATTGTTTAAAATTAAGACTACTTAACGAATATTAACAAAACATTGTCACTTTTTTTAACACAATTATTGTTTAATAATTTAATTTTGACATTAAACATTTAATCGAATTTTATGAAAAAACTAATTTTAATTGCATTAGCCTTTGTTGCTTTTACAAGTTACACTCAAGCTCAGGAAATTTCTAAAAATGCCATCGGACTCCGTCTTGGAGACAGTAATGGTTTTGGTGCCGAAGTTTCCTACCAACGTGCCATCGGTGATAACAATCGTTTGGAATTTGATTTGGGCTGGAGAACTGGAAATTATTATGACGGTGTGAAATTAATAGGTTTGTACCAATGGGTTTGGAATATAGATGGAGGTTTTAATTGGTATGCTGGTCCTGGTGCTGGATTTGCAGCCTATAGTTTTGATCACGACCATTATTATAATCATCCGAATTTCCATGATCATGATGACAAAGATGCATTTATCATCTTAGCAGGTACGGTGGGTATTGAATATTCATTTGATTTCCCGCTACAACTGTCATTAGACTTAAGACCAGAACTAGGATTTGGGGATAGTTATTATGATAATAACGACCTAGATTTTGATGTAGGACTAGGTGTTAGATATCAATTCTAAACCGATAATATTATATAAAAATGCACCCGTAAGAGGTGCATTTTTATTTTCATATTTACATTTTTTTTATTACCATGTTAATATGAAATATCTTTTTATTTTTATTCTGATTCCATTAACTATGCATGCCCATATTACTGCACCTGATCCAATTAAGAGTGAAGTTGAAAAAGCGCTATCCTATTATCCTTCCTTAAAGGATATTAAAATTCAAATTAAATTTAAAGAACATATCAAAAAGTCTACCATGCAGGCCAGACCAACTTTTGGGAGCATGTTTAAGGACCGTGAACAGCGAGAATATATTATTTTAATAAGCCGAAGGTTTAAAATTTCAGGTAAAGAATTTTTGACTACTCAAGTGCCAAAAGAGGTCTTGATAGGTTGGATTGGACATGAATTAGGCCATATAGTCGATTATCAAAATCGGTCGAAATGGGATCTCCTTTGGTTTGGATTAAAATATATCACTTCGGAAAACTACATCAAAGAAGCCGAAAGGATGGCAGATACTTATGCCGTAAACCACGGAATGGAATATTATATTTTAAAAACTAAAAATTTCATTTTAAATCACGCCGAAATAAATCAAACCTATAAGAATAGGATCAAAAAATATTATTTATCCCCTGAGGAAATCATGGTTTTGGTTGCTGAGAGAGATCAATAATCAGCTATAAATTCTTCCCAAGTCTTAAACTTTTCCTCATTCATAACACGTTCCATCTTAACTTGTCCTCCCTTTTTCTTGTTTCTTTCATTCCAATCGTAAAACCTTTCTGGAGAAATCAAAGTCACCTTAACACCTTTTAAAGCTTTGCTCCTAGCTACTTTATAATTTTTGTTGGCATCCTTTAAAAAAGCATCTAATTTCTCAGAAACTTCTTGAGCTTTTTCAGAAGAAATATCACATCCCAAATACCAGCAATGATAAAATTCTTCGTCCGCTTCTCGTTTGGCACAAATTGTATATTCTGGAATTTTTGCAGAAAAAACTTCTTCCAAATGCCTCATGGCATCATCCATTTTGTTGACAGAAAGCTGAGACCCTACTGTATTCAGAAAGAATTTGGTACGTCCCGTAATTTTAATTTCTGCACGATCTTTATCTGTAAAGGCAATGGTGTCTCCAATGATGTACCTCCATGCCCCACTTACGGTACTAATAATTAAGACGTATTCCTTATCATTTTCAACATCAGCCAAGGTTATGGAAGGTGCATCTTCTGTAAGCGAACCGTCCTGCTGAATGTACTCAGGTTCAAACGGCACAAACTCAAAATAAATACCATTATCTGTAATCAATTCCATAGATTGAGTCTCAGGTCTTGTTTGACACGCTATAAACCCTTCTGAAGCCAAATAAGTATCTATGACTGTTATGGGTTTCCCTAATAAGGCATTAAAACTTTTTTCATACGGCTTAAATGCAACTCCTCCAGAGGTATAAACTTGCAGATTGGGCCAGATTTCATGAATATTGTTCAACTTGTTATGTGAAATAACTTTTTCCATCATTAATTCCATCCAAGAAGGAATACCACTTAAAGCACCAATATCCCAATCTGCAGCACGTTCTGCAATAGTTTGGACACGCTCGTCCCAATCGTCTATTTTGGCAATATCTTCTCCGGGTTTGTAATACCCTCTAAACCAAAAAGGAATGTTGCTAGCGCTAATGCCACTAATTTCACCTTCCAAATGTTCCTTTCGCTCCCTTAAGTCGGTAGAGCTTCCCAGCATCATGATTTCCTTTTCAAAAAAGTCAGGAGGTAAATCAAAATTGGTCAGAGCAAAAACTTGTTTAACGCCTCCAGCCCTGATGGCTTCTATCATCTCATTAGTAACAGGAATACGTTTGCTTACTTTCCCGGTGGTGCCAGAACTCAATGCAAAATATTCTGGATTTCCAGGCCATGTTACGTTCTCGACACCTTCTTGGAGCTTATGCCACCATTCTTCATTGATTTTATTGTAATCATGATATGGTATTTTGGTAAAGGATGTGCCTGGATCTTCAGAATCCAAAATGGAATCAAAATTATATGCTTGACCAAAGGCGGTGTCCTTGGCTTTTTCAAGTAAGTTTTTTAGAACTTTTTTTTGCTCCTCGACGTGATTAGTTTCTGAAGAAAAAGTATCCTTTAAATCAATTACTCCTTTTATAATATTACCAAGTATCGCCATAAATCAAATTATTTTAAAAGCATGCATTTTGACAGGGTTTCCTCATATATCCCCTCATATTGAGGGACAATTTTGTGAATGTCAAATTGACTAGCTTGCATTTCAGCTTGATGTTTAAATTTATCCAGTGTCTTTTGGTCTTTCAAGATGGTAAGTGCATGTTTGGCCATGTCATCTACATCCCCTACATCACTTAAAAAACCAGAATATCCATGCTTGTTAACCTCTGGAATTCCTCCAGAATTACTTGAAATAACAGGGACTCCAGCTGCCATAGCTTCCAAGGCGGCCAAACCAAAACTTTCAGTTTCTGAAGGTAAAAGGAACAAATCAGAATAGCCTAAAATGCGGTCTACCTCGTTGCTGTTTCCTAAAAACACCACTTTCGGTCCAATACCTAATTCATCTGCCAAATTTTCGGCATTTTCCTTTTCAGGACCTTCTCCAACCAACATTAAACGTGCTGGAATTACTTTTTGAATGCGATAAAAAACTTGAATAACATCCGTGATTCGCTTCACCTTTCTTAGGTTACTCACATGGGTAATTATTTTTTCATTATCCCTTGCCATCATCGCTCTTTGACAATCAGTGAAGGCATGACGTTCCTTATCAATGTCAATAAAATTGGTTACAACCTGTATGTCATTTTTAATGTCAAACAAACGCAAGGTGTCTTCTTTCAAACTTTCAGAAACACAAGTTACAGCATCTGATTTGTTGATGCTGAAAGTAACCGCTGGTTTATAAAAGGGATGACTCCCTACTAGGGTGATATCTGTGCCATGTAACGTTGTAACTATGGGCACATAAATATTTTCTTCCATTAACATTTTTTGCGCCATATATGCCGCATAGGCATGTGGAATGGCATAATGCACATGAAGAATATCAATACCATGGAGCTTGACCATGTCTACTAACTTACTGGACAAAGCCAGTTCATAAGGCTGATAATGAAACAAAGGGTACTGTGGCACATTAACTTCATGAAAATGTACATTGTTGCCTAATAATTCAAGCCTTACGGGTTGTTTGTATGTAATAAAGTGGACTTCATGTCCGCGTTTGGATAATTCAATTCCTAATTCTGTAGCTACTACGCCACTGCCTCCAAAAGTTGGATAGCATACAATACCTATATTCATTGATTAATCTTCTATAGCTTCGTATATGAAGCGTTGAATGTCAGTTCTAATATTAGCTCTCAATAGCAGATTTTGATCTGCTTTTGGGTAGGTTCTATTTGCCAAGAACACATATACAATTTCTTCCTCTGGATCTGCCCATGCATAAGTACCGGTAAATCCTGAGTGACCAAAACTGGTCATTGAAATACAGCCGCAAGTTGGACCCTCATCTCCCAATTGAGGTTTGTCAAATCCAATTCCTCTTCTATTATCATCATCACAATAGTAACAGGTATTAAATTTATCAATTGTTTCTGGTTTAAAATAACGTTTCCCACCATAAAATCCTTTTTGAAGATACATCTGCATGATTTTGGCTACATCATTGGCATTACTGAATATTCCAGCATGTCCACCAACACCCCCCTCCATAGCAGCTCCCATATCATGGACAAACCCATGCACTTCTTGATAACGGTAGTAGTCATCTACTTCTGTAGGGATAATTTTTTTGGAACTAAACTTGACACTTGGATTGTAAGTAGTGTAATTGGCTCCCAAAGATTGATAAAAATGATCCTGTACCAATTCATCTAATCCTTTATCGTAGTAGGTTTCTAAATACTTCTTGAGTATATAATATGGCAAATCACTATACCTATATTTCAAACGGTTTAATAGTTCTGTGTCTTTTATAATTCCTTGTATGCTGTCTTTGTAATCCGTTCTCATGTAAAGCTCATTAGCCACTTTTACGGTAAATCCTTTAGAAAATTTAGTTGAATAATATTTGTGACTAGGTCGCTTTGTATCAGGATCTAAGGTAGCGTAATAAAACGGAATCCAAGGTTTTAAACGGGCATAATGCGATAGCATTTGTTTAATGGTGATGTTAGCTTTGTTTGAATCTTCATATTCAGGAAGTAACTTAGAAAGTTTGGTATCTAAGGTTATGACACCCTTTTCCACGAGTTCCATAATAAGGGGTAAAGTTCCTAAAATTTTGGTTAACGAAGCTACATCGTATACATCATCAAAAGCCACTGTTTTTGAATCGGCTGCATAGGTGTGATTCCCGAAATTTTTATTGTAAATCACCTTTCCCTTTCTGGCAACAAGCACTTGAATTCCAGGTGTCATTTTATTGTCAATAGCGTACTGAGCTAGGGAATCTATTTTTTCCAATTTTTCAGAACTCATTCCAACACGCTCTGGTAAACCATAACTTAAATTTAGAATGTCGTTGTACTCAATACCGGTTCCTACGTTTAGGCCATTTCCAACGGATACTGGTAAATGTCCTTTTGCCCCGACGGATCCAAAGATAAGTTGGGCTGATTTTTCTTGAGCAATCCTACTATTTTGATAGCTTACCACGATACTCTCGATATTCTCAATAGTAGATAAGTCTAAAAGTGCGTATGGTTTAACGAAAATATCTAGAATCACCCTATTAGTTCTAGCAATCTCATACAGCCAAACCAATTCTTTGTCTGTGAATTTGTAACTTTTCCATGGCGTATCATTAGATCTATGAAATCCAATAATCACGGTATTATAGCCAGATAACTTGGTGATTAAATCATCTAAATTGTCTGATTTAATTTCATGAACCTTGGTATATTTTTGTAGTTCTTTTAAAAAATCTGAGCCTGACTCATCACCCATTGGGACGTAGGCTACAGATTTGGTTTCTAACTGTCTTAATGGTAAAAGATCAGCTTTATTTTTAACTACAGTAATCGCATTTTCAAATAATTCTTCAGATAAAAGATCATCTTCTAATCGATTTAAATCTTCATTCAAATGCTCCAATTCAACAGGCTTAAAATGATTTAAACCTACTTTATACTTGGCCATTAAAATCTTCTTTACTGAGTAAGCCAAACGTTCTTCGGAAATTGTTTTCTGATTTAAAGCTTCTTTAATTTTCTCCACTGCTTTCCCAACATCCTCAGACATTAAAAGCACATCATTCCCTGCCAAGAATGCTGCTAAATCTACATCACCTGGACTACTAAAATTAGAAGCACCTTTCATTCCTAAAGCATCGGTAAATATCAAACCTTCAAACCCTAATCGATTTTTTAGGATGTTCGTAACAATATTGTGCGATATGGAAGATGGGTACCCATCTCGAGGCTCTAAAGAAGGTACATTCAGGTGAGCAACCATAACGCTAGCTAGACCTTCTTTAATCAATCGTTTGTAAGGGTATAATTCTACCGAATCAATTCGTTTTTCTGAAAAACTAATACTCGGTAACGTTTTATGGGAATCGGTTTCTGTGTCGCCATGACCAGGGAAGTGTTTGGCATTGGCTAGCACTCCAGCACTTTGCATTCCTTGCATAAAGGCAAGTGCCTTGGTTGTTACATTGTCACGATCTTCACCAAATGATCGATTTCCAATAATGGGGTTTTTGGGGTTGGTGTTAATATCAACAACGGGAGCAAAATTGAAATGTACCCCTAATCGTTTGCAGTGTTCCCCAATGTGGCGACCAGTCAATTTGACTAAAGTATTATCTTCTATCGCCCCAAGTGTCATATTCCACGGAAAGGCATAAGTTTCTTTTAATCGCATGCTCAAACCCCATTCGGCATCCATTCCAATAAGCAAAGGTAATTTGGCAGTTGCTTGTAATTTATTGTTAAAAACGGCTTGACTTTTTGGGTCGCCTGTTGAAAAAATGATACCGCCAATATGTAAATTCTTGACTTGGTTGATTATCGTTTTTTCATGAGCTTCCCCTTTATTTGAGAATGCTTGCACCATAAACAATTGGCCTATCTTTTCATCTAAAGTCATCTGTTGATAAACACTATCTACCCATGTTTGTTGTGCCTCTGCATCTTGTGTTAAAAGAGGCAATTTGGTTTGGGAAAAAACAGTATGTGAAAACAAAAAGACTACAAACAGTAGATGGGATATAGATCGCATAAAAAACGGAAATTTCTTAAGGTAAAGTTCAAAACTTATTTCACTGCAAAATAGCATAAATCAAAAGAAGTTAAAAAAACTTTAAGATAGATTTATAAAGAAAATAGTTAACGGATTTTCAAGGAATCAATATTCACATAGATACCGAAATTTGCTATTTTTGGCAAATGATTAAACAACATTATTTTTACTCTTCCCTTCTTTTGATATTGATAACCTTATCAGGTTGTTATGAAACGGAAAGACATTGCTCCGATTTTCAAATTGGCACTTTTAGAAGTGAGATTATTCTAAATGGAAAAACTTTCAAATCTGAATTTACTAGAACCAAAACACTTCAGGTGGAAACCTACGATAATAAGATAGACTCTTCCAACGTCAGGTGGATTAATGATTGTGAAGTTGTTTTTAAAACCATTAACCCCAAAAATATGGCAGAAAGAAAGGATATCCACCTAAAAATTTTGACAACCACCGATAGCAGCTACACCTTCGAGTATTCTTATGTAGGAGAAAGACAGAAACAGCGTGGAGTAGCCTTTAAAATAGAATAATATGTGGGAATTCTTGTTTTCTGGAGATGCTATTATAGCGTTATTGACCTTGACCTTTCTTGAGATAGTTTTGGGTATTGATAATATCGTGTTTATTTCAATAACAGCCAATAAATTGCCAGAAAACCAAAGAGCTAAAGCAACCAATATTGGACTTATTTTAGCAATGGTTCAGCGTATTATTCTTCTTTTTTGTGTTTCGTTTTTAATTGGTTTAAAAGAGCCATTTTACACTCTTGATTTGGAATGGTTACATATGGGAGTTAGCTGGCAAGCCATCATTCTTTTTGTGGGTGGCCTATTTTTGATTTATAAGAGTACTTCAGAGATAAAAGAAAAAGTTGAATCTCCTGAACACGATACTTCCGAATTAAAAGAAAAGAAAGTTAATTCTCTAAAACAAGCCATAACACAAATCCTATTAATCGATTTTATCTTTTCCATCGACTCTATTTTAACAGCTGTAGGAATGACCAATGGCATTCATCCCAATCACAATTACGCCTTAACCCTAATGATTATAGCAGTGATGATTTCTATCTTCATCATGATAGCATTTGCCAATCCCATTAGAAAATTCATTGATAATCATCCTAGCATGCAGGTCCTTGCGATGGCTTTCTTGATATTGATAGGTTTTATGCTGATTACCGAGGCCGCACATCTTTCCCAAACGACATTCTTTGATCAGGAAGTGGGAGCTATACCTAAGGGATATCTTTATTTTGCCATAGCCTTTTCGCTATTGGTGGAATTTATCAACTTTAGAATTCAAAAGAAATCCAAATCCAATCCTAGAAAAGACTAGTTTGCCCCTCCTCATCTGCATCCGAATCACTTTCTGAATTTACAGAGTTGTTGGTGTTACTAGCAGTACCTGTTTCTGAATTATTATTCAGTTCCTCTTCATCGATGACTTCAAGATCATCAGCGTGAACCTCCTCTGGAGCTTCATAAGGCAAAGGTTCTAATAAGCTTACTTGATTTATTTTTTCCTTAGTAAGTTGATTTCCAATGGCATTAATTCCCTTTATTGAAATAAATTCTTCAAGATCTAATTCTAAGTTAGGTTTTCTATCTTTTCCTCGTTCTTTAGTAAATTCTATATCAGCCAAAGGACGCCAATCAGTCGAAACAATCTCTAATTTAGTCTCTGGATGATCTGGCAAAAAGCTCTCTTCCTTACCTTCATTTTCAATCAAAAAGCGTTTAACGTAATAAAGTTCGCGTTCGCCATTATAATAAATAACAGAAAGTGGTTTGTTAGGTATCCATTTTTCAATCACAATCATGTCATCTTCAAAGTGAGCTGTCATTTCAGGGATAATGGTTTTTACTAGTCCAGATTGGGTAACTACCAATATTCGGTCTTCTCCTCTAAATTCACCCAGTAAATCCCCTCTTCCATCCACGTTAAGTCTTTGTACGGTGTCATCAAACCAAATCTTTCTAGGTTTTAAAGTTGAAACACCTTTTTCTTTTAGGTCTATGCGTTTAATCGCATACTTAGAAACTAAATTACCCTTGGAATTTCTTCCTTTGATAAGGATTTCGGCAAAATCCATGTCCCATTTCAATTTCTTAATACTTCCTACTTGTCTTAAGAATATAGTGACAACTTCGGCCTCTCCATTCGGATTGGCAGAAAAATACCAAACCATTGAGTTTTTGTTTCCATTGGTTAAATCATACTCCCGATCCCTTGTGATACTAGTCACAGCAAAACGTTTGATGTAAGTCGGCCCGCTTTTGCCATCGCGATAAATCATGTTGTAAATAGTACGTTTGTCTTTTTTCTTGAAGACAGCTACATGAATAATATCTTTCCCTACAAAGGTTTTAGAGTCCACTTTGGTGACCATCATTTTTCCTTCCTTGGTAAAAACAATGATGTCATCTATGTCGCTACAATCACACACATACTCATCACGTTTGAGTGATGTCCCTATGAATCCTTCCTCTCTATTAACATAAAGCTTGGTATTTCTTATAACTACCTTGGTGGCGTCAACATCATCAAACACGCGAATTTCGGTCTTTCTCTCTTTTCCCTCACCATACTTGGTTTTTAATCGGTTGAAATAGGCAATTGCATAATCGATTAAATGTTCCAGATGGTGTTTAACTTCAGCAATTTGACCTTCCAAAGCTTCAATTTTTTGTTGTGCCTTATCAATGTCAAATTTGGAAATTCTTTTAATTCGGATTTCGGTTAGCCTGACGATATCCTCTTCAGTTACTGACCTTTTTAAATGGGTAATGTGAGGTTTTAAACCATCGTCAATAGCTTTAATAACGCCTTCCCAGGTTTCTTCCTCTTCTATGTTTCTGTATATTCTATTTTCAATAAAAATACGCTCCAATGATGCAAAGTGCCATTGTTCTTCCAATTCACTTAACTGGACTTCCAAATCGCTTTTAAGCAATTGCACTGTGTTATCGGTGGAGCGACGTAACATTTCAGAAACTCCAATAAACAAAGGCCTATTATCTTCAATAACACAACCTAACGGAGAAATAGACATCTCACAATTGGTAAAGGCATATAGGGCATCTATGGTTTTATCTGGTGAAATACCAGCTGGCAGATGCACTAAAATCTCTACTTGAGCTGCTGTATTATCTTCTATTTTCTTAATCTTGATCTTCCCTTTGTCATTGGCCTTAAGGATGGAATCAATAAGACTTGAAGTGGTAGTTCCAAAAGGAATTTCAGTGATGACCAAGGTATTTTTGTCGTATTGCGAAATACGAGCTCTCACCCTTACTTTTCCACCGCGATTTCCATCCTTGTAATCTCCCATATCAGCAATTCCTCCAGTTGGAAAATCTGGAAAAATGGTAAATCGTTTGCCTTTTAAATGTTTAATGGAAGCATCAATCAATTCCAAAAAATTATGCGGCAATACCCTGGTGGATAAACCAACAGCTATACCTTCTGCGCCCTGAGCTAATAGCAAAGGGAACATCACAGGCAAATTAATGGGTTCTCTTCTTCGACCATCATAAGAAGCTTGCCATTCTGTGATTTTTGGGTTGTAGATAACTTCTAGGGCAAATTTGGAAAGGCGTGCTTCAATATATCTCGAAGCTGCTGCACTGTCTCCAGTTAAAATATTCCCCCAGTTACCTTGGGTGTCTATCAATAAATCCTTTTGACCAATCTGAACCATGGCGTCTGCAATACTGGCATCCCCATGAGGGTGGTATTGCATGGTATGCCCCACGATATTAGCTACCTTGTTGTAACGTCCATCATCTAAGTCCTTCATCGAATGCATGATCCTGCGTTGAACAGGCTTAAAACCATCTTCAATAGCTGGTACAGCGCGTTCTAAAATGACATAGGAAGCATAATCCAAAAACCAATCTTTATACATCCCAGTAACTTTGGTGATGGTTTCTTGGTTGTCATTGGGCTCATTCAGCAAATCATCGTTTTCTTCGCTCATTGATTGTATTGATATTTCTGTAAGTTAGTTTTTCTTTTTTATTAACGGAATAAGGTTGCCAATCCCTACCAACAACATAGCAGTAATGCCGATATATTGCGTGGAATTTTCATCCCAACCCAAATCATCAAAATTGATTCGACTGATATATACCGCTGCCAAAACAAAGGTGGCGAAAACAATAAATATTTTAATTTTTTTCTGATTCAAGGGCTTTAGCGTTAAGTTTAATAATCTTGCTTAAAGATTGCTTAATATATTTCCGTTTTTTTCTAGCGACTAAAGTCACATTAAAACTTTCCGATTTATGGTTACCGCGATCACTTTTTAAATAAACAACCAAGGTTTTATAAAATATAAAATTTCTGAATTTAAAACCTGCTAATTGGCGTTTATCAAAATCTACGGTTTTTTCCCGGTAATTAAAATGATCTGCCAATAGCAATCCTTTGTTTGTTATTACAACCTTCATACCATCACTGTCGTATTCAAAATATTTTGAAATGAAATGAAACAAAAAGAAAATAAGGCTAAAAACCACCGTTATTACCAAAGAGGTAATCAAAGGATTCTTTGACAAATCACTAAATGCTTTAAAAACTACAGCGAGAAGAATGCCTACAACAATCAGTATAAAATATACAGAAACAATAACATTCCTCACTTTAGCATTGTTGGTTCTCATGCCTTCTCCTCCACTACATCCAACTCCACTTTCAAATTATTAATAATGAAATCTTGGCGGTCTGGCGTATTCTTGCCCATATAGAAAGCCAAAAGCTCTTCAATGGACATATCCTTATCTAACATAACAGGATCCAAACGGATATCTTCTCCAATGAAGTTCTTAAACTCATCTGGGGATATTTCACCAAGCCCCTTAAATCGAGTGATTTCTGGTTTAGGTTTTAGTTCCTCAATAGCATCAATACGTTCTTGTTCTGTATAACAGTAATAGGTTTTCTTTTTATTTCTTACTCTGAATAATGGTGTTTGCAAAATATATAAATGCCCTTCTTTAATAAGTTCTGGAAAGAACTGTAAAAAGAAGGTAATCAATAGTAATCTAATGTGCATGCCATCCACATCGGCATCCGTAGCAATAACAATGTTATTGTACCTTAAATCCTCCATGGATTCTTCTATATTTAATGCAGCTTGAAGCAAATTAAACTCTTCATTTTCATAAACAATTTTTTTACTCATCCCGTAAGAGTTTAAGGGCTTCCCTCTCAAACTAAATACGGCTTGGGTGTTCACATCTCGAGATTTGGTTATACTTCCTGATGCAGAATCTCCCTCGGTAATAAACAAAGTAGTTTCCAATCTTCTATCATTCTTTAGGTCACCAAAATGTACGCGACAATCTCTTAATTTTTTATTGTGAAGACTGGCCTTTTTAGCACGCTCTTTTGCTAATTTTCTGATTCCTGAAAGTTCCTTTCGCTCCCGTTCAGCCTGAAGGATTTTACGTTGCAGCTTATCTGCCGTTTCTGGATTTTTATGAAGAAAGTTATCCAAATGGGTCTTTAAAAAGTCATTGACATAAGTTCTTACCGTTGGCAACTTCCCTCCCATGTCGGTTGATCCCAATTTGGTTTTGGTCTGACTTTCAAAAACGGGCTCCATAACTTTAATGGAAATAGCAGAAACGACCGATTTTCTAATATCGGCTGCATCAAAATTCTTTCCGTAGAATTCTCTAACCGTTTTTACTAATGCTTCACGAAACGCCGCTAAATGCGTTCCTCCTTGAGTGGTGTTTTGACCATTGACAAATGAATGATATTCCTCACTATACTGGGTTTTATGGTGTGTTAAGGCTACTTCTATATCATCCCCTTTGAGGTGTATAATTGGATAAATCTTATCAGAATCATTGATGTTTTCTTCCAATAAGTCTTTTAGTCCATTTTCACTGTAGAATTTTTCACCATTAAAAACAATCGTCAATCCAGGATTCAAATACACATAGTTTTTCAACATACGCTCTACGTATTCATTCCTGAATTTGTAATTTTTAAAAATGGTTTCATCGGGAATAAAAGACACTTTGGTACCGCGTCTTCTAGAGGTTTCATCAAGTGTTTCCTCATTCATTAATTCCCCTTGCTCAAATTCGGCAGATGCCGATTTACCATCCCTGGTTGATTCTACTCTAAAATAAGTGGAAAGTGCGTTAACGGCTTTGGTACCTACCCCATTTAATCCTACTGATTTTTTAAAGGCTCGGGTGTCATATTTTCCACCTGTGTTCATTTTTGATACCACATCAACCACCTTACCTAAAGGGATTCCTCTTCCGTAATCTCGTACAATCACCTTGTTGCCTTGAATGGATATTTCGATGGTCTTTCCAGATCCCATGACATATTCGTCAATGGAATTGTCAAGTACCTCTTTAACCAAGATGTAAATTCCATCATCCTGCGAGGAACCATCACCTAATTTTCCGATATACATACCGGGACGCATACGGATATGTTCCTTCCAATCGAGTGAACGAATATTATCTTCGGTATATTGGGTATTTTCAGGCATAGAAACGAGCAAAAGTTAGTGAATCGTTGCTAATATAATATAACCCCATAAAAAATGAAACCTGGATGATGTAAAGTAATTAACAATAAAAAGGCCCATGTCGTTAATAACATGGGCCTGTCATATTTATATTTTAATTTCTAAACGTTAAACAAGAAGTGCATAACGTCGCCGTCTTTTACAATGTAATTTTTTCCTTCAACGCGCATTTTACCTGCTTCTTTAACTTTAGCTTCACTACCAAAAGATACATAATCATCATAACCTATGACTTCAGCACGAATAAAACCTTTTTCAAAATCAGTATGAATCACTCCAGCTGCTTGCGGCGCTGTAGCACCAACGTTTATGGTCCATGCTCTAACTTCTTTAACACCAGCTGTAAAATAGGTTTGTTGGTTCAATAGTTTATATGCTGAACGAATTAACTTTGAAGAACCTGGTTCATCCAACCCGATGTCCTGTAAAAACATCTGGCGCTCTTCAAAATCTTCCAATTCGTTAATATCAGCTTCTGTACCTACAGCTAAGACAAGAATTTCAGCATTTTCATTCTTCACAGCTTCTCTAACCTGTTCCACATAAGCATTACCTGAAACTGCTGATCCCTCATCTACATTACAAACATATAAAACAGGTTTATCTGTAATGAACTGACTTGGTTTTACATAGTCCTCATAGTCATCTTCTCCAAATTCTAATGCTCTAACAGAAATCCCAGATTCCAATCCCTCCTTGATCTTTAACAACACAGCCTCTTCAGCTTGAGCTTCTTTATTTCCAGTTCTTGCTGCACGTTTAACTTTTTCAAGCTTTTTGTCTACTGTTTCAAGATCCTTCAATTGCAGCTCCATATCAATGGTTTCCTTATCCCTAATAGGGTTCACGTTGCCATCCACATGTACAATATTATCATTGTCAAAACAACGCAACACATGTAGAATAGCATCCGTCTCACGAATATTTGCTAAGAATTGATTTCCCAATCCTTCTCCTTTACTTGCTCCCTTTACTAAACCTGCAATATCAACTATCTCCACTGTCGCAGGAATAACACGTTCTGGTTTAACTAACTCTTCTAGTTTACGCAACCTTGGATCGGGTACATTTACCACCCCTATATTAGGTTCAATGGTACAAAATGGGAAGTTGGCACTTTGTGCTTTGGCATTGGACAAACAATTGAATAAGGTTGATTTTCCAACATTGGGTAATCCTACAATTCCTGCTTTCATGAATGAGACATTTTTTTACGGGTGCAAATGTAGTCATTTTGTTCTTTAGGTTGTATACTATTTTTATGGTAGCTTCCAATATCTACAACCTACAAGAATTTTTTTTGTTTTAAAAAAGACAATGGATTTTTGAAGGAAAACCCTTAATAATTTTCTTATTATTGTAGCTTTCTAGTTTTAAATCAGCAAATACTATGAAAACCCGATTATTCTTTCTTTTACTTTGCATTAGTACAATCGTTTTTGCTCAAGCCCCCTGCCCTAACATACCGCTAGATGAACCAGCGCCAGTTTGGGAAGATGGTTTTTACAGATACTATGTAAAGTTAATTTCTGAAAACATGCTTGTTTCTGATTTTAACAAAACAGATTTTATAGATCATATCATTGTTTTAAGTAATCCCTCAACTGAAGATGTCGATTTCATGAATACTTCCATAACAGAAGTGGAAATGGCTTTTCCTGCGTCACAAAATGAAGACCTAATGAAAGTGGCCTTGGTTGTAAGCACCTATGAATTTCAACATGATTTCTTAACGGCTTTTACAGAATCCATTGATTGTGTTGAAGCATTAGGAGAACCCCAACTCTCATTGGATGATTTTACGATTAAAAATGGAATCAAAATTTATCCCAACCCGTTGACGGAAAACTCCAAACTTTTTTTGTCGCAGAATTTAGGTTCTACAATCTTGAGCGTGTATAACGTTTTTGGAAAACTTTTGTACACTAAGGATTTAAAAAACTCATCCAAACTTGCCCTAGAGGAACTCAATTTAAAATCAGGGATTTACTTTTTTAAAATTGCAACAGACCAAGGAACTTTTACCAAAAAAGTGGTGAAGAATTAAATCTAGTTTTGTGCAGATGATCGTTACTGCTTTTCAATGAAAAATCACTTTTTCAATTTCTCCATCTCCCCTGCTATTTCTTGGGCTTGGGAATCCCCTTTTTTCAATTCGGAAATAATGTTTTGAAAGCTTTGGGCATCTTGGTTTTGACTCAGCTTGAATACATGCTCCATGTTTGTCACCTCTATTTCAAAGGAAACGATAGCTTTCATAAGCCGATCTTTGTAGTCTTTGGGTAAATTATTGAAAACCGTTGGCGAATCCTGATTCCCCTTTTCAAAATGAAGGGTGGTTTTTTGTAAAATAGTTCCCAAAGCAGTTTCATCAAGAAATTGCATGCTTCCATGGCAATGCACACTCATATAATTCCAAGTGGAGGCCGACTGTGGATTTTGATACCAAGTCGCACTCACATAAGTCTGTGCTCCTTGAAAAACGACTAAAACTTGCGGATTCTTTTCAAAAGCTTGATAATGGGTAGTATGTTTCATTAAATGTCCACGCAGATAGGCTTGATCCTTTTCAAATTCCAAAAACATGGGAACTTGTGTAGCAACTGGTTCGTTGCTGTCATTGGCACCTATTAACATGGCAAAAGGATGTTTGGAAATAAAATCAATTACCTTTTGGGAATCTTGGGTTTTAAAAACAGGAATATCATACATAAAAATAAAAATACAGAAATACGGGAACTTATAGAAAAATCAAATTAAAAAGACCTGATGAATAAATGATCAGGTCTTAAAATTACATTCTAATAGAATTATTAACTTTTCTCCCAGGTATTGTTGCTGGCTTTGGCATCATAACTAGGAATTTCAAGCTCAACTTTTTTCAAGGAGCCTTTGGTGGAAGATAGCTTCCACTGAAATATGTCGCTATCCTTCCAAACCTTAGGATTAATTTTTTCTTCTAAGACACTTCCGTCATCAAGAGTTGCTTTAATGGTCATTGCCATGGGTCTACCACCTAAATTCTTAAGCGTTACCTGCTGCCCATTGACCTGCTCTATGCCCATATCCATATAGCCCCAATCAAAATACCATGCTTTCCAAAACCAATTCAAATTCTCACCTGATACCCGATTAAAGGTCATCATAAAATCATACGGTGTTGGATGCTTATGCTTCCATGCATCCATATAGGTTTTCATACATTTGGTGAAAGTTTCTTCTCCCAAAAGCTCATAAAGGCTCTTGTAGGAATGGGATCCTATGGTATAGGAATTAAGTCCGCTACCTTCAAATAAATGAGAAGGAGCCATTATAGGTAACACTTCTTGAGATCCAAGATATGGTAAATCCCTTTCAGGCATCTTAAATGGGTTGTCCATAAAAAAGCTAGAAAATGAAGCAAAACCTTCATCCATCCAAGCATATTTTTTTTCATTAATTCCCATCATAAATGGAAAATACATATGGCACATCTCATGCAAGGACAAACCAAATTGCGCTTCGGTGTCATTTAGCACTTCATACCCATAAGTTTTTAATTTTTCTGCAGAGGTTTCTTGGTCATTGGCCATTCCGGCAAACTCCATACCTCCTCCTACTAACCCATTAAAAATGGTGAAATAGTGAAATGGAAATTCATAGACCGGGAATTGGTTATGAAACACCTCTAAAGACATTCCAATAGTTTCCAAAACAGCAGCAAATTCTGGATGACTGGTTGGATACGCTACTTGGATGAAATAATCACCCATTTTATCTGAATAATGAGCCGCATCCCAAACAAAGTGATCACTCAAGGCAAAAGAAAAGTCAGGGAAGTTTTTAGCGGTATACTTCCAAGTCAGATTTTTGGTAGACGTGGTTTTAAAATCTGATTCTCCAATTATAGATACTGCTTCAGTACTTTTTGAAGCTTTTTCCAAACGTTTCTGCACTTCTTCTGAATAAACCTCAGTGGGATTGTCTGGTGCTACAGAGGCCCAAACCATAAAATTATCAGGAATTGTCAACTCCACGTGATAATCGGAATAATCATGATAAAATTCGGTGGCTGCATCATAAACAACCCGATCCCATCCATCAATATCATCATACACAGCCATTTCAGGGTACCAATATGCTACAAACATTGATGTTGGGTCTATGGCGCCACTGCGTTCAAATCCTTCTCCTGGAATGACATAATGCCAATCAACTCTTAGATTCACTTGTCCGCCAGGAGGAACAGGGTTATCGCCCAAAACAATGCTGTAATTAGTACCGCCATACCTTGCCTGTTTTCTGTCTTTTAAATCAATGGGGGTGCCTCCCACCAAAACTTGACCCAATACCATTCCCTCATGTGGCTTTTCATTTGCATCTGCTGCCCTAAAAAAACCTGCTTTTTTGGAATCCGGTTTGTAATAATCGTGATAGGTATGAAATGTGATACTTTTTAAACTATCTGGGCTTTCATTATAATAAGTAATGATGGCCTCTCCAGTGAGTAATCGGGTTGATGGCTCTAAGGTAGCCTTAATATTGTATACTGAATGGTTTTGCCAATATTTAGGCGAAACCGTTCCATTGGCCATTCGTGTTCCTTGTTGATAAGCTTTTTGAAATTCCAGCGGCACATAGATATCCGCAGGTATGGTTTGGGAATAACCAAATAACAAGCCCCCCATTATAACAAGACAACAGGTGAAATAACATTTGAAGGTGTGAATCATAATTTTGAATATTTTAAAGTTTATAACATTCTGATAGAGAGAAGCATAAATATATTAAAATATCAGAATATTTTTACAATGATTTAAAAATCTATAAATGAACAGGAGTTCTTATTCCTTAAATACTTTATGAATATTGTATAATTCTTAGTTCAACCCCAAAAATCATCAATAAAATATCAATTAACCGCTTTCAATCAGTATTTTATCGAAAACCTTAACATAAATAATTGAATATCCATATATTTAAAACTTCACTAAACTTAAACTAACAGATTTCATGAAAAACATTTTACGCCTCTTTCTTATTTTAACGCTCATTTATTCTTGTTCTGATGATAAAACTACCGATGACCTTACTGGATTTGCAATAAACGGTCGTTTGTTGGCTCCAAATGGCACGGACCCGATTCCCAATGCTATGGTTAGTGCTCGCTCCAACAACACAGTTGTAGCTGAGTCTTTTACAGATGTTCAAGGTCAATATGCTTTATCACTTCCAAAAGGTAATTACGAATTAACATTCACAAAGGGGAAATTTTCTGGCGTTTTACAAATTGATGTAGAAGGAGCTAAAACCAATGAAGATGCCTTATTGGATATTTTACCAACTATTGGGGTTGTTACAGGACATTTTGATCATATTGAGCATGTTCTTCTTAATATTGGATTGGTTGATCCAATAACTCAAGAGCCTTTATTTGATATCATTGAAGGGAACAATTTTGGAAGACCTTCAGGCGCACATGGCCACAGGGAATCGCTTCATATGTCCCAAAATAAGGGTATGATGGATGAAATTTTACTGGAGCCTAATGTCGATTTCAATTTTGAAGATTTAATGAATGATCCGGCACTTTTAGGCAGTTATGACATTCTGTTTTTAAATTGTGGTTTGAATGAATCATTAGAAGATATGGGAGATGTCTTGATGGATTATGTTTACAACGGAGGAATTTTATATGCTACAGACTGGGCCGCTGGATACTTAAATGATATTACCAATGGCGGTGCTGATTATATGACATTCTATGATCCTGAAAAAAGCGGAACATCTTTGACTACAACGGCTACCCTTTTAGACACTACATTAAGCGATTGGTTGGAATTGAATTTTGATATTGTATTAGAAGATACAATTGAAATAGAAGAATTTTTAAGTTCTTGGCAGGTAGTTGACAGTTATGACACTACAACAACTATTTCATGGCTTGAAGGAGAAGTTAGTTATAGAGATTCAGGAAATAATATTATTACAGAAACTAAGGATTTAGCATTCACCTTTTTACATGGAGATGGTGCTGTTTTTTATTCATCCTTTCATACTGAAAACTACGATCCTGAATTCAGTGACGTCGATCGAATTATGGAATTTTTTGTGTTTGAGATGTCAGTAATTCAACCTTAAAACGAAACAAAAGAATATAATTTTTGGAGCTGTCTTTATGGGCAGCTCTTTTATTTAATAATCCGTTTACAATCAGAACATATGTTGAAACCCACGCGATCAATGGTTGCAATGGTTTCGGCGGCGTCTTGCATCACGCAAAGTTTATTCTCACAATGATTCAATCCCAAATTATGTCCTATTTCATGAATAGCTATTTTTTTGAGACGTGCATAAAATTGGGGTTCGCAGGTTTTTCCTAGTCTGTAGGTTGAAACCACACAACTTGGCCCATCCACATATCCCAAGCCATATACGCCCCAATCCATATATTTATAAACTGGTTTTTTGATTTCTCCTAAGTCGTTCTTTTTAGTGGTAGAAATGTCGTGATTGGTGACGCCTATTACATGGTCTACATACCACGGTTTGTTCCTTACTAAATCGCGCAACAAAGAATCAGCACGGTATCTGGGGTTCTTGATATGAACAAAAGCATGGTCAGGTAGAGACAATTGATTTAAGACAACCACCTCATTGGCAAAAGATGTTTCTAATGCATCTGATATAGAATCTAAAAAAGCAGGATTGACCTCCCCATAAGCCTGTACGCCTATAATTACAGAATCACTCTGTCTTTTAGAACAACTAAAAAGAAGTATTAATAATAACCAACTAGCTAATCTCATGACTTTAAGGTACATAATTTTTTAAAAAAAGGAGTCAGTCTTTAAACGTTCCTGAAAATCAATTATTTCTCTAAAGGTTATTTAAAGTTATTTCTTATTAAAATTGGAAGAATTACTTATCGCAGAACCTGAAAGAAATCCTTTAATCCAGTAAGGATACTTTGAACCGCATATGCTGCCAGTATTAAGCCCATAATCTTACTGATTACGGTAATACCATAATCACCTATACGCTTTTGAACAAGGTTGGCAGCAAGAAGTAAAAACATAGTTAGCATGACCACTACAAATACCAAAACAGTAGTTAAAGCTTGATGCTGAAAACCATAAATGTGATTATCGGTCATCAATACTACAGCCATAATAGCTCCAGGTGACGCAATAGATGGAATCGCTACTGGGAATATAGTCACATGTTTGTAATCTTTTATTAAATGCTTCTCTGACTCAGGCTTTCCTTCTCCAAAAATCATGGTCAAAGCAAACAGAAATAGAATGACACCTCCTGATATTTGAAAAGCATCTAAAGAAACATTCATCCCTTCCAAAATCAGTTGCCCCAAAAGGATAAAAAACAACAAAATACCAAAAGCTACAAAGGAGGCAATGATCGCTACTTTCTTTTTGTGTTTACCATCAAAATGTTTAGTTGCCTCAAGATAAACTGGGATACTCCCTAGAGGATCAATAACAGCTATAAGAAAAAAAATGGTTGAAAGAATACTTGCTATCATACTATTGTATACGCTTTCCTTGGGTTGAGAAAGAAAGTCCTTGTTGCCCAGAGGTGGAGATCATCACAGCATCAAATAGAGGTTCTAATACACCGCTTTGTTGTTTCCAGTCAAACAAAAAATTACCTCCTGTACCTCCTTGGGTATCCTTTTCATCAATAACAATTTCAACGGTTTCCATGGGTGCTATAAAAATGGGCTGTTCAAAATAAGAATGGATTAACTCCCCATGCGTATCAAAATATTGGGCACTTGCAACAAATATGGAATCCTTCCTGTTTACATTACGCATGCTTACTGTAACGGTTAATTCATGTGTAATATGTTCGGTCTGGCTATATATTTCCGAATAAACAGACAAATAGGTAGTTCCGGTTTGCAACGAGTCCAAACCAGAATGAGAAAAGGCTTGTCTTTTTTTCCAGTTCACGGGATCTACTGAGCTATTCACCTTCTTAGGGTTTTGGCAACTTGCAAATACCATAACAACACAAACAAACAACACAAACTTTTTGAACATAATCCAGTTTTTGATAATGGTCTAATTTAAACTATTTCAAACGAATAAAAAACCCCAAGTGATTGCTTGGGGTTCTTAAAGTTTATTTTGTCGGAATATTAATCCTCCGGATGCATAAAACGTTGTTTTCCCAATAACACATCTTCGGTTTCTACATGGTCATCATCTGGGATACAACAATCTACCGGACAAACCGCAGCACATTGTGGTTCCTCATGGAATCCTTTACATTCAGTACATTTATCGGGTACGATATAATAAATTTCATCACTGATTGGTTCTTGTGCTTCCTCTGCGTTCACTTGCTTGCCGTTAGGCAAAACAATATCACCAGATAGACTGGTACCATCATTGTATCTCCAGTCGTCGGCCCCTTCATAAATAGCCGTGTTTGGGCATTCAGGCTCACAAGCACCGCAGTTAATACATTCGTCTGTTATAATAATTGCCATAGCGAATTTTAGATTTTAGACAGGTCTTTATTCTATATAAAAAAGACCCGTGTTCAAGTTCATTTTTCTAACTTTGTTGCGCAAAAATAAAGCCAAAACAATTCATAACCAAACACAGAATGGATTTACATCAAAGAATTAAAGCTTTTACATTATTGGGAGACTTTATGAGTCAATTTATTCAGGAAACCCCTATTAATAAAGAGGAGATTCCACATAATGACCTGTTTTTTGATGGCTTTAAGCACCAAATGAAATTGGCCGAAGAACACAACGGTTGGTTTAACCGTGCTAATTTAATCTATGCCCTTTCTGGTTGGTCACATTTGCTCACTGAAGAAAACCTAAATAATTGGGTTTCGTCTTATGACCTTCAAGCCGTAGATCCCAAGTGCATTGCTATCATCATGGCCGGAAATATTCCTCTGGTTGGGTTTCACGATTTTTTAGCCGTTTTAATTAGTGGTCATGATGTGCTGGTCAAACAATCTTCAAATGATAAACAATTGTTGCCTTTTTTGGCAAAATATCTTGAATTCGTTGAGCCTGAATTCAAAGGAAAAATCACTTTTACCGAAGAAAAATTATCAGACTTTGATGCGGTAATTGCTACTGGAAGTAACAATACAGCTCGATATTTTGAATATTACTTTAAGGACAAACCAGCCATCATCAGAAAAAATAGAAATTCAGTAGCGGTTCTTACAGGTGAAGAATCCCCTGAAGAATTGGAAAAACTGGCAGAAGATATTTTTAGGTATTATGGATTGGGCTGCAGAAATGTGTCTAAATTGTTTGTACCTAAAGAGTATAACTTTGATGCCTTTTTTCAAGGTGTCTATGAATGGCATCCCATTATCAATGAAACCAAATATGCCAACAATTACGACTATAACAAGGCCGTATATTTGATGAGCGAGTTTGATATGTTGGAGAACGGTTTTTTGATGATTAAGGAAGATACAAGCTACGCCTCCCCCATTGCTACGGTTTTTTATGAACACTACGAAAGTATGGAAGACCTGAGAAGAAAATTGGATACAGACGCTGAGAAAATTCAATGCATTGTTTCAAAAGGCCAGAATTCAAACGATATCGCTTTCGGACAGACCCAAAGACCAGCATTAACAGACTATGCCGACGGAGTGGATACCTTGAAGTTCTTGTTGACAATATCTTCTTAAAATTATCATAGAAGTGACAAGTTTGTCATAATTAATTAGCAAATTTGTATTCATTTCATTTCAAAAAACAGTTGAAAATAAACGGTTTCAACACATAATTTAAAACTATTTAATCCATGAAAAGACACAATTTTAGCGCCGGACCATGTGTGCTTCCACAAGAGGTTATTGAAAAATCTGCTCAAGCAGTTTTAGACTTTGATAATGGTTTATCGCTAATTGAAATATCCCATCGTAGTAAGGCATTCGTTGATGTAATGGAAAATGCTCGAGCCTTAGCCCTAGAATTGCTAGGTTTGGAAGGTAAGGGATATAAAGCTCTGTTCTTACAGGGAGGAGCTAGTACCCAATTTTTGATGGTAGCTCTTAACCTTTTAGAAAAAAGAGCAGGATATTTAAATACAGGAACTTGGGCCGCCAAAGCTATTAAAGAGGCTCAAATTTATGACGATATTTATGAAGTAGCTTCCTCTAAGGATGCCAACTATAACTACATCCCAAAAGGATACGACATTCCAGAGGAGTATGACTATTTCCACTGTACTTCAAACAATACCATTTTTGGAACCCAGATAAAAGAATTCCCTAACTCACCAATCCCAATGGTTTGTGATATGAGTAGTGATATCTTTTCAAGACAATTGGATTTCTCAAAATTCGATCTGATTTATGCCGGTGCCCAAAAGAACATGGGACCTGCAGGAGTAACCTTGGTAGTGGTTAAAGAAGACATTCTAGGAAAGGTATCTCGCAAGATTCCTTCCATGATGGATTATAAAGTACATATTGATAAAAGCAGTATGTTCAATACACCTCCTGTGTTTGCTGTTTATACGTCTATGTTGACTATGGAATGGCTTAAAAACCTTGGTGGAATTGCTGCTATTGAAAAGGAAAACGAGAAAAAAGCACAGCTTATCTATTCTGAAATTGACTTAAATCCATTGTTTAATGGATTTGCTGTAAAAGCCGATAGATCAAACATGAACGCCACATTCACTTTGGCAAACGAAGACCTTAAAGAGACTTTTGACACCATGTGGAAAGAAGCCGGTATCAATGGCTTAAACGGTCACAGAAGTGTGGGTGGATATCGCGCTTCCATGTACAATGCCCTATCGCTTGATAGCGTCAAGGTATTGGTGGAAGTCATGAGTGAATTAGAGAGAAAAGCATAATAATATACATTTAAAATATAGAAACAAACAGGCATGAAAGTATTAGCAAATGATGGTATTTCAAAAAGCGGTATCGAGGCACTCGAAGCTGGCGGATTTAATGTAAACACCACAACGGTTGCTCAAGAACAATTAATCGATTATATCAACGAAAATGATATTGATGTTCTTTTAGTTCGAAGTGCAACCCAAGTTAGAAAAGACTTGATTGATGCATGTAAGAATCTTAAAGTGATTGGACGTGGCGGTGTTGGTATGGATAATATCGATGTGGATTATGCTAGAAATAAAGGAGTTCACGTGATTAATACACCTGCGGCTTCTTCCCACTCTGTGGCAGAATTGGTTTTTGCACACATGTTGGGACTAGCACGCTTCTTACACAATGCCAACAGAGATATGCCTTTGGAAGGAGAAACTAAATTCAAAGCCCTTAAAAAGAGCTATTCCAAAGGAATCGAACTTAAAGGCAAAACCATAGGTATATTAGGATTTGGAAGAATCGGTCAAGCGACTGCCAAAGTGGCCTTAGGATTAGGGATGAAAGTTGTGGCTTTTGACCCGTTTATGGAAGAAGCTTCTTTGGGATTAGAGTTTTTTGACGGACAAACAGTAACCTTCAATATCAAAACCATTTCTAAAGAAGAGCTTTTAAAGCAATCTGATTTTATTACCCTTCACGTACCAGCGCAAGACGATTATGTAATTGGTGCACCAGAATTTGAAACCATGAAAGATGGGGTTATTTTGGTTAATGCAGCACGTGGTGGTGTGATTGATGAAGTGGCTTTGGTTAATGCTATTGACTCTGGTAAAGTTGCTAGAGCGGCATTGGATGTTTTTGAAAAAGAACCTACTCCAGAAATCCAATTATTGATGAATCCTTCCTTGTCGTTAACTCCTCATACAGGTGCGGCAACCAATGAGGCTCAAGACCGTATTGGAACAGAATTGGCAAGTCAAATCATAGCCATTTTCAAAGGGCAGGAAGCTTAAAATAAAATTGACTATATCTTAAAGTCCATAACAACTGCTTATGGACTTTTTTTTGTACCTTATTTTCTCATAACCAAAAATTTAAACACATGTCAGGAATACTCGATATACTGAATAGCGATTTAGGCCAATCCATCATCAGTGGTGCTGCCAACCAAACCAATCAACCTCAAGATAAAACCGCCAGCGTGCTTACCATGGCCCTACCGGTCATGATGCAGGCCATGAAACGAAATGCTTCTTCTCCTGAAGGCGCTGCCAATTTGTTAGGTGCCCTTAACAATAGTAAACACGACGGAAGTTTATTGGACAACTTGGGAGGCTTTTTTGAAGGAGGCGTCAATGATAACATGTTGGAAGACGGTAGCAAGATTCTGAACCATGTTTTGGGAAGCAAGCAACAAGGTGTCAATAAATTGATTGGCGATAAATCAGGAATGGATGCCAACCAAGTAGCTGAAATCCTTAAAGTGGCCGCCCCTATCCTATTGGGATTATTAGGAAAACAAACACGGCAAAACAACGTATCTAGTGCGGATGGTTTGGATGATTTATTAGGCGGCATGATAAAAGGTAATTCTGGTGATAACGAACAATCCTTCTTGGAAGCCATCTTAGATGCAGATGGTGATGGCAGTGTGGTTGATGATGTAGCCGGTATGGTTTTGGGATCTAGTAAAAACAAAGGTGGGCTTGGTGGCCTTCTAGGTGGTTTATTTGGAAAATAAACATTACTCTATTTAAAGTTAAAAAGGAGGCTCTTATGAGTCTCCTTTTTTATATGTAATAATGAATGTGGTGTTCTTGAGCTTAAGAAAATATAATTGCTAAAGAGGCACCAATTATCACGGCTGCTAGAATACCGATGGCACCATTGAACTCCATACTCTCATTTAGAAATTCTTTGAAACTTTTATCTGAACCCCATAATCTTGAAATTGCCCACCTTATCGCAGCACCAGGATATTGAAACAACGCATATACTATTACTTCAAAAATGATTTCTCTCATGTTTGATTAGACTTTTAAAATCAAGTAAATTATTATAAATAATTGCATCATAAACTCAGTTCAGAATAGGTTTATTCTACACTTTCAGTGTGTGTTTCTTTAGTGATCTTTGAATAATGACATCTTAACAAATGCCACTTCCCATCTGTTTTTTGAAAGAACCAAGTTTCCTTATACGGAGCATAAAGCTCCTCCCCTTCTGGCAATAAAAAGGTTGCCTCATTGACCACACCTACCAGAGCCCAATCTTCACCGCCTTCATACTCATACTGTGACAACTTCCGTTCTCTGGGATACCAAGGTTCGGTTGTTTTAATGATATCCAACATTTCCTTGGCACTTGTTGTTACGCCATTATGGTGCACCAATTTGGTTTGAGGTGTCATCATTGCCTCCATCTGATCGTAATCTCTAGCATCAAAGGCTTTGAAAAAAGTACCAACCATCTGGGTTACTGCAACCGAATCTGTTTCACGAGTCGCATAAGTATCATCATCAAGTGTTATGTTTTCTGCCTTATGTGTTGGGTTGTTACACGACAAAAATGCCAAAATAGGAATTAATAATAGGTATTTCATTTTTGTAATGGTTTTGAGAATTAATGCTTCGGTATTGAATGTTCTTTAAAAAATGTGTATTCAATACATAATCAAAAAAGCTACTTTTTATTCTAGGGAGTTAGGCTTAAAACTAGCCAATAATTTTCTATAAGAAAAGGAATTGCTTGATAATTAGCTGATTTTAATGAAACCTATAATTAGCTTCCAATATTATGTATTCTTCCTTTCAATTTATGCCTATTAAAATTACTTACTCGATTCTGATCTTGGCGGTTTAAAATGACGTATATGAATACTGGAATTAGTAAAAACCCTCCTACTGAATAAATTAAATAATGACTTGTTCCCGTTTTCAAAAAAGGATTAACCACTAAAAATATTAATGGAGTCCCTATCAACAAAACCAAACCTGAAGAAATCTGTGCTAACTTAGAGGGGTTAGCAAATAATTCATCGACGTGGAACTTTGTTTCAGTTTTACAACTCTTACACTTCAAGGTAACAAACTCTCCAATCCGCATAGCAAATTCAACTCGAGTATAAGCTTGAGTGATAAAGGGTATTTCAGATTGACACGATTGGCACTTTCCGAAAACTTTCATATTCTTTATTTTACTTTATCACAAGATTAATAAAAAATCATTTTAACCTCTTATTGGTGCTAATATTTACTTAGATAAAAATTTTAACTTCAACAAAAGTGATTTCTAATTAAACTATAAGCTAACAGGACCGTTGCCACTGGTAGAAAGTTAAGAAAGACACTATAAATAATATAATAATTTTTATGCTTCAAATCACCTTTGTTATCAACCCAAATCCCATCTGACAATTCATGACGATATGTTTGATACGGCTCATTACCAAATAGTTTTCTAAATATCATGGCAGTCCCTTTTATAATGTTTATCGTCAGGAACGGTGAAAAAGTGAGAAGGGCGCAATTGATAGGACATAAATAATTCCAGCCCAATAATTCCATAGTAACACCTCCAAACCCTATAAATAAGAAATATTTCCTATACCAATTGTATCGTTTTTCATCCTTTAAGTCTTCTGAAGTAAAAATCACGAAAAAGGTAAGACCGATACAAATGAAAATTATCATGTAAAAATAGACTTCTGAAAGGGTCATGTTTTCTATCTCTTGTAAAAAGGTTGTGTTTCGGTTAAAAAATATTGAGACAAATCATTATTAGTATCCAATTGAATAAAGTCAATAATCCCTTCTTTAAAAATTCTTTCAGCCAAAGGACCAGCTTCATTGGTAACAGCCTTCATAGTTCCTTCCATATCAAGTGCAATCATTAAATGTGGGCGCGTTTCGCTTTGCCCCATGCGTATGGCGGCCAAAAATGCCGCTTTAACAAGGCCTTGTCTCCTGAACAAATCACTCATAGCATTTACCAATTCTGTTGGATAGGCTGCTGGTTGACCAATTTGGATCTGGGTATCCTCTTCAATCACTTTATCGTTACTTTCTTCAAAAATGGAACCATCCATCAATTTTTCGATTTCTTGAGGAATAAGTTCCTTACCATAGTCAGAATAAGGATTTAGAATCAAGGTGGCACCTTTGGTCATTCCAAACAAATCCTGACCTCTAATGGCTAAATAAGGCACCTCCTCTTTAATGATGTCTTTATCAAAAATACGATTCGTTGATGTAAACACTGGAATTTGTCCATTTTCAAATGTAACTAAAGCCACGGTGCTATCTTTTTCCAATGTCTGCATTCCCTCTGAAATACCATAGTTGCCATTGGTTAAAACAATAAGGTCATTCCATAGTAACTTTTGATAAAACTGCGGTCTAGCCGATGCTTTTGTAGCAGCTTCCATTAAGGTATTTTCTAATTCATTATCAGGAAAACTGCTTCCAGTTTTCTTCTTTTTAAAGATGTCAAATAGTCCCATTTAATTGTTTTGTTTTAAATGTTTAAAACCTAATCTATTTAATTGCAATACTTCTTTTTTAATTCTTGGGCTTGCTCATAGGTGTTATACCCAATTAGCAGTAAACCTTCCGTACAATTTACTCTACTAGCCTTCAGTTGTTTGCCAACATATTCCCGATACTCTTCATATTTCCTGTAGCGTTCTGGAATTAATTTGATGGACTTTTTAGCATCAATATATTTCAATTTTTCATGAATGACCAATTCATAAATATTTCGCTCCAAAACATTTTTATGAGATTCATTCTCAAGTTTAAAATTAAACATTCGTGTTTTTGATAGGTGGGTAATTTTCAAAGTATTACTGATTCCTAAACTTCGTTTCTCCGCAGGAGCTCGATTGGCTATATTAATTTTTTCATTGTAATAGGCATCAATAAACATTTCAAAATCAGTCAACTCTTCATATTTTATTTTCTCTGTATCGTTTAAAATCAATTCATCTGAACCCAATTCCAAAAACCCAACTTTCTCATGTATGATTTTCTCAAAATCATAAAACTGATAAAACTGACTAAAGACCATAATCAAACTCCCAATGAGAATTAAAGTCCAAACTGGAGGAATTCCAGGTATGAAGTAATAGGTGTTTTTAAACAGGTAATAAAAAATCACTCCAAAGACAAGGAAAACAAATCCAGACCAGGCTAAGATTTTCGTATTGGAAATTTCATGTTTCATAATACGAAATACATAGGCTTTGAAAGTCATATCATTTTTATAACTCATGGTTACAGTTGCAATTTATTAGGGATTTCTTTAGACCAATTATCAGGATTTCTACCAAACCTTTTCGTTAATACCCATTAACTTTTTCATTACTTGATTGTATCGATATACAATCCTTATTTCAGTTCTGTTTACTATACAACCAAAAAGGTATTCGTAATTCAAATCGTATTTTTCAGCTAACAGTTTATTTTTTTGAATGGTATCGTCGGATAAAAAACCGCCTGTACTGAAAAGACGTCGGATTCCGTTGTTGAAGTCTATATATGCCTGCTTCTCACTGTACTTATTATAGAACTCCGGTTCAACTATAGAATCGCGATAAACAGCTAATTTTCTATCAGATATCCGAAGTTTTAAAGTATCGTTAAGTTCATATGAATCGAACTTAAAAGCTTTATTAAAAATAGTTGAATGGGGGTTTACATTAATATGAATGGAATCATTCAAATCCGTTCTAAATTTGAAAATTCCACTGGAGTCTGTTTCTAATTCAAAGAGTCTGTTTTTTTGTTTTATCCTAATCTTGTGTTTTCGGTTGGTCAAATTTTGAATTGTCCCGTCTGGAAAGGATTCTAAAATTTTGTATTCGCTTTCCGCCGACTTATAAAATTCAACCTTACCAACAATTTCCCTTTGTGAAAAAAGGAACTGTGGTATAACCAGACTCAATAATATGATAAAAAAAATCTCAAAATAGGAGGAAGTCATTCTCTGTCTCTAAAAATACATTAATTTATCACATTTTAACTACTAATATATTATGGATGCATTTAGAGGGAAACTAATATAATTTTAAGCAGGAAAATATTTCTAGAGGTATCGTACTTCGAATTAGAGCTAATTATTAAAACTAACCTTATAAGTTACAAAATTTTATCTTAATATCTTATGATTTCCATCATCCGAAAATCATAATTAAAAGCTTAAATTCAAATGCTTTAAGCACAAGCTTTACTCCTTATTTAGAGTATAAAATGGCTAGGTATTTTATGTACCGAATAAATCTTAACCAACTACCTTCCCGATCACCATTATTGGTACTATTCGATTTATCAATTTTAAATTTTTCAAAAAATGAAGCGTTTAAATTTAATTTGGATGGCCCCTATCTTATTGTTGATTTTCTTTTCTTGTTCTCATGAACAATTAGATTCTTATGAAGTTGCAACTAATGAATCCTTGAGAAAGGCTGAACCTAGAGCCGTCACGGTATCATTTAAGGCAACATTCTATACGCTTAGAGATTATTCGTTTGCACTTGACTGTTCTGCCTATGGGTCTGAAAATCCAGATGAAGATTTTGGTGCTCCCGGAAATTATCAAGTCGGTGGTGGAAATGGAACGCATTTAGGTGAATTTATGACAACCATCTCTTTTTGTGGTGGACCTAATTTCCAGTATCGCGCAGGAGAAGGTGTTTTTGTTGCGGCCAATGGGGATGAATTGTATTTCAATATTCCACCAACAGACGTTATCGGACAAATTTACCAAGTATTTGATGACCCTCTCTACGAATTATGGTTTGGGGATGACTTTGAATTTACAGGAGGTACTGGTCGCTTTGCTGGAGCAACTGGTAGTGGTACCACAGATAGTTGGGTGAATTTAATTGATGGAGGGTGGAGCAATTTTCCTGATGGTTTCATTGCTGAACATCAAACAGATCATGTATTTACAGGTACCTTAACATTTTATCCAGGTGCCAATTCCAATTAGAAAGTTATTGCATTATTGAGCTACCCTAGGTAGCTCCATTTTTCTTGAAGTACGTAACGTGTTGAATTTTTTTAATTAGCCACAAACAACTTATTCATAAGGTAGATCATTTTTCAAACTATATTTGACTACTTCAAATCAAATTTAATTTTCGTATTTTTAAACTTATGAAACAATTGTATCTCATAGGAATACTTGTTATGTGCATTTGGGCTTGTAGTTCAACCAAATCCAATTCTAATCAGTCAAATGGCCAAGTAACCAAGGATTCCATAAAAACTATTGATAATGATACGGTAAGAATTGCTAATGAGGAAGTAGAATATGAAATCATTATTATTGAACCCGGTTTTAATACTTGGTTGCAATCTACTGCCAGACCTGAAGGTTTTTACACGCAGTCTTTCTTAGAAGGTCGGAACATTCAATATGTGACCGCTTGGAACCAAAGGGTACTTCAACCTCAAGTTTATAATCCCAGTCTTTATGAAATGCAAATCAATTACAGTCCAGGCATTGATTATGGCTATGATGTAAACTACAAACTTTATAATTATTTCATTTACTTTCAATTAAAATACAAACAACAATTAACAGGAATAGTTCCACGTATTTAGACTATATTTGCACCGCAATATAGCCTATGGAAACATTCAAGAAAAATTGGGAAATTCAAAAGAACTGGCAACTCATTTTTCCGTTTTTGGGTTTGGTTGGTTTGGGCTATAGCTCCTATAAATTGGCTGCAGCACTCTTTAAGCATTTAAACCTTCTTTTGTTTATTTGTACAACTGTAGTTATCTTTTTCATACTACTAGGAGTCACCCTATTCTTATTTAAAAAATTGGAAAAAAAATGGATCTTGCAGTACCGTTGGGAAATGATTAGGGTGTTTATCATCTTTGCCATGACCGGAACCTCTTCTGTCTTTGTTAGCCGACCCCTTATCAAATTCATGGGAATTACTAAAGAAAACTTAAATCCCTTGCTGTATTGGGTACTATACCTTATCATTGGGCTCATTTTTTACCAAATACTGTTGGTTTTCTTTGGATGGGCCTTAGGCCAGTTTAAATTCTTCTGGGAATTTGAAAAGAAAATGCTTAGACGATTTGGTTTAAAACGATTTGTGGATTAAGTGGTAAAACTAAAGCAACATATCATGTTTAGAATAGCAGCCCTAGGTCTGATCCTTTTGGTGATGATGCCAGCTGCTATTAAGTTACACCACAGTTTGGAATCTAAGCACAAACATGAAGTTTGTCAAGGAGAACCACAAGCGCACTTTCATACTTGGGACGTAGATTGTGATTTTCAAAAGTTTAAAATCACTCCTACTTTCACCCTTTCAGTATTTGAATATGATCTTCTTAAAGAAGAGCACAACCACGAACTGATTCTTTCGCAATACCAGTTCATAAGTGAGTTTCAGAAATCACATATCAGCCTACGCGGCCCACCTTTTAATAGTTAATATTCGCCTCAAATCAATTTGAATCATTATTTACTATTAAACCCAATTATTTAAATGAAATTTTTATTTAAAGCATTGATTATGATGGTTATTCCATCAATCTATGCTCAAAATTCCGTCCAAGGAATTATTACCGATACAGATACCCAAGAACCCATTCCTTACGCCTCTGTGTATGTTCCTCAACTTGAAAAAGGAGCTGCCACAGATGAACAAGGAGTTTTTAAAATAGACAATCTACCCACAGGTAATTACAAAATCGTTGTCTCCATTGTTGGTTATGAAACCTATTCCCAAACCATTGAGATTCCAATTCCTGAAACTTTAGTAATACGTTTAAAATCGTCGGCAATTGAAATGGAAGAAGTAATCATTTCGACACCCTTTCACAAACTCCAAAGTGAGAATGTTATGAAGGTGGAACGTCAAAATGTTTCCGATTTAAAAAGTCAGGGAGCCGTAACACTTGCAGATGGGATTACCAACATAGCTGGTGTAGAAAGCGTTACCACAGGAACAGGAATAGGGAAACCGGTCATCAGAGGGCTTAGTTCAAATCGGGTTTTGGTATATACCCAAGGAGTTCGATTAGAAAACCAACAGTTTGGTAGCGAACATGGACTGGGCGTTAGTGATGCTGGAATAGAAAGTGTAGAAGTTATTAAAGGCCCTTCTTCACTTTTATATGGAAGCGATGCTTTAGGAGGAGTCCTTTACCTTAACCCAGAAAGATTTGCTTCTCAAAACAGTTCAGAAGGACATTTGGGTGCCACTTACTTTAGCAATACACTGGGTTATAACACTACTGCAGCTTATAAAGCGTCTGGTGACAAGTTCAAATTCTTGTTCAGAGGAAGTTTGGCAGAGCATTCCGATTATGAAACACCAAACTATCGAGTAACGAATACCCGATGGAATGAAAAGGATTTTAAAGGAGGTGTCGGCTTTCAGGATTCCAATTTCAAAACTGAATTTAGATACAATGTCAACCACAGCAAATTGGGTATCCCAGAAGAATTGACGTTACAGTCTAAAGCAAAATACCCCATGCTACCCTATCAAGATTTAACAAACCATGTGTTCAGTTCCAAATCAACGGTTTTCTTTGACAAATCGAGCTTAGAATTTAATCTAGGCTACATTTATAACAACCGTCAAGAATTTGAAGATGAGCACCACCACGAGGAACATGGCGAGGAAGAGGAAGACCACCATGAAGAAGAGGAACATGACGAGCATGAGGAAAACGAAGAGCTACATCCTGCACTTCAAATGAAATTAAAAACCTTTAATTATGATGTTAAGTATCATCTTCCCAAAATAGGAAGAACGGAAACCATTGTTGGGGTTCAAGGGATGCACCAAACCAATACAAATTATGGAGAGGAACAATTAATCCCAGATGCCACTACCAATGATGTAGGCGTTTTAGGAATGACCCACATTCATTTTGAAAAAGTAGATGTGCAAGTGGGCGCCAGATTTGACCACCGATCTATCGAATTACCAGAAGGTTTGCAACGTGAATTTAATAGTTTTAATGGTGCTATTGGTGCCAAAACCAATTTGGCAAAAAACGTGACAGCCAGATTCAATGTAGCCTCTGGATTTAGAGCCCCTAATTTAGCAGAGCTTACTTCTGATGGCGTTCACCATGGTTCTTACCGCTATGAGATTGGTAATGTAGATTTAAAGAATGAACAAAACATTCAGTTTGACCTTAATTTGGAATATAAAAATGACCACTGGGAGGTATTTGCCAATGGTTTCTATAACACAATCAACAATTACATTTTCTTATCTCCATTAGGAGAAGAAATACAAGAGTTTGCAGCTTATCAATATGTTCAAGATGATGCTGCTTTATATGGAGGAGAATTTGGCTTCCATTTTCATCCACACCCACTTGATTGGTTGCATGTTGAAAGTAGTTTTGAAACCGTAACCGGTAAACAACAGAACGATAACTACCTACCATTGATTCCAGCCAATTCTTTAAACAACACCATTCGTGTAGAATACAATACAGGTTGGCTTCAAAAAGGGTTTGCTTTTGTTAGATTAAAAACGACCTTTGATCAAAACCATGTAAGTCCGTTTGAAACCACAACAGCAGGATACCAACTGTTAAGTGCTGGTTTTGGAGGCACCATACAGGTGTTCAAAAGGGATTTGGATGTAACCATTTCTGGAAGCAATCTCCTTGATGAATCCTATATCAACCATCTTTCAAGATTAAAACCCGATGGTATTTATAATATGGGAAGAAACCTAACCTTTGGTTTATCTTACAGAATATAAAACAAAAAAAAGCTCAGTTTTACTGAGCTTTTTTCTTTAATTGTTGGACCTTACTTTAATGGGTTGAACCTCATTAGATTCTTTTTTGATAACATAGGTGTAAAGCCACATAAGGGTAAACGTAGGAATGATATCAAACCCTGGTAGCGCTTCCTCAATAAAGGAAATCACCCCTGCTACTTTACCTTTGGTTCCTTTGTACATATTGGCCATTAAATAACCAGATATAGGAGCCCAAATAATATCAAATAATGTAACCATACCAATAGCATCAAAAAGAATGCTTAAGGCTAATTTTTTATGCTTGCTTAAATTGCTTAAATTCATCATTTTCAGTTTAAAAGGTTACTATTATTATAACAAGAAGTGTACCAAAATAGATTAGGACAATTTTTCACTAATGAGCTTTAAAAACTCACTTCGAGTTTCAATCTTTTCAAACTGACCTCTAAAGCCAGAAGTTGTAGTAACAGAATTTTGCTTTTGCACCCCACGCATCATCATACACATATGAGACGCTTCAATCACCACGGCAACCCCTTGTGGTTCAAGGGTGTTATTAATACAATCCAGAATTTGTTCTGTTAGACGCTCTTGTACTTGAAGTCGTCGAGCAAAAACATCAACCACCCTAGGAATCTTACTTAAACCTACAATCCTGCCATTAGGAATGTAAGCGATGTGTGCTTTTCCAAAAAAAGGCAACATATGATGTTCACACAAGGAATATAACTCAATATCCTTAACAATAACCATCTCATTATAAGATTCTTCAAACATGGCACTCTTTAAGATTTCAGCAGCATCTTGATGGTAACCTTGTGTAAGGAATTGCATTGCTTTGGAAGCCCGTTCAGGAGTCTTTACAAGTCCATCCCTAGTGACATCTTCCCCCAAATCAGCAATAATACTTTTATATCGTGCCTTCACATCATCTGTGACTTGCATATTATATTCTTCAAAATGTTTGTATAGCATAGCTGTGTGTTATTATAGGTTAAAATTAGTCAAAAAAATGAAACCCGCAGAAATCCATTTGCCTTAACAGTTGCATGGAAGGTTTTAACTTTTTTTTAAGACCATGAAGGAGGATGACCCTATAGTTTTGTCAAAATTTTTGTAACAATTAAACTGGTTACTTGTCTTTATAATATCAATCAAAAAGACGAATTACAAATCAATGAAAACCAACCTTCTTTGGGTACTCTTTTTTTTGGGAGTACTAACCATCCAAGCTCAAAACAAGGATAAAAAGCAATTGCACATTCAAAGAACTGAAACTGCTCCTAAAATTGATGGTGTTTTGGATGATGTTGCATGGGTAAATGCTGAAGCAGCCACAGATTTTGTGCAATTTAGGCCTGATGTAGGTAATGCTCCAAAAGATTACCAAACAACTCAAGTCAAGGTTACTTATGATGACCACGCCATCTATTTTGCGGCCTACCTGTATGATCACCCTGATGAAATAATGAAACAATTTAATCAAAGGGATAATTTTGGACAACAGGATTTCTTTGGAGTGGTATTAAACCCAAACAATGATGCACAAAACGATGCTGAATTTTTTGTTTTTCCAACAGGAAACCAAGCAGATGCCTCCTACTCTCCATATAATGGTGAAGATTTTAGTTGGAATTCTGTATGGGATAGTGCCGTAAAGTTAGTAGATGATGGTTGGATTGTCGAAATAAAAATTCCCTATAGATGTTTGCGTTTTGCCAACAAAGAAGTACAAACTTGGGGGTTACAATTTCATAGGCATTTTAGAACTACTAGGGAGCAGTACACTTGGAATCCTGTTGATCCTACTAAAGGAAACATAGGTTTATACCATGGTGAGATTATCGGTATTGAGAACATTAGTCCTCCTACCCGTCTTAGTTTTTACCCCTTTGCCTCTACCATTTTAGAAAGTTATGATGGTGAATTTGAAGATACTTATAATATAGGATTGGATTTAAAATATGGCATAAGTGAGAATTTCACATTGGATGCCACATTGATTCCGGATTTTAGTCAAGCCGCCTTTGATGATGTCGTTCTAAACTTAGGGCCATTTGAGCAAACCTTTGCCGAACAAAGACAATTCTTTACAGAAGGTGTGGATTTATTCAATAAAGGGAATCTATTTTATTCCCGTCGTGTTGGTGGAGCTCCGGTAGGAAATGTAGAATTGGAAGAGAACGAACAAATAAGAGAGTATCCAACTAAAATTAAAACCTTAAATGCCCTCAAGGTATCAGGAAGAACAAAAAAAGGTTTGGGAATAGGAGTCTTCAATGCCATCACTGAAAAAACTTATGCCACAATCGAAAATGTGCTGAATGGAGAAACCAGAAAAGAATTGATAGAACCTTTGGCTAATTACAACATCTTTGTACTAGACCAACAATTCAATAAAAACTCAACCGTGAGCTTGATCAACACCAATGTAACTAGAAATGGTCATTTTAGGGATGGTAATGTTACTGCTGGTCTCCTTAACTATACCAATAAAAGCAATACATATAATGTGGACGCTCAATTTAAAATGAGCAATATCAATGAAGAAGACGGTACGAAAACGGGTTGGAGTTCCATTTTGGGAATTAGTGAGATAAGTGGTAATTATAGGTTCAGCCTATACAATACCATGGCAGATGATGATTTTGACATTAATGATCTTGGTGTGAACCTAAGAAATAACTATAACAATTTCTCAGCTGATGCTTCTTATCGCATATTTGAACCAACAGAAAAGCTCAATAATTTCTACGTTGGTGTATGGGCCAATTACAATAGGCTTTACGACCCGGGTACCTACACAGGGATGAATTTGGGTGCTAGTTTTAATGCTACAAACAAAAAAATTAATTCTTACGGTGCCAACATCAATTTTGAACCAGGAAAACAATACGATTATTTTGAAGCCAGAACCAAAGGGAAATACTTTATCTATGAAAACTGGTACAATTTCAATTTGTGGTACTCATCAAATTACAACAAAACCTTTGCGCTAGACACTAATTTTGGTGGTGCGGGCCTTATAGAGACAGGAAGGGATATGTTTAATTATTGGTTTGGTGTTAGTCCTAGATTTAAATTAAGTGATCGACTATTAATCGTTTACGACTTTCAATTTGACAATGTTAATGGTGATCGAGGTTACACAACCAAATATCAAGAAGAAATAGTTTTTGGACAAAGAGACCAACGCACCATTGTAAACAGTCTTTCTGGGAGTTATAATTTCAATGCTTACCATGCTTTGACACTCACCTTTAGAAATTATTGGTCAACCGTCAACTACAATGATGAATTATTTACTTTGCAGGACAATGGGCATTTATCCAAGGAATTGGGACTGCGAAAATCAGACATCAATGACCCAGATATTAACTTCAACACATGGAATTTAGATTTCGGTTATTCTTGGCAGTTTGCTCCTGGTAGTCAGTTATCAGCTCTTTATAGAAACCAATTGTTTAGCTACACTTCAGAATCCTTAAAAACCTATGGACGTAGTATGAAGGATTTATTTGATGAGCCCTTCCAACATGTTTTTTCCCTTAAACTCATTTATTTTATCGATTATAACGATTTGAAGCAAGCTTTTAAAAAGAATGAAAATTCCTAAAATTTCAGTAAAGTTGACCACCAAATCAACATAAAATGGTATTTTCACACTCATACTAAAAGTAATATGATTCAGGCAAAAAATATCCATAAATATTTTGATGGATTACATGTTTTAAAGGGAGTTGATCTACATATTGATAAAGGATCTGTTGTTTCTATAGTGGGTGCTTCTGGGGCTGGAAAAACTACTTTGCTCCAAATTTTGGGTACTTTAGATAAAGGTTCGTCTAAAGATCCTTACGAATTGATTATCAATGGAGAAAATGTCCATTTAATGAAAGAAAGAGCTTTGGCGCGATTTAGAAACGAACATATAGGTTTTATTTTTCAGTTTCATCAATTATTGCCAGAATTTACAGCGCTTGAAAATGTATGTATTCCGGCTTTTATTAAAAAAACAAAGAAGGAAGAAGCTGAAAAAAGAGCTAAAGAATTATTATCCTTCTTAGGCTTGCAACACAGATACGGCCACAAACCAAACGAATTATCAGGGGGAGAACAACAACGTGTTGCGGTTGCCAGGGCTTTAATCAATAATCCTGGGCTTATTTTTGCGGACGAACCTTCGGGTAATTTAGATAGTGAATCAGCAGAAAATCTTCACAATCTATTTTTTAAACTTCGAGATGAATTCGGACAAACTTTTGTGATCGTAACCCATAATGAAGAATTGGCTGATATGGCCGACAGAAAATTGACAATGGTGGATGGAAATATAATTTCTTAGTTTTCTACGGTTTATAGTGTTTATTACTTTATAATCACTATCTTAGAAAATTAGATCCCTTAAAAAAAACCATGCAAACCTCAATCGTTAATTTTGATGAAAAAAAACGTCTGAAAGCCGTTAAAAGTTATCAATTAAGTAGAAGCCAAAATAGCTCTGATTTCAATAATATCACAGATTTGGCTATTGCAGCCACCAATTTACCCATTTCATTAATTTCCATTGTCGATGAGAATGATGTGTGGATAAAATCCGCAAAAGGAATGAATATTTGCAGTACGCAAAAGGAGTTTTCATTTTGCAATCATGCCATTGGAGATCCAGAGGACATCTTTATTGTTGAAGACGCTACCATCGATCCCCGATTCTTGAATAATCCATTTACACAAACTGGAACTAACCCTGTTATCTTTTATGCAGGAGTAAGTTTAATTGATAAAAATAATTACCGAATTGGTACGCTTTGTGTCGTGGATAGCAAACCCAATAGAATTAGCAAGGAACAAAAAGATGTTTTGATGCTATTGGCTAAACAAACGGTTAAACTTATTGAACTAAACAGATACAATAAAAGGTTAAAACGTACCAGAAAAAAACTGTCAGAGAAAAACAAGCAACTTAAAGATTTTGCTGGCCAGGTGGCTCATGATATGAAAATGCCTTTGGCTAATATGATTGTTACCTCAGACATCATAAAATCTAAATACAAATCTCAATTGGATAGTCAGGGAGTAGGTTATTTAAACAACTTAAAATCTTCTTCCCTCTCTTTGAGTGATTATATCAACAATCTATTGGGTTATTACGAGAGTAATACTTTTGAAAGTACTTTCCCTTCTGAGACCTTCTCCTTAAACCAACTTATTGAAGAGGTCATTGATATTTTAAATATTAAGATCAATTGCAGTATTGAAATTCCCAAAGAAGACATTGAATTACATACAAATAAGGCTGCTTTGGAGCAAATTCTCATAAACCTTTTGACCAATAGTCTGAAATACAATGATAAGGACGATCCAGAAATTATTATAGATCAAGAACGAAAGGATTCTCATGTGATTATTAGTGTAACTGATAATGGAATGGGTATCCCCAAGGAAAAAAAGAAACAGATTTTTGAGTTATTCTCAACCTTGGAGCACGTAGACCGGTTTGGCAACAAAGGCCATGGTATAGGACTCTCAACGGTAAAGAAATTAGTGAATAGTTTGGGTGGCAAAATAAGAGTTAAATCCCAATTGGGTCAAGGAACGTCCTTTATCTTTTCAATCAAAACCGAATAACATTTTCAACGCTATTATTTATCAGCTTTATTGTTGATAAAAAATCTTTAATTTTTTATTCAGACCTAACATTTGAGGTTGATAACTCGTATTTTTAAAGGTACTATAAACCTATGAAGATATGCGTATTGAATATGAAATTAAGCTGGGATTCAAAGATGTCATGTTTCGCCCTAAAAGATCTACACTAAAAAGTCGGTCTGAAGTAGATTTAGAAAGAGAATTCACATTTCTAAACAGTGGATATAAATGGAAAGGCATACCCATTATGGGAGCCAATATGGATACTGTTGGCACCTTTGAAATGGCTCAAGCCTTGGCAAAGAAGAATTTGTTCACCGCTATTCATAAACATTATTCTTTAGAGCAATGGCAGTCTTTCATTCAAACATCTCATACTACTATCTACGACCATATTGCTGTCAGCACGGGAACAGGGCAAATGGATTCGGACAAACTTAAGAAATTATTTCATACACTTCCTGAGTTAAGGTTTATCTGTATTGATGTGGCTAATGGTTATTCTGAGCATTTTGTGGAATTTGTCAAAAAAACACGAGAACAGTACCCCGATAAGGTCATTATAGCTGGCAATGTCGTTACAGGCGAAATGGTTGAAGAATTATTACTCTCTGGCGCAGATTTGGTAAAAGTAGGAATTGGACCAGGATCTGTTTGTACGACACGTGTAAAAACAGGTGTAGGATATCCGCAATTATCAGCTATCATAGAATGTGCTGATGCCGCACATGGTTTGGGAGGACAAATTATAAGTGATGGTGGATGCACGTCACCTGGTGATGTAGCAAAAGCGTTTGGTGCTGGTGCTGATTTTGTCATGCTTGGGGGTATGTTGGCTGGACATGATGAAAGTGGCGGAGAAATTATTCGAAAGGATGGGAAAGTTTTTAAACAATTCTATGGTATGAGTTCTTCAACTGCCATGGAGAAACACGTGGGTGGTGTAGCCGAATATCGGGCCAGTGAAGGAAAAACTGTAGAAGTTCCTTATCGCGGAGAGGTAGAAAACACCTTGCAAGATATTTTAGGTGGGCTTAGAAGCACCTGTACTTATGTTGGTGCACAACGATTAAAAGAGCTTACTAAGCGAACAACCTTTATAAGGGTTTCTGAACAGGAAAATCAAATTTACACATAAAAATAAAGCCTTGATTTCTCAAGGCTTTTTATATTAAGCGTGCTTTAGACTCCTTACGTGGTATTCTACTAAACCTTCAATTGGTCTTCTAATAAAATTTCCTGGTTTAAAGCCCATTTCTTCAGCGACTTCTATAATCTCATCCTTAGCAAAAAATGCAATGGATCCTGCAAAATGAACTGGTGCCGTTTTAAGCTCCTCCTTGAATTGCATAATCATGTTTCTTGCAAAAGATCTAAATCCTCTTTTAATAAGCTCCTTCATGTATTCTGACTCTTTATTCAAAATCATGAATTCAGCAAAACCAGCCAAATAAGCATTAGGATTAGGTTGTTTGTATAAATTGTACTTAATGTGATCCGCTTCCAAATTATACTTGTGCTCAAAGGCCACACTTAAGTTTGATGGCATGTGGTTATAGTAATAGTCCTTAATCAGCTCTTTACCATAGTAATTTCCACTTGCTTCATCCATTAAGCTATACCCTAAGGACTTTACTCTTTGATGTAGTTTAGTTCCATCATAATAGCTACAATTAGATCCCGTACCCATAATGCAAACCACTGCGGCTTCGTCATCATGATTAATGGTAGATCGAACCGCTGCCATTGTATCCTCTTCTATTTCTACATGAGTAGAAAGAAAAATTTCATTCAGAACTTCTCTAAGCGCTTGCTTAGGTTTCTCTGTGCCACAACCTGCTCCATAAAAATATAAATGGGTGGCTTTATCCCTAAACGCCATCAGCTCTTCGCTCTCTAAAATTCGTTCACGAAGCTGATCTTGTTCAAGAATGGCAGGATTTAAACCTTTAGTCCTGATTTTCTCGGAAATTTGGTTTCCATTAAGGTCAACTGGCATCCAATCGCACTTAGTGGAACCGCTATCAACTATTAAAATCATAATTATATAAAGATACAAAAAAACCGCAGTAAGAAGTTCAGTCGCCCAAATGTTACTGCGGCCTTAATTCGTATATAAATTAAATTATAGTTTATTAACGTAAAGGGCTAAATCCACTAATTTGTTGGAATATCCAAATTCGTTATCATACCAAGATACTACTTTAAAGAAAGTAGAGTTCAATTCGATTGCTGCATCAGCATCAAAAATACTTGTTCTAGCATCACTCACAAAGTCTTGTGAAACTACCAATTCATCTGTATATCCTAATACACCTTCCATGTCTCCTTCAGAAGCAGCCTTGAATGCCTTTTTGATTTCTTCTAAAGAAGTTTCTTTTTCCAATTTCACTGTTAAATCAACAACAGACACATCTGCGGTAGGAACACGGAACGCCATACCTGTTAATTTACCATTCAATTCTGGAATTACTTTGCCTACCGCTTTAGCAGCACCGGTAGAAGCTGGAATGATGTTCAATAAAGCACTTCTTCCACCTCTAAAATCTTTTCTTGATGGTCCATCTACTGTCAACTGTGTAGCTGTAGTAGCATGAACAGTAGTCATTAAAGCTTCAACAATTCCAAAGTTGTCATTTAATACTTTGGCAACTGGAGCCAAACAGTTTGTAGTACAAGATGCATTAGATACAATCGTATCAGATGCTTTAGCTTCTTTATGGTTTACACCCATTACAAACATAGGTGCATCTTTACTTGGAGCAGAGATTACAACTTTTTTAGCACCCGCATCAATATGGTATTGTGCTGTATCCAAAGTAGTAAAAATACCTGTACATTCTGCAACTACATCGGCACCTACTTCATCCCATTTAAGAGCTTTTGGATCTCTTTCAGCAGTAATTCTGATGGTTTTTCCATTAACTACTAAATGGCCGTCTTTTACTTCTATCGTTCCATCGAATTTTCCATGAACCGAATCATATTCTAATAAGTATGCTAAGTGATCTACATCAAGTAAATCATTGATAGCTACTACTTCTACATCTGGTCTGTTAACGGTAGCTCTAAAAACTATTCTTCCTATTCTTCCGAATCCGTTAATTCCTAATTTTAGTGTTGACATATTATTTAATTAAATTTTATGTGGTCATGATATCTGACACACGTAACAGTTCTAAGTTTATTTTTGATTGTCCTTTTATGGCTTGATCTAATGGAGTCAATGACATTTTATCATCATTAAGACCAACCATGAAATTGCTTTTTCCTTCCAATAGGCTCTCTACTGCTTTTACTCCCATTCTACTTGCTAGTACACGGTCAAAACAAGACGGTGAACCACCACGCTGCATGTGGCCTAAAACAGAGACACGCACCTCATATTCGGTAAGATTTTCTTCTACATAATCTCTTAGTTCAAAGACACTCTTACCAATTTTATCTCCTTCAGCTACGATTACGATACTAGAAGTTTTTCCCGTACGTCTACTTCTTCTAAGAGATTCCAAAAGTCTATCTAATCCTAAATCTTCCTCAGGAATCAATATTTCTTCTGCTCCAGCACCTACTCCCACATTTAAGGCAATATGACCAGCATCACGTCCCATAACTTCAATAAAGAATAAACGGTTGTGAGAACTAGCTGTATCCCTAATTTTGTCAATTGCATCAACCACTGTATTTAAAGCGGTATCGTATCCTAAAGTGTGTGAAGTTCCGAAAATATCATTATCAATGGTTCCCGGAATTCCAATTACTGGAAAATTGTATTCACTATTGAAAATTAATGAACCAGTAAAAGTTCCATCTCCTCCAATAGCCACTAAGGCATCGATATTCTCTTTTTTAAGTTGTTCATAGGCCTTTTTTCGACCTTCTGGAGTACGAAATTCATCGGATCTTGCTGACTTTAAAATCGTTCCTCCTTTATTGATGATATCTTTTACACTTCTAGCATTCATGGGTTTAAAATCACCCTCAATCATCCCCTGATACCCTCGATAAATTCCTACACTTTCAATCTGATGGTAGGCACAGGTTCTTACTACCGACCTGATAGCGGCATTCATTCCTGGAGAATCTCCTCCAGAGGTGAAAACACCAATTTTTTTTATGCTTTTTGACATGATTTTTATCTTTCGGAAAGTAAAACTACTAAACAAAATGGAATTAAAACATGCTCTTTATCATTTATTTAGAGCATTCTTTGAATTCAATCGTTTTCGTTAATAATTTTTTAGAAATTGTTATAAAAATTGATCAAAAAAACAAAATTGGGGTATTATTCGTCGTTGTCTTTTTTGAATCCCATGTAGTCAGGAAGTACTTCATTATCTTGAATTTCTTCCTCTTTTTTCTCCTCTTCAACTTTTGGAGTTTTTACTTTGCCAGTGAAGATTTTTTGAAGCAATTCCCTAAATGTATCAAAATCGACACTGTAGGTAATTCCCAGTCCTTGTGTATACCCTATTTCTTCACCTAAATTACGAATACTGTTTTCTCTATTAAATACCGTAGCTGTTAGAGTTCCTTCTTCATTGAGTAAAAAATCAATTTGTACATCACCAGCGATAACAGATTGTTCCGCACCACCTACCGGCACCCCCACTTTACTATTAAGGACAATGCGGTCACTAATATTGGTTTGAAGTGTTAACCCTACCCTATCATCCGATTGATATTCTGGAGTAACTTGGCCCGCTTCATAATTAACACCTACATTTAATTTACCACCATCACTTGACAATATATTATTGACAATACCATTAAGCCGTTCTGCAAATGTACCAGTGAAATTAACGTTAGCCCCTCTACTAGAGAAAGAACCTGTTGCCAATAAAAATAAAGCTTGGTTATCCCTTTCCTCTTTAGCTTCCAGTCTATAATTCAACTCTGATTTTACGGTAGAATTTACATTTGGAAATTGGAAATCAAAATTGATATCAGGACGTTCTAATTTACCTGATAAAGCTGTGACTAGATTGACATCGATACTTCTATTAATAGGATTATCTAATAGGGGTGAAGGATTGGCTCTAGTTTTGTACAAGGCTTTGATATCTACTCTTGCGTCTAAAGGGTCCCCTTCCCATATTAAATTTCCTTCTAGTACATTAAATGTTTTTTGAACCACACCACCGTATCTAAAGTTATATACCCCGTCAATCACTACAAAATCTCCATACATATTAAACTTTCCGTTGGTATTGATATCAATCAAAAGGGCTCCTTCTCCTCTACCCCTTATAGTACTTTTGGAAACAGGATCAATCACTATTTCAATTTCGGCATCTCGAGTAATATCCAAATCAAAATCCAGTTCCAAACCTTTTACATCCCTAGCTATAAATTCTTCCCCCTTCAATTTGGCCGCCTTTTCTTCTGGAGATAAAAAGTGAATATAGGAATTGTCACCAATTGTTTCAGTTTCACTTAAAGGAATGACAAATACGGTTCCAGGATTGGTTTCTGCAATGACATCAATAACCAATTCATCAGATGGCCCTTTAATGGTTGCAGATCCATCGATAAAAGCCGTTCCGTAATAGAGTGCATCTTCTTTTGCTTCTGTATTAAGAACCAATAAATTGTCACTTGAAATAGCCAAATCAAGCCTCCAGTCCGAAAAATTGGTATGAGAAATGGAACCATCTATCTTGCCCTTGGTTTGATAAACAGAATCTGTAACATCCAATGAATTAAACATAAAACTCTGTTTAGCCAACGTCACTTCTGATTGATCTGCAAATTGAAAATCGGTGTTCAATTCAACGATATTCATTCCTCCTTTATTAAGGATTAAATCTCCAAAGAAATCAGGATCACTTAAACTTCCACGGGCTATAGCTGTACCCGTTACTTCTCCCCTTATATTATTGATGACATCATCTAAAAATGGATTTAATAGGTCTAGTTTAAACTTATTAAATATCAAATCCAACTCCATGGAGGTATCCCTCTGATCTGAATTAATGACCCCTATTATTTCAAAAGTTTTTTTAATATCATCTTTTATGGTTACATGCACGTTGTATTTACTTAGGTCTTCATTACCAACAATGTTCGCATTAAAAGCACCTAAAAACATTTCATTAACCACCAAATCATCTACAGTTATCGAAGAAGAAGGCAAGTATTTTCCCTTTATTTGATCAATATCCAAGCTACCGTTTACTTTCCCTTCTAAGGAAAGATCTTCAACTTCTGGTGTTATATGACTTAAATAAACATCTTTAAAATGCAGCTGAATATCCTTAAATGTAGAATCTTTTGAGCTCCCTGTTAGCATGATCTCCTCTTCTTCATGAACCATTTTTAAACGATCCACTTGAAACTCTTTAAAATCGTGGTCAAACTCAAACCTATTTAAATTATTATTTTCCTTATTGATGATCCATTTATTGTTTCTAAAAGTAACATCAGAATGTTTAAAACCTATTACTGAACGGTTCTCCTCATTAATTGTATGGTAGAAGTTTATGTTATACTCATCCTTGTTGTTTTGCCCTCCCTTGAACTCTGTTCGTATATGCAGAGTATCTCGGAATGTTTTATTTATCAAACTAAACTCAGATAAATTATAATATTTTGTGTTTAAGCTATCTACCTCAATGTAGGCGTTATAGATTGGGTTTTTGTTATCCAACTGCAGTTCCAAACCTTCGGCAAAATAGTCAAACAACTTAATTTCGGGAGATTTGAACACCAATTGAAACTCCTCCTGATTGCTTTCAACACGCCCCTTTATAAAGGTATCCTTCCCTAGATTCAAATCAGGTATAAAAACTTCAATAATCTTGTTATAAATATTAAAGTTGAAATCAATATGCTGATTAGGTTTTACCTTGTAGGGTTTAAAATTTGAATAATTACTACCTATAGCATTTTTGAAAAGCTTGGGAATCTCTTCAAAAACAAAAACACCACTTAATTTTCCTTGAATGATATCTGGCGAGTTAACAGTTATGACACGCTCTTGCCCATTGAACCTTGAAGAGATTTCAAAATCATTAAAGACATATTCATCAGTTTCATTTTTATATACCGTGTTTGAGAAATAAATAACACCCTCGGCATCATTGATCCCATAACCATTCATTTGCATATCGATATATCCCTTGAATATGGAAATGCTATCATTTTTAGCAAAATTCAGGGCCTTAAGGTTTGCATATTGAACATCAGCTACAAAATCATAGGAATTAGATTTTTCCTGAAAACTAATTAAACCGTTAAATTCCAGATTTAGATTTTCGTCACGCGAAACCAGAGATCCATTATAAAAGTCACTTGTTAAGTCTCCTGCAACTGCAACTTTTTTATAGGAGTAATCGTTATAATTAAGATTAAAAATTTCTCCATCGATGTGTGTATTTAAATTCTCTCTCGTAAATCCTTTTCCGTCTATGTCCAAATTAAATGAAGTTACTCCCAAGGACCTATCTTCTACAAAAACACCTAAATCAAACTCATCAAAAACCACATTACCTATATAAGATGCATTATCAATATCATTTATTTTTTGCAATTCTAAATCAGAAACTATCAATCCCAAATCAGTCAAAATCTCAACGTCAGCTTTGACCATGGTAGAAGTAATTTCTGTTTGTCCTTCAATTCTAAAATCTCCAAGACGATCAAAAGACGATGGAATGGCTTCTCCCAAGACATTAGGCAAAAGAGCCTTTAAATCTCTATAATTAGAAGTTAAATTGGTAAAGTCACCATTCATGTAAAAATTGTCAGCAGCGGCGTTAAATAAATTTTTAAAATTTATATCCCCATAGATTTTACTCCTTGAACTAGTTGTAGTTCTTAAATCACGGACCTGCATATCATTTAAGGTTCCTGATATTTTGGCGCTCAGCTTAGCTCTTTGATTGATTCCAAACTCATTATAGAAGTGATTAAGTTCATTTAAAGCAATATCTGCTTTTTCAAATGTAGCATCGACTTGGACCTTATCAGTAAAATAAGCTAAATCTTCTCTATTATATAGGAATTTAACTTCACCCTCTAACTCAGAATTAGTTGTTTTGATACTCAAATTTTCAAGTAAAATATTGGAAGGTGTATATGTGAAATCACTTATTAAATTGTCTATATGTAAACCTCTGCTATCATCGCAAGTAAGTTGATTGATACGCATACTTACATTACTCCCATTAATTAAGAAATTGGTTGTATTGATTCCAATATTTGTGAATTCCAATATTTCAGGAGTTTCCTTGTTCTCATCAATCAACCTAAAAACACCATCATAAATACTCACATCGCTAGAAGACATCAAAAAATGGCTAGGTTCTTCACTAGGTGGATCCTCGTCAAAAAGAGCTACAAATCGGTCGAGATTGGTTTCCACTTCCCCTTGATAAGTCTTTAAATTAAACACCAAGCCATAAACATCAATGTCCCCAAATGCCAATTTAGAATCCATTACATTTTTGAAATTAATAATGGAGGTATTGATTTCGTCTGCTCCAAAAAGTGTGTCCTTCGTATAATCTTTTACTAAAACCTCTTTTAATTCAACGTCACCATTAAATTGAAGCCCTACTTTACCAATATGAATGTCTGTTCCGAAATCTTCATTAAGTCTATTGGTTGCATAATTTCCTAAAGCGGTCTGTACGGGGGGAATAGAAAGTATCAAAACTAATATGATAAATAGCAGTACAATAATGCCTGCAATCTTTGCGAGTATTTTTAAATATTTTTTGATACGTTTTAAAGTTATAACTTTGGAGTCAAAATTAACAATTATTGTGCCTATTTTTAATTAATGGAATCGGAAAATATTTACATACTAGGTATTGAGTCTTCGTGTGACGACACGGCTGCAGCCGTGATTCATAACGGCAAAATTTTAAGTAATGTTGTAGCCAGTCAAAAAATACACGAAGAATATGGTGGTGTGGTTCCTGAATTAGCTTCAAGAGCCCATCAGCAGAATATCGTTCCGGTTGTAGACCGTGCCATTAAGAAAGCTGGCTTGACTGCCGATCAATTACATGCTGTAGCATTTACTCGTGGTCCTGGTTTAATGGGGTCTTTATTAGTAGGTACTTCCTTTGCAAAATCTTTAGCCTTTGGTTTAGACATTCCTCTCATAGATGTCAATCACATGCAGGGTCATATTTTGGCACATTATATTGATGAAGAAGGGTTTGATAAACCTCCCTTCCCCTTTTTAGCTATGACCATCTCTGGAGGACATACTCAAATCGTTAAAGTGTCAGGATATTTTGATATGGAAGTCATAGGAGAAACCATTGATGACGCTGTAGGTGAAGCCTATGATAAAAGTGGTAAGATATTGGGCTTAGGTTATCCTGCCGGACCATTAATTGATAAATATGCTCAATTGGGAAATCCTAAAGCATTTCAATTTACAAAACCTAAAGTTGATGGTTTGAATTTTAGTTTTTCCGGATTGAAGACAGCCATACTTTATTTCATTCAAAAGGAAATTAAAGCCAATCCAAATTTCATCGAAGAAAACCTTAATGACATTTGCGCTTCCATACAGTATACTATTATTGGAATTCTCATGGACAAGCTAAAAAAGGCTTCAAAAGAAACAGGGATTAAGCATATTGCCATTGGGGGTGGTGTTTCTGCTAATTCAGGGATTAGAGCTGCCCTTAAAAATGCTGAATCCAAATTTGGATGGAAAACCTATGTACCTAAATTTGAATTTACTACAGATAACGCTGCCATGATTGCCATAGTAGGATATTTAAAATATTTGGAAGCTGACTTTGCTTCTCAAGAGGTTGTTGCGGCAGCTCGATTACCCATACAATAAATTCAGTTGTTAAAACCTCTGTTGATAACTTTTGAGGAGTCGTAAAACGGCACCCCATTTTTTAGTTTCTTTATTTTAAAATCTAAACTAAATCCCAAATGAAAAAAACATTACTCACCCTACTTGTGGGCACTTCCATGCTACAGGCACAAAATGCTACCAAACAATTGGATTCCATTTTTGACATGAATCAAGCCGAAGCATTTTTAGAAACAAAAGCCTTTAAAGGCAAAATCATCACTTTTAATGAAGCCAAACATCAAACAAGCTTAGCCAAACAACTGTTTGACAAATCTATTGGTGGCTCCTTAACAGATGATCAAGGTTTTGAGTCTATACACTATAAAGTTTTAGAGAAAAACATTGTGCCTAACTATCGCGTCAATTACATATTTTTTGATGGCAAGCAGATTTCTTATGATAAAATGAACGATTTGAGACAACGTATCCTTACCTCCTACGAAAATGGCATCCCGTTTGTGAAAATGGCCCAAGTCTATTCCATGGATAGAAATGCCAGCCAAGGGGGCGACACCGGTTGGTTTACTGAAGGCTCACTTCATCCCAAATTGGAAGAAGCTATTATTTATGGTGGTCACGCTAAAAATGATATCTTTATAGTCGATATTCCTGCGGAAGATAAATACTATATGGTTTTTATGACTCAAGCACCAAAGGAACTTACAGAAATAAAAGTATTACGCGTGATTGAACCAAAAGATTAATGCAACTATTTTATCAATCAAACATTTCAGAAAATGCTTCTCAAATCTTCTTTGATAAAGAAGAAAGTAAACATATTGTAAGAGTTTTAAGAAAATCCGTTGGTGATACATTACATATCACCAACGGTAATGGTTATTTATTTGAGGCAGAAATCTCTGTGGCCGATTTAAAAAATTGTGTTGCCAATATTGTTAAAAGCACCTTACAGGCTCCAAGAGCTTATAAATTGCATTTAGCGGTTGCTCCTACAAAAATGAATGATCGCTATGAGTGGTTTTTGGAAAAATCTACAGAAATTGGTATCGATGAGATCACACCCATTATTTGTGACCATAGTGAACGTAAAGTTGTAAAAACAGATCGTTTTGAGAAGATTTTGCAATCGGCGATGAAACAATCTCTATCCTGCTATCTACCTAAACTCAATCCTCCTATACCCTATTCTACGTTTGTATCTCAGGATTATTCAGAAAAGAAATACATTGCACATTGTGAAGAATTGGATAAAAAATCCCTAAAACAGGAACTTAATCCCAAGGAAGATATTCTTATTCTTATTGGTCCTGAGGGAGATTTCAGTGTTAATGAAATTGAAATGGCCATCCAAAACCAATTTATTCCTGTAACTTTGGGGAACACTCGTTTACGCACCGAAACAGCTGCTATTGTTGCTTGTCACTCGGTTGCATTTGTCAATGAATAGCATGAAAAAATATCTATTTTTAATATTATTTAGTTGCGCTCTTTTAGGTCATTCCCAGCAAATTGCTCTTTTAAAATATAAAGGTGGTGGTGATTGGTATGCCAATCCAACAGCACTTCCAAATCTTATTACTTATTGCAACAATAACATCAATACGACTATAGAGACAAAACCAGAGACCGTTGAAGTGGGGAGTATGGATATTTTCCAGTATCCATTCATTCATATGACTGGCCATGGCAATGTTTTCTTTAGTGAGGAAGATTCTGAGAACCTAAGAAATTATCTTTATTCTGGAGGTTTTTTGCATATAGATGATAATTATGGAATGCAGCCATACATAACAAAAGAATTGAAAAAAGTATTTCCTGATAAGGATTTGGTAGAAATACCTGCTAACCACCCTATTTTTTCAACGGCCTTTGCTTTTCCTGACGGATTGCCAAAAATCCATGAACACGATGGAAAAAGACCTCAAGCCTTTGGTATTTTCCATGAAGGAAGACTAATTCTCTTATTTACTTTGGAATGTGACCTTGGTGATGGCTGGGAAGATGAAATAGTGCATAATGATCCTTCAAACGTTAGGGAAAAGGCGCTGAAAATGGGTGCCAACATCATTAAATATGCTTTTGACAATTAATAATCTACACCTTTAAAGTGCAATTAACGCATTACAACACCACGTTTAAAAAGAAATCCCATCCTATTGTTTTGGTTTGCGATCATATTTCTAATGCTCCAAATATTGGAAGCCTTTTCAGAACAGCTGATGCATTTGGAATTGAAAAGATTATTTTCATAGGAGGACCTATACCGAATGGAAGGAAAATGACCAAAACTTCCAGATCGACAGAAAAAGTGGTTCCTTATGAAATTAGAGAGAACATTGAAGAGACGGTTCAAATTTTAAAATCGTCAGGCTATGAAATAATTTCATTGGAAATCACAGACAATAGTAGACCTTTATCTTCTTCAAAGTTTCACAAACACCCTTTGGCTTTAATTGTTGGAGATGAAAATTTTGGGGTTTCAAATGAAGGACTTAACCTTTCAGATAGCGTCATACACATAGACATGTTTGGCCAAAACAGCAGTATGAATGTGGTTCAAGCGACATCTATCGCTTTATATGAAATCACTAAGCAATTAATGTAAAGCATTTTATATATTTACAAATATGAATGCAAAAACCATTTCCAAAGGTATATTAAGAGCGGTTGGAACCATTGGCGCCATAGCTTTGATTTTATTTGTTTTATACCAAATTAGTTCCATTATCGTCTATTTGGTGATTGCCGTGGTGCTTTCCCTTTTGGGTAGGCCCCTAATAATTTTCATGAAACGGAAATTAAAGTTTAATAATACGGTGGCTGTTGTCATTACCATTTGTATTTTTTTGGGCTTTTTTTTAGGGTTGGTTAGTCTATTTATTCCATTGATTGCAGAACAGGGAAGTAATTTATCTCTTTTGGACATTGACCAATTACGAAGTAAAGTTGAAACGATTTATTCTTATACTTCAGATCATTTCCATATTGGTTCCACTACCCTAGAAGAAGAATTGGAAAAATCACAGCTTTTGAATAAAATTGATTATACCTTTCTTCCTGATTTTTTTAATGCCTTAGTTTCAGGATTAGGGAGTTTTGGGATTGGCCTATTTTCAGTACTGTTTATAGCCTTTTTCTTTTTAAGGGATAGTAAAATGTTTGATCGCATTATTTTGATCATTCTTCCTGACGACTGGGAGGATCATTATAAAAATTCTTCAGTCAAGATAAAGGACCTTTTATCCAGATATTTTATTGGTCTTTTTGCTCAGATATCGGTACTCTTTGTAATTTACATGATTGGTTTACTCATAATTGGGGTCAACAATGCCATAGTAATTGCCTTTCTGTGCGCCTTATTGAATTTGATTCCTTATGTGGGACCTTTGATAGGTGGCGGACTAATGATTTTACTGACCATGACCAATTATTTGGACAGCAGTTTTAGTGAGGTTATTTTACCAAAAGCTTTGTATGTACTCATCGTTGTTGGTATCGGACAAGTGGTTGATAATTTCTTCAGTCAGCCTATTATTCTCGGGAAAAGTGTGAAATCACATCCTTTAGAAATCTTTTTGGTTATTCTTATAGCAGGTGTCCTTTTTGGGGTTATTGGTTTAATTGTTGCGGTTCCTGCCTATTCAAGTATCAAGGTTATTTTAAAAGAGTTTTTAGCTGATAATAAAATTGTAAAAGAACTTACCAAAGACATCTAGTAATGGTTTGAATAAAGCAATATTACATACTGAAAAACAAGACTTTATTAAAAATAACATTAGCTCTAACATTAATGAGTTGATATTAAAAGGGTCTCCTTTTAGTGATGTTGATATCAAAGAATTAGCAGAGCAAATTGAAGCCAAGAAAAAATGTCAAAATAAACTTCCTACTTGGTTTAAAACACCAGGTATCTACTACCCTAACAAACTCAATGTAGAACAAACCTCTTCAGAAGTCACAGCAGAGTATAAATCTAAAATTATTGAAGGAGATTCCTTAATTGATATTACTGGAGGTCTCGGAGTTGATGATTATTATTTCTCAAAAAAAATTAATCAAGTTGTTCATTGTGAGATGAATCCATATTTATCAGAACTAGCTCGCTATAATTTTGAAAAGCTCCATGTTTCAAATATTCAACCTTTTTGTGGAGATGGCTTAGATTTCCTTGATAAAATAGATGAAACTTATGATTGGGTCTACATTGATCCTTCTAGGCGTAGTGAGATTAAAGGCAAGGTATTTCTTTTAGATGATTGTCTACCCAACGTCCCAAAGAATTTAGATTTACTCTTTTCAAAAACAAATCAAATACTCATTAAAACCTCACCGCTACTTGATATATCCATTGGCTTAAGTGAATTACAATATGTCAAGGAAATACATGTAGTGGCTGTAAACAATGAAGTAAAAGAGCTCCTTTGGATATTAGAAAAAGGGTTTACAAATGAACCAAAAATACAAACCATCAATTTAGGTCATGAAAATTCTCCATTTTCATTCTTTCCGTCCGAGGAAACGGAACAAGAAGTTCTTTATGGAATGCCCAAAACATTTGTATATGAGCCTAATTCTGCCATTTTAAAATCCGGTGGTTTTAAAGTATTGACCAAATACTTCAACGTAAAAAAACTTCACCAACATAGTCATTTATACACTTCAGATTCCTTATTAAAATTCCCTGGTAGGTCGTTTAAAATCCTTCAAATTTTAACCTATAATAAAAAGGCCTTGAAGCAACTGAAAATAACCAAGGCCAATATCACCACTAGAAATTTTCCTGAAAGCGTAGAGCAATTGCGTAAAAAGTTTAAGATAAAAGATGGCGGTGAAACTTATTTATTTTTCACCACCAATTGTGAAGGTGATAAAATAATTCTTGTTTGTCAAAAACCCTCGTAGGTTCCATTTAAAAGCTTTAAATCTTTTTAACATCAAGATAAGTCAGCACTTTGTATCTTCGCGACAAAACAATTTATATGCTAAAAGCTGTACTTTTTGATATGGATGGTGTTATTGTAAACACTGAACCTTTACATCACAAAGCTTATTTTTCCATGTTCAAAAAAATAGGCATTGAAGTTTCTGACGATTATTACCGCACCTGGACAGGAAGCTCAACCCTAGATACCTGTAAGGGAGTTTGCAGAGATTTTAATTTAAGTCATGCCCCTCAAGAATTGGTGCAAATCAAAAGGGATAGTTTTAAAGAATTGTTTGTAACAGATAAGGAATTGAGTCTCATTGATGGTGTTTTAGAGCTAATTCAGAATTATCATGCTCAAGGTCTTAAGTTGGTTTTGGCCTCTTCGGCACATAGAAGCACAATCAACAGCGTATTTGACCGGTTTGAACTCAACCAGTATTTTACAGAAAAGTTTAGTGGTGCCGAATTAAAAGCCTCCAAACCGCATCCAGAAATATTCCTTAAAGCCTATGAATCGACTTTATTTCAAAAACAGGAATGTATGGTTATTGAGGATTCTACAAACGGAATAAAAGCAGCTAAGGCGGCTGGACTATTTTGCGTAGCTTATGATAGTTTCCACTCAAAAGATCAAGATTACACACAAGCTGATAAAGTGATAAAAGATTATTCTGAAATACACCATGATTTGATTCAAAAGGAATTTCATTAATTATTCAAGAGGGCTAAAAAATATGATATCAGCACTTTAAATATTTTTTACGAAAAAAAGCAAAAAATAGTTGCGTTCTTAAGCATGAAAAGTTACATTTGCATCCGCAATTAAAGAACGTTCTTTTATTTGTTTTTAAGGAGAGGTGCCAGAGTGGTAATGGAGCAGATTGCTAATCTGTCAACGCGTAAGTGTTGCCAGGGTTCGAATCCCTGTCTCTCCGCTGATTCGGGGTGTAGCGTAGCCCGGTTATCGCGCCACGTTTGGGACGTGGAGGCCGCAGGTTCGAATCCTGCCACCCCGACAGTTAAAATTTTCATCACGCCCTAGCGTGATTGAGGGGTCGCGTAGCTCAGCTGGATAGAGCATCTGCCTTCTAAGCAGACGGTCACAGGTTCGAATCCTGTCGCGATCACAATAAAAAGCCATATCATTTGATATGGCTTTTTTGTTTTATTCAGGATATTCAATCCTAAGATGGTAAATATTCGCCAGTTTCCGTTTTAAAACCTTTTTAATGGACTGTATCTCTTTAAAGGTAATATTGGCATTCAAAAACTGTCCGTCAGCCATTTGTTTATCAATAATGTTTTCTACAAAGGCATCAATTTTTGTAGAAGTCGGTTCTTTTAAGCTTTTGGAAGCAGCTTCAACACTATCACACATCATTAAAATAGCTGTTTCTTTACTGAATGGTTTAGGACCTGGATAGGAAAATTCATCTACCTCCAATTCATCCAGCATTAAAGCTTCTTTTTCTTTCTTATAAAAGAAATAAACGACACTGGTTCCGTGGTGGGTTCTTATAAAATCAATAATACGATCAGGAAGGTTATTCTTTTTGGCTATTTCAATGCCATTGATGACGTGATCAATAATGATTTTTGCACTTTCCCTAGCCGATAATTCATCATGTGGATTGATTCCCGTCGACTGATTTTCGGTAAAATAAGTGGGATTGGACATTTTACCTATATCGTGATACAACGCCCCTACTCTTACTAACATAGCATTAGCCCCTATTTCACTGGCTGCAGCTTCACACAAATTGGCAACATTCAAGGAGTGATGGAAAGTCCCTGGCGCTTTGTTAGAAAGTTCTTTTAATAACTTAGAATTGGTGTCAGACAATTCCAATAGTGAAACGTCAGAAACCAAACCAAACAACTTCTCATAGGCATAAATAAGGGGTTGAGCAAATAGTGTCGCCAATCCACATAACACAAACATTCCAAAGGTCACCAACTGAATACCGTCTACACTTCCTTCATGAATCACATAAAAAGCGAAATAAGCTATTAAATATATTAAGGTAATCTGTCCTACAGAAATAAACAGATTGGCCCTTTTATAAAGTTCAGAAACCGTTAAAATAGTTACTATTCCTGCAATAATTTGCAAAAACATATATTCGTAACTATTGGGAACTATAAAACCTAAAAGCAAAACCGTCAAGACATGTGAAAACAAACCTAGGCGGGCATCAAAAAAAGCTTTTAAAACCAAGGGAAGGATACATATAGGCACTACATAGATATACTGTGAATTATAATTAACTACCAAGGTGGTAAGGAATACCATCAATAAAATATTGAAAAAGATAAAAGTAACCTTAGTGTTGTTTTCATAGACCTCAAACCGGTATTTACGCAAAAAGAGTAATAACATTAGTAAGGCTAATGAGACCAATAAGGTGTATGCCACCAAAACCCAGTTATAATTGGCTTTCGTCCATACTTGCGATTCATATTCAGCTTCTAGAGATTTTAATTTCTGAAACTTGTCACCCTCAACGACCTCACCTTTAGAAATAAGTAAAGTACCTCGTTCCACACTGCCACGTGTGTAGGATATTTTATCGAGTTCGTTTTGAAGCGACTTTTCCGTCAAATTTTTATTGAAGGTTAGGTTAGGCTCAATGATATCAAAGAACAAGGCTACATACTGTGTGGTAAACTGTGATAAACCTTTCTTATTTAATTGATTGTTTAACATTGCCTTTATCTGGCTTTGCTTAATCAATTCAGAATAGTTTACTGTTTTCTTTTCTACGTTGTCGTCTAGTATTATTGCTTGTTTTTCTTCTGCAAAATCATAATCTTCACTCAAGACCCCATGAGCATAGAGATTGTTTAAAAAGTCCATTCCAAATTGGTAAACATCCCTTTTTCTACCAACCAAAATTGAATCTGGAAAATCTACTTTAAATTCCTCATCATAAATGTTTAAAACAGACTCTTTAACACTGGAATCTAAATTAAAATACAAATAAGACTCTGATTGAATTTGCTTCTTTTCTTGGTCTATTTCCGTTTCAGATTTTTTAATGGCAAAATCAAAAGGGGCATAAAGATTTTCTGATTGCCAAGGTTTCCCTCTTTCAAAATCGTATTTAAATTTTCCACTCTTGGGAAATAGGTAAACGATTATAAATGTGGTACATACAAAAAGAAGAACTTTATACAGTAAGGAATGGTTCTTATAGAAGAAATTTACAAGGTCTTTCATTGATAACATTCAGAGTTTCAAATGTAATAAAAATATTGTCCAATGTCAGAAGTCCTAAAATCTGATTTGTTCTATATTCTTGTAAAATTTGATTAATTTTGCTCAACACAAAAAAATCACTAATTATGAGTAAACAAGTAGTTATTGTTTCTGCTGCTAGAACACCGATAGGAAGTTTTTTAGGATCGTTATCCACTATACCTGCGCCAAGACTTGGGGCTGTTGCCATTAAAGGAGCCTTGGATAAAATACAATTAAAACCAGAAATGGTTGATGAAGTTTTTATGGGCCATGTGGTTCAAGCAGGTGCCGGACAAGCACCAGCGAGACAAGCTGCTATTTACGCAGGAATACCAAATACCGTTCCATGTACCACTATAAACAAAGTATGTTCTTCTGGAATGAAAAGTGTTATGCATGCTGCGCAAGCTATTGCTTTAGGTGATGCTGATATTGTGGTTGCAGGAGGTATGGAAAACATGAGTATGATTCCACATTATTATCATGCAAGAACAGGGACAAAATTCGGACCAGCTACTTTGGAAGATGGATTACAAAAAGATGGATTGGTAGATGCTTACGATAATAATGCCATGGGTGTATGTGCAGATGCTTGCGCTGTGAAGTATGAATTTTCAAGGGAAGACCAAGATGCGTTCGCAATTCAATCGTATAAGAGATCGGCTGATGCATGGGAAACTGGAAAATTTGATAATGAGGTAGTTCCTGTTGAAGTACCGCAACGAAGAGGTGACGCATTAGTAGTCTCTAAAGATGAAGAATTCACTAATGTCAAATTGGATAAAATCCCTGCTTTAAGACCAGCCTTTTCAAAGGATGGTACTGTAACAGCTGCAAATGCCTCTACCATTAATGATGGTGCTGGAGCCATGGTGCTAATGAGTAAGGAAAAAGCTGAAGAATTAGGATTGAAAATATTAGCTACCATAAAAAGTTATGCTGATGCAGCTCATGAACCTGAATGGTTTACAACTGCTCCCGCTAAAGCATTGCCAAAAGCACTTGCCAAAGCTGGAATATCTATAGATGATGTAGATTACTTTGAGTTTAATGAAGCATTTTCAGTTGTTGGATTGGCAAATATGAAAATTTTAGGTCTATCAGATGATAAAGTCAATGTGAACGGTGGTGCGGTATCATTAGGACACCCATTAGGATGTTCTGGGGTACGTATTCTGATAACCTTATTGAATGTATTAGAACAAAATAATGCTAAAATTGGTGCGGCTGCTATCTGTAATGGCGGTGGTGGTGCATCAGCAATGGTTATAGAAAGAAATTAAGCCATTATATTGAATGAAGTACGGAATCTGTAACCTTGGTATTGTTCCTTTAAGATTGGAGCCTTCAGATAAAACTGAATTGGTATCACAAGTCTTGTACGGTGAATTTTTTAAAGTTCTCGAACAAAGGAAAGAATGGAGCAGAATCCGTATTTCTTATGATAAATATGAAGGTTGGATTGACAACAAGCAATATCTTGAAATTTTGGAAGAGGATTACCTCAAGCTAAAATCGGAAGCTTCTATCCTTTCAACTGATTTGGTAGAATTTGTACAAGATTCAAATGACCAGCTTTACCCAATCCCAATGGGATCGACCTTAAACGGTTTATCACTTTTGAATCATAAACATGATGGTCATAATTTTCAGGGAAAAAAGGGCAAAGAATTTCTTTTAGAGACAGCTTTCAATTACTTAAACGCTCCTTACTTATGGGGAGGGAAAACACCTTTTGGAATCGATTGCTCAGGATTCACCCAAATGGTATATCGTCTAAATGGTTATTCTATTTTTAGAGATGCTTCCCAACAGGCCACTCAAGGAGAGGCTCTAAGTTTTATTGAAGAGAGTGAACCTGGTGATTTAGCCTTTTTTGACAATAATGAGGGAAATATAGTTCATGTTGGAATTATCATGAATGACAATTATATTATCCATGCCCATGGCAAGGTAAGGATTGACCGCATTGACCACTCTGGTATTTTCAATCAGGATTTAAGAAGACACACCCATAAACTAAGGGTGATTAAAAAGATCATATAAAAAAAGTCGCAATGAAAATTGCGACTTTTTTAATGTAGGTAATAAGGTTTATTCTAGCCCTTACTCAATTCATCTACTTTAGCTTTCATTGCTTTAAATTTTGCAGTATCTCCTAAAGCACTATAAATATTCATTAAGGTTTTTGTTACCTCCAAGTTATCAGGATCTTGTTTCAAAACATTTTCTAAATATGGAACTGCACTCTTATAAACCTGAGTTCTTTCCTCTTTTAGCTCATCATATCTTTTGTTATCAGCAGAAGAATTTCCAAGTCCGTTCATTTCTTCAACAATGGCAGTTTCTCTACCTAAAATCAAAGCAGCTAAATTGATTTCAGCATTTAAATAGGTGGGATCCAATTCAATCGCTTTTTTATAATACTTTTCAGCCGCTTCCAAATCTTCAGACTCTTGAGCAACTACACCTAAATTAAATTGTAATTCTGGATTGTTAGGATCTTTAGCTGCTGCTTCTTCAATGGCACTTTTGAACTTATCTGTTTTTCCCATTTTGAAATACAGATTAGCTTGTGACATCAATAGATTCAAATCATCTGGATTTTCTTTTCTAGCTTCTTCCATAGCAGCTTCTGCCTTTTCATTTTCACCATTACTGATGTAAATAAGTGCTATGTTTTTAATGATTTCAGGACGTTTAGAATCTGTCTTTTGAGTGGAAGGTTTGATATGAGTTCCTGCTTTTACAGATAAATCCCTCATATTTTGGTCATCAAAAGTTTCTACTTCACCACTCTCTTTATTTGTAGCCACAAACTGAGTTTCAACGCCTTCATATCCTAAAGTATTCAATTCTTCATAAAGCGTCAACGCACGGTCATATTCTTGAACACTTACCGCAGTCGCCGCTGCATAATATAGATATAAAGTATCCTGGGTAGAAGCTCTATAGGCATTTTCAAAATACTTTGAAGATGTGCTATAGTCCTTTTTCTCATAAGCATCATTTCCCTTAGTTAGGAAATTTTGTACCATTTGAGTTTTTAATTCTGCAGCTTCCGTTTGATAATCAGCAGTAACGTTTTCCAAGTCACCTAAAGCCGTTTTTATATCTGGATTGCTTCCGTTACCTCCAGCATATAAAGAAGCTGCTTTTAAATAGTAATACTTTGATTTTAACTTATCATCCATGGAAGACATCAAACCCTCCGCTTCAGACAATGCAGCTTTTGCTTCTGCATAATTATTATTCTTTATAGCCTTTTCAGCATTCTTCAATTCTTTTTTTTGAGCAAAAGAAAACGAAGAAATTGCCAATGTCAATGCTACAACTAATTGTTTTTTCATTGCGTTATGTATTAATTTTAATGTTTATTGTTCACTGTCCTGTGTTGTATCAAGAGTTGTGCCATCATCAGTTTGATCAACGATATTCTCATTTCCTTCCAAATCTTCCATATCATCTTCATCTTGCTTTACTTTGGCAACTGCTGCAATGGAATCATTATTTTTCAAATTGATCAATTTAACACCTTGAGTTGCACGACCCATGGTACGTAAATCTTTTACTTCCATTCTGATGGCAATACCCGATTTATTAATAATCATTAATCCGTCGGTATCAGAGACATTTTTAATGGCCACCAAATTTCCAGTTTTATCTGTAATTGAAATGGTCTTGACCCCTTTTCCTCCACGGTTGGTAATTCGATAAATTTCTTCACCAGTTTCTGGGTCATCAATAAACGTACGCTTTCCATAACCATTTTCAGAAACAACTAAAACAGTTTCTTCCTGTGGATTATTAATGGTAATCATACCAACAACTTCATCTTTGTTGCTAGCAAGGGTGATCCCTCGTACTCCAGAAGCATTTCTTCCCATTGGTCTGGTTTTGGCTTCTTCAAAACGAATCGCTTTACCTGATTTTAAGGCAATCATAACTTGGCTTTCTCCAGTTGTTAACTTTGCTTCCAGTAATTCGTCATCCTCTTTAATTGTAATGGCATTGATACCATTCGTTCTCGGTCTGGAGTATTGTTCAAGAGACGTTTTCTTAACCTGACCTTTTTTGGTTGCCATTATGACATAATGACTGTTAATATAATCTTCGTCTTTAAGATCTTGTGTACAGATAAAGGCTTTTACCTTATCATCCTGCTCAATATTGATTAGATTTTGGATAGCTCTACCTTTTGAGGTTCTGCTTCCCTCTGGAATTTCATAAACCCGCATCCAGAAACACTTACCTTTTTGGGTAAAGAATAGCATGTACTGGTGGTTTGTACCAACAAACATATCTTCTAAAAAGTCTTCGTTTCTTGTAGTAGATGCTTTCTGACCTACTCCTCCTCTATTTTGGGTTTTGTATTCAGATAACGGTGTACGTTTCACGTAACCAGCATGAGAAATGGTAATAACTACCTTTTCATCAGGAATCATATCCTCGATACTCAAATCGCCACCAGCATATTCAATAACCGAACGACGCTCATCTCCATATTTATCCTTAACCTCAAGTAATTCTTGTTTAATAATGTCCATTCTTCGATCCTTCTTATCAAGAATGTCCTTTAAATCCTCAATGGTCTTTAAAAGTTCTTCATATTCTGAACGAAGCTTGTCTTGTTCTAGACCAGTTAACTGACGTAAACGCATTTCTACAATAGCCTTTGCTTGAATCTCAGTCAACTTAAAGCGTTCCATTAATTTTTCTCGAGCTTCCTCAGCATTTGAAGACCCTCTAATGATCGCGATGACTTCATCAATGTTATCAGAAGCGATAATTAAACCTTCTAATATGTGGGCACGCTCTTCAGCTTTACGCAATTCGTAAGTGGTTCTTCTTACTACAACCTCATGGCGGTGTTCCACAAAATGAAGAATTAAATCTTTAAGATTTAACAATTCTGGTCTACCATTAACTAAGGCAATGTTGTTAACGCTAAAGGAAGATTGTAAAGCGGTGTATTTATAAAGCTTGTTTAAAACAATATTAGGAATGGCATCACGCTTCAACACATACACTATTCGCATCCCATTTCTGTCGGACTCATCACGAATGGTTGAAATACCATCTAACTTTTTATCATTTACCAAGTCTGCAGTCTTTTTAATCATTTCTGCTTTATTAACTTGGTATGGAATCTCAGTTACAATAATACATTCCCTTCCATTAACTTCCTCTATGTTGGCTTTGGCACGCATAACAATACGTCCACGCCCCGTGTGAAAAGCTTCTTTAACGCCATCATATCCATAAATTGTTCCTCCTGTTGGAAAATCAGGTGCTTTTATGTGAGTCATTAACTCATCAACGTCAATCTCATTATTATCTATATAAGCTACTGTACCATCAACAACTTCAGATAAGTTATGTGGAGGCATGTTGGTTGCCATACCTACAGCAATCCCAGAAGCCCCATTAACTAAAAGACCTGGAATTCTAGTTGGTAAAACAGTTGGCTCTTGTAATGTATCATCAAAATTTAAACGGTGATCTACAGTATCTTTATCGATATCAGCAAGCATATCCTCTGATATCTTTCTCATTCTTGCCTCTGTATAACGCATCGCCGCTGGACTATCACCATCAACAGACCCAAAGTTTCCCTGTCCATCTACCAACATGTATCGCAGACTCCACTCTTGAGCCATACGTACCATAGTATCATAAACAGAAGTATCTCCATGGGGGTGATATTTACCTAAAACCTCTCCAACAATTCTTGCAGATTTCTTGTATGCTGTATTAGACCTTACTCCTAATTCATGCATACCGAAAAGAACTCTTCGGTGAACGGGCTTAAGACCATCTCTTACATCTGGTAAAGCACGTGACACGATGACCGACATTGAATAATCAATGTAAGCCGATTTCATTTCATCTTCAATGTTAATTGGAATGAGTTTTTCTCCTTCTACCATATATAAATTAATTAGTTAATTTCAAAAGTTTACATTCGTGCTAATATAACCATTATAGTAGTAATAGCAGGTGATTATAAACCCTTTTTTGGTTATTTTTATTAACAATAATATCATAAAATATTTAATAAGTAAAAGGTGAAAAATTTTGATTTTCGGAGGTTTTTTTATCTATTAGCATACACCCCGAAAATTAAGGTATAGTTTTTGTCCTTAATCTTTATGATTTTAGTATTTTTAATGTAGAAAGGATAATTTATGGATGATAATTTTTCCCCAAGAGTAAAAGATGTAATAGCATTTAGCAAAGAAGAAGCTCTAAGATTAGGACACGATTTTATCGGTACCGAACACTTGATGCTTGGATTATTGCGAGATGGTAGCGGTAAGGCTATAAACATTTTAAACGCCTTGGATGTCGATTTAAGTCATTTAAGGCGAAAAGTTGAGATTTTAAGTCCGGCCAACCCTAATGTGGCTATTGCATCCAATGAAAAGAAAAACCTGCATTTGACTAGGCAGGCTGAACGCGCTTTGAAAACAACCTTTCTTGAAGCTAAATTGTTTCAAAGCAGTTCCATTAATACAGCACATTTATTATTGTGTATTTTAAGAAATGAAAACGATCCCACTACCAAACTTTTAAATAAGCTAAAAGTGGATTATGATAACGTTAAAGAACAATTCAAGTTTATGATCACAAACGACGAAGAATACATCGAACCTCGCGCCGAGGCATTTGATGACGATGCTCCAGAAGATGATACTTCTAAAGGAGACATCTTTAACACACCTTCAAGTAAATCCAACAAGAAATCCAAAACACCTGTTTTAGATAATTTTGGGCGTGATTTAACGGCTCTAGCCGAAGAAGGAAAGCTTGACCCTGTTGTAGGTCGAGAAAAAGAAATAGAACGCGTTTCTCAAATTTTAAGCAGACGTAAGAAAAACAACCCTCTACTTATTGGGGAACCAGGTGTAGGAAAAAGTGCCATTGCCGAAGGATTGGCAAATCGCATTATTAAAAGAAAGGTTTCAAGAATTCTTTTCAATAAACGAGTGGTTACCTTAGATTTGGCAAGTTTGGTAGCAGGCACCAAATATCGAGGACAATTTGAAGAGCGTATGAAAGCCGTTATGAACGAGCTGGAAAAAAATGATGATATTATCCTTTTTATTGATGAGATTCATACCATTGTTGGTGCCGGTGGTGCAACGGGAAGTTTAGATGCTTCTAATATGTTTAAACCAGCATTGGCTAGAGGAGAAATTCAATGTGTAGGTGCAACCACTTTAGATGAGTACAGACAATATATTGAAAAAGATGGTGCCCTAGAAAGACGTTTTCAAAAGGTTATCGTTGAACCCACAAGTATTGACGAAACCATAGAAATCTTGAATAACATCAAGGAAAAGTATGAAGATCATCATAATGTTATTTATACGCCAGAAGCCATTGAAGCTTGTGTCAAATTGACCAGCCGCTATATGACGGACAGATTCCTTCCAGATAAAGCTATCGATGCTTTGGATGAAGCGGGATCGCGTGTTCATATAAAAAACATCGATGTTCCAAAACAGATTTTGGATTTGGAAAAACAGCTGGAAGAGGTTAAAGAATCCAAAACTTCTGTAGTTAAAAAGCAGAAGTATGAAGAAGCTGCCAAATTGCGTGATGATGAGAAACGTTTGGAAAAAGAATTGGCGGTAGCTCAAGAGAAATGGGAAGAAGAAACCAAATTACACAGAGAAACCGTTACTGAAGATAATGTAGCTGATGTCGTTTCTATGATGACTGGTATTCCAGTTAACAGAATTGCACAAACCGAAAGCAATAAACTGGCTCAATTACCAGAAATGATTAAAGGCAAAGTCATTGGTCAAGATGAAGCGGTTGCCAAAGTGGTTAAGGCTATTCAAAGAAATAGAGCAGGATTAAAGGATCCTAATAAACCAATTGGTTCCTTTATTTTTCTTGGTCAAACGGGAGTTGGGAAAACCCAATTGGCAAAAGTATTATCCAGACTTTTATTTGATAGTGAGGATAGCTTGATACGTATTGATATGAGCGAATACATGGAAAAATTTGCCATTTCCAGATTGGTAGGTGCACCTCCAGGATACGTAGGTTATGAAGAAGGTGGCCAATTGACAGAGAAAGTACGACGCAAACCTTACTCTGTGGTATTATTGGATGAGATCGAAAAAGCCCATCCAGATGTATTCAATATGTTGTTGCAAGTTCTTGATGATGGTTATTTAACTGATAGTCTTGGAAGAAAGATTGATTTTAGAAATACTATTATCATTATGACTTCCAATATTGGGTCCAGAAAATTAAAGGATTTTGGAACCGGTGTAGGTTTTGGAACAGCTTCTCAAAAAGCTCAAGAGGATGCCAATGCTAGAAGTGTCATTGAAAATGCTCTAAAGAAAGCGTTTGCTCCTGAATTTTTGAACAGAATTGATGATGTTGTTGTATTTAATGTTCTAGAAAAAGAAGATATTGACAAAATTATCAATATTGAATTAGAGAAGTTATTTGTAAGAATAAAGAATATTGGATATGATCTAGAGTTAACAGATAGCGCCAAAGGATTCATTGCTGACAAAGGCTTTGATAAGCAATATGGAGCCAGACCTTTAAAGCGTGCTATTCAGAAATATGTAGAAGATACATTGGCTGAAGAAATCATTAATTCTAAAATAGAGGAAGGAGATAAAATCATTCTTGACTTAGACAAGAAAACCCAAGATCTAACAGTGACTATTAAAAAAACCAAAGAAAATACCACTGAGTCTTAAAAGCTTCTTAACATTATAAACCAAAAACTCCGCACTTTAGCGGAGTTTTTTAGTTTATAAAAGCGAATTATTTAATTTTAAACATGAGGCTTAAATTGACTTATAGTTTTGGTACCATTACCATCCATGATTTCTTCCTAGTTGGAGAGATGAATGAGGGTGTTTTGGTTTCTTACGAATTAAATCAAGTTCTTATTGATATTGCCTTAAAGTACTTCCCCAATAAACCGGTAATTTACATTTCTAGAAGAAGAAATTCCTATTCTGTAAATCCTAAGGTTTATTTAAAATCCATGCAAATTAAAAATTTGGTAGGAATTGCCATTGTTCTTGAAAACAATACAGTTATTGATAATACAGCTGTTGAAAAACTATTTATCTCCAAACCATTCGAAATATTCAATAATTTTGAAGAAGCTAAGTTTTGGGCCACGAATCTATACAATGAAAAACTTGCCCTTTTCTAGTTTAGAACAACTCTTCAGAATCAATATCCAAAAATTCCAGGAAACGAATTGAAGCTTCTATATCATGATGCAATTCCCTGTCATTATGTACTACAGGCACTTCTTCTCGATATAAGCTCAAAACTGATTCAATAAACTCCGATGATTTCAAAGGATTTCTAAACATTAAGGCTTGCGATGCATTGAACAATTCAATTGACAAAATACGTTTCAAATTAGTAATCAATGTAAAAGATTGAGTAGCAGCATTTGCCCCCATACTTACATGATCTTCTTGACCATTACTTGAAACAATACTATCAATACTTGCAGGAGTAGCTAGCTGTTTATTGGCACTAACGATGCTTGCAGCCGTATACTGAGGAATCATAAAACCTGAATTTAAACCTGGGTTCTCAACCAAAAAAGTAGGAAGTTCTCTTAATCCTGAAACTAATTGAAAAGTCCTCCTCTCGGATATATTCCCCAATTCGGCCATTGCTACTTTGAGGAAATCAAATGCCAATGCCAAGGGCTGACCATGAAAGTTTCCTCCGGATATAATCTTGTCTTCTTGAACAAAAATATTGGGATTATCTGTCACCGAATTGATTTCAGTAATAAATGTTTTGGTTACAAATGCCAGTGTATCTTTTGATGCTCCGTGAACTTGTGGCATACATCTAAAGGAATAAGGATCTTGAACATGTTTCTTTTCTTGACTGATTAACTCACTACCTTCCAAAAACTCTCTTACTCGCTCAGCTGTTTTCAATTGACCATTGTGAGGTCTAACTAGATGTACCAATTCATCAAACGGCTCAATTCTACCGTCAAAAGCTTCCAATGAAACACTACCTATTAGATCTGCCAAATAACTGTATTTATGTGCTTCAAACAACAAATGAATTCCATAGGCGCTCATGAACTGGGTACCATTTAAAAGAGCCAAACCTTCTTTAGAATGCAATTCAATGGGTTGCCAATTAAATTTCTCTAAAACTTCAGCCGCATCATACACTTGACCTTCATAGAACACCTCTCCTTTTCCTATTAACGGTAACGAAAGGTGCGCCAATGGAGCTAAATCACCTGAAGCCCCTAAAGAACCTTGGGTAAATACCAACGGTAATATGTCGTGATTATAGAAGTCTACCAGTCTTTGGACCGTTTCCAACTGCACCCCACTATGTCCATAGCTTAACGATTGTATCTTTAATAACAACATCAATTTAACTACTTGCTTTGGCACTAAATCACCTGTACCGCAAGCATGGGACATCATCAAGTTTTCTTGTAGTTTTGTCAGATTTTCTTCAGAAATTTTGACATTGTAAAGGGACCCAAACCCGGTATTTATTCCATAAATCGGGCTCTTTTGACTTTTCAATTTCTCATCCAAATAATTTCTACAAGTAGTGATTTTAGTCTTAGAATCCTCAGAAAGCTCCAATTTGAAATTATTGGAAACAATTTCAAATAACTTTTTAAGTCCTAAATGATCTGAAGAAATTATATGGGTATCTTTCATGATTTGTCAAAATTTTGCGCAAAATTCCGCATTCACTTTAATATTTCCAAACATTTAATTATAAATCCAAAATATTTCTCATTTATTAGTTTTTCTAATTACATTTGACAAAACCCAAAATACGTAATATGAAAAAATTATTTGTTGTAGCCCTTGCCTGTTCTGTTTTGGCATGTAATGAAAAGGAAGAACAACCTAAAGATTATGTGACCTTTTCTGGCCAAATCACTAATATGAATAGTGACTCCATCTTTGTAAGAAGTAGAGATTATTCCAAAACCATTAAGGTGAATGCCGATGGTACTTTTAGTGACACATTGAAAATTAACGAGCCTGGTACTTTTACAGTTGGTGATGGTACTGAAGTAACCAGCGTTTTCTTAAAAAATGGGTATGATATAAAAATGACCATTGATACCAAGATGTTTGACGAAACTGTTAAATATACGGGCGAAGGGTCTGAAAACAGTAATTTCTTGGCCCAAAATAGCTTGAAGCAAGAAGCTCTTTTAGATTTGGATGAGCTTAGTAAACTTGAAGATACGGTTGCTTTAAATGAAAAGTTTGAAAGTCTAAAAACGGAATTCAACAACTTTTATAACGCCGATAAAACTATAGATTCTACCCTAATTGAATCTTCAAAAAAGCAATTAGATCCTATGCTAGGGATGTACAAGTCATTTGTAAAGCAAAAAATAGATTTAAACACCAATTTACCTAAAGGTGCTGATTCTCCTAATTTTGAAGGATTCGAAAATCATGCAGGTGGTAAAACTTCTTTAGCAGATTTAAAAGGAAAGTACACTTATATTGATATTTGGGCAACTTGGTGCGGACCTTGTAAAGCTGAAATTCCTTCACTTAAAGAAGTTGAAGAAAAATATCACGACAAAAACATTCAGTTTGTAAGTATTTCTATTGATGATGATAGAACTCACAAAGATGTAAACGGAAAACCTTCATGGGAAGAGGCAAATGCAGACTGGAAAGAGTTTGTGACTGGTATGGAATTAGGAGGTATTCAATTGTTTGCGCCTAATGGATGGCAAACCGAGTTTATCCAAGACTATTACATTACAGGAATTCCAAGATTTATTTTGTTAGATCCAAACGGTAAGGTGGTTTCTGCAGATGCTCCAAGACCTTCTAGTGAAGAGCTTATAAAATTATTTGATGCTGAAGGCATTTAATTCAGCTCAAACAATAAATAAAAAACCACTCAAATGAGTGGTTTTTTTTGTTTCTATTTTTTAAGCTTCTTCTGGTTCTTCTTCAAGCACAGGTTCTTCTGGTTTTGCAAACAAATCCAAATAGGCTGCCCCAATACCTTCAATCACGTGGCTAGCTATCAAAGCTTGATATCCATATTTTTCAACTTGAATATCAGCTGATTTACCATGTAAATAAACTCCGAAAACAGCTGCTGAAATAGGATCATACCCTTGGGATATTAATCCAGTGATCATACCTGTCAATACATCACCGCTACCTGCTGTTGCCAATCCAGGATTACCAGTTGTATTGACGTACATTCGATCCTTATATACAGTTATGGTGTTGGCTCCTTTGATAGCTACAACCACATGATATTTCTTAGAAAACTTTTTGACTTTATTGAGCTTCTCAAAATCATCATTCCAGCTTCCTACTAACCGCTCTAACTCTTTAGGGTGAGGTGTTAAAACAGTTAATTCGGGTAACAATTTTAACAGAGATTTCTTTTTTGCTAGTAAGTTGAGGCCATCCGCATCAATTACCAAAGGAGCTTTGTTTGTTTCCAAAAATTGCTCAAAAGCTGCTAAGGTATTTTCATGAGTCCCCAATCCCATACCCAATCCTATGACAGTAGGTTCGAAATCAAATTGGATATTTGAAATTTTCCAATCATCCTCATCCGTTAATACCATAGCTTCAGGAAAAGCGGTTTGCAAAACCTGATAACCTCCATTTGGAATGAAAGCACTTACTAATCCTGCCCCTACAATTAAAGCTGCCTTAGTACATATAGTGACTGCTCCCATTTTGCCATGACTTCCACCAATAACCAATGCATGACCATAGTTTCCTTTATGTGAAAACTTATCTCTAGGTTGGTACACAGAAAGCATTTCATACTTCCCTATGAGCTCTGCTTCTGTTTCTAATTTATAAAGATATTCGGGATCAATTCCAATATCCAAAACCTCCCATTCTTTAGTATACTTGGCTGTTTCAGGTAAAAAGAATACCAATTTTGGAGTTTGGAAAGTCAAGGTATAATTGGCCCATACAACGCTATTTTCATCTTTTGGAACTTGATCTGTATATAATCCAGAAGGGATATCAATAGAAAGCGTAAAAGCTCCCGAATTCCTAAAATGCTGAAATAACTTTTGAACCCATTCATCTGCTGGACGATTTAAGCCAATTCCAAAAACGGCATCAACAATGATGTCTTTGACATTAATGCCGGGTAAATCTTTAGAATCGTCCAACAACACAGGCCAATCTTTAGTGGCTTGCTTGATGCGATCATAGTTAATCAAAAAATCCTTTGAACGTTTATCACTATAATTCACCACATACGTATGAACCTGATACCCATGATTGATCAAGTGTCTGGCAAGTACTAAACCGTCACCTCCATTATTCCCTATGCCACAAAAAACATGGATTGGCACTTGTGCTCCTTGCATTCTCAGATGAATCCAATTGAAAATTTGGGTAGCCGCACGCTCCTTCAATTCAGTTGAGGAAATCTGCTGTTTTTCAGCGGTTATTCGATCACCTTCATATACTTGTTCTTTGGATAATATTTTCATTTTTTGTTAAAAACTTAATGGGTTTTCTGCTTTTTCCGTAAAAAGCTCGGATTTGTTTTTTTATTAAGGTAAAAATAATACATTTGATAAGTAATGATAGACAAGTTTACAAATAATATCAGCGCAATTACTACTAATTCCATTAGTGGAACTACTGCTATTTTTGGAACTATTACTACAATTATTACAACCCGTTTGGGTTGTTATTAATTATATTCTCTCCGTCCTATTAGTGTTTTTATAAAACACGGAAATCAAAAGATTTTTATACTTAAATTAAATTACAATGAACGTTTTAAAGTTTGGAGGAACATCTGTAGGTTCTGTTGAAAATATCAATCAAGTCATAAGTATTTTAAAGGAATATTCCGAAGAAAATAAAGTGATAGCCGTTGTCTCAGCCGTAGGAGGCATCACTGATAAATTATTAAAATCTGGCTATTTAGCTCAAATAAAAAATGAATCGTATATTTCTGAATTTGAAGAAATTAAGAGTGTTCACTTAAATATTTTATCTAATTTAATTCCAGACTGCCCCAAACCAACATTAGAGGCATTGGAAAAGAAATTGAACCGCTTGAAAAGTCTTTTGGATGGCATCTATTTAATAAATGAATTATCTCCTAAAACCTCTGATAAATTAGTGAGTTTTGGAGAGCTCCTCTCCTCTTTTATTATTGCAGAAGCGATGAAAGAAAGAGGATTGAATGCTGTCAGGAAAAACAGTCAAGAGCTCATAATTACAGATTCTCAATTCACAAAAGCCGAGGTGAAATATGACCTCACGTTCAATAATATAAAAAGTTATTTTAAGTCCAATAATCAAGACATTACCATATTACCAGGTTTTATCTCCAAATCTGAAGCAGGAGAAATTACAACGTTAGGCCGTGGTGGATCTGATTTCACTGCTGCATTATTGGCTGCTGCCCTAGAAGTGGAACGTTTGGAAATCTGGACAGATGTAAGTGGTATGTTTACAGCCAATCCCAAATTGGTAAAACAAGCTTACCCCATTGAAAAATTATCCTATCAGGAAGCTATGGAACTATCTCACTTTGGAGCCAAGGTGTTATATCCACCAACCGTTCAACCTGTATTGAGCAAAAACATTCCTTTGGTGATTAAAAACACCATGGATCCTAAAGCAACCGGTACGTTTATTTCAAATAATTATGGAGCAAACGGACTTACAGTAAGAGGAATTAGTAACATCAATAATATAGCCCTGTTAACCCTTGAAGGAAGTGGCATGGTTGGTATTCCTGGTTTTTCAAAGAGGTTGTTTGAAGCATTGGCAAACCATAAAATCAATATCATTTTTATAACCCAAGCATCGTCAGAGCATTCCATTTGTTTTGGAATTAATGCCTCTGACTCCCAACTAGCTCAGGAAGTGATTGATCAAACCTTTGAATATGAAATATCTCTAAATAAGATCAACCCTATTCTGGTTGAAGAAGATTTGGCCATTGTAGCATTAGTTGGAGACAACATGAAGAATCACCAAGGGATTAGTGGCAAAATGTTCAGTACCTTAGGTCGTAATAATATCAATGTAAGAGCCATTGCCCAAGGAGCATCAGAGAAAAATATTTCTGCCGTAATTGCTGAAAGGGACGTCAAAAAGGCCTTAAATTCTTTGCACGAGGTATTTTTTGAATCCAAAACCAAACAGCTCAATGTATTTATCACTGGCGTTGGTAATGTAGGAGAAAGATTGGTTGAACAAATTCATCAACAAAAAAAATACCTTAAGGAAACCCTTAAAATTAATTTGCGCGTCATTGGTTTATCAAATTCTCGTAAAATGATTTTTAATGACGAAGGTATCTCCCTTAAAAATTGGAAAGAACAACTGGAAGTCGGTGAGCCTGCTTCACTAGATGGTTTCTTTTTTAAAGCCAAGGCATTCAACCTAAGAAATAGCATTTTTGTTGATGTAACTGCCAATAAAGATGTGGCCAACCTCTATGACGCCTATTTACGAGAAAATATCGCTGTGGTTGCCTGTAATAAAATTGCGTGCTCCAGTAATTTTGCAAACTATGCACAATTAAAATTTTTATCACGAAAATATAATGCCCCATTCCTATTTGAAACCAATGTAGGTGCTGGTCTGCCGGTTATTGATACTTTAAATAATCTAATAGCTTCAGGTGATAAAATCACCTCTATTCAAGCTGTTTTGTCTGGTAGTTTAAATTTTGTGTTTAATAATTTTAACAACCAAACCAAATTTCATGATGTGGTGAAACAAGCCCAAGCAGAAGGCTATACAGAACCCGACCCTAGAATTGATTTAAGCGGTGTTGATGTAGCTCGTAAAATACTTATTTTGGCCAGAGAATCAGGCACCATCATGGAACTTGAAGATATTGAGAATGAATCCTTTTTAACTGAATCTAATTTAAGTAGTGACACTGTAGATGATTTTTATCAAACACTTATCGATGATGAAGCTCATTACCAAAATCTATATGCTGAAGCTCAAGAAAAAGGCTCTAAATTAAAATATGTAGCCGAATTTAATGAAGGAAAAGCCAAGGTGGGACTGAAAGAGATTCCTATGGGACATCCTTTTTATAATTTGGAAGGAAAAGACAATATTGTGATGTTCTATACACAACGTTATGCAGATCAACCTATGATTATTAAAGGAGCTGGCGCTGGTGCTGATGTAACAGCCTCAGGTCTTTTTGCAGATATCATTAGAATAGGAAATGACTAGGATATGGATGAGATAAAAATTTTTTCTCCCGCTACCGTAGCCAATGTTGCTTGTGGATTTGATGTCTTGGGTTTTTGTTTGGATACTGTCGGTGATGAAATGGTTGTTAGAAAAACTGCAAATAAAGGCATTTCAATTTCTAAGATAGAAGGTTATGACCTACCAATGGAAACCAAAAGAAATGTTGCTGGAGTTGCAGCATTAGCTCTTCTAGAAAAGGTGGAGGTTGACTTTGGTTTTGAAATTGAAATCTATAAAAACATCAAGCCTGGAAGTGGTGTAGGAAGCAGCTCAGCTAGTGCATCGGGTGTGGTGTTTGCTATGAACGAACTCTTAGGAAGGCCATTTAATAAAACACAATTGTCCTTCTTTGCCATGAAGGGAGAAGCGGTTGCAAGCGGCAGTGAACATGCCGACAATATTGCCCCTGGGATTTTTGGAGGCTTTACTTTGGTAAAGAGCACACATCCATTGGAAATTCTTGAATTACCTACACCCCATGACATGTATGCTACAATTGTTCACCCTCAGATAGAAATAAAAACTTCAGAGGCAAGAGCTATTTTACCTAAGGAAATAGTCCTACAAAATGCCATCACCCAATGGGCAAACGTTGGCAGTTTAGTTCATGGCTTGCATATCTCTGATTACGACCTAATCAGTTCTGCACTTAAGGATGTTGTGGTTGAACCGTTTCGTAAACAACTCATTCCCTATTTTGATAATGCAAAGAAAGCTGCATTGGAAGCAGGCGCTTTAGGTGTTGGTATTTCTGGTTCGGGACCTTCTATTTTCAGTTTAAACAAAGGCGAAGAAACGGCTCATAAAATAGCTGAAGCCTTTAAGAATGTATATGACCAAACTGGTATCGAATTTAATCTTTATGTATCACGAATTAATCCAAATGGAATAAAAATATTGTAAATGAACTACTACTCACTCAATCATAAAGCCCCTAATACAAGTTTTAAGGATGCTGTTATAAAAGGATTGGCGCCAGATAAAGGACTTTATTTCCCAGAAAGTATATCACCCCTACCCGATTCATTTTTTGAAAGTCTTGATCAGCTTTCAGAAACAGAAATTGCTTTTGAGGCTATCAAACAATTTGCTACACCAGACATTCCAGAAGATGTTCTTAAGCAGATTATTGAAGAAACCTTATCATTTGAATTTCCGGTTGAAAAAATAACTGACCAGATTTCTTCATTGGAACTTTTTCATGGTCCAACCATGGCCTTTAAAGATGTGGGGGCACGTTTTATGGCTCGTTGTCTCGGGTATTTCAATCAATCAAATGATAAGGAAGTAACGGTACTAGTAGCTACTTCTGGTGATACTGGTGGAGCTGTGGCACACGGTTTTTTGGGTGTAGAAGGGGTGAAAGTAGTGATTCTTTATCCCAGTGGAAAGGTGAGTGATATTCAAGAAAAACAATTAACAACCCTTAAAAAAAACATCACTGCCCTTGAGGTACATGGTACTTTTGATGATTGTCAAGCTATGGTTAAGCGTGCCTTTTTAGATGAAGAATTAACAAGCAAAAAGCAATTAACCTCTGCCAACTCAATAAATGTAGCCAGATGGTTGCCACAAATGTTTTATTTTATGTTTGCTTACAAAGCACTTTATAAAACTCATGAAAACCTGACTTTTGTGGTTCCTAGCGGAAATTTTGGAAATATTTGCGCTGGAATGATGGCTCAAAAATTGGGTCTGCCTATCAAACATTTTGTAGCAGCCAATAATGCCAACAAAGTAGTAACCGATTACTTGGAAACTAAAAATTACAACCCAAAACCGTCTGTACAAACCATTAGCAATGCTATGGACGTTGGGGACCCCAGTAACTTTGTTCGTATACAAGAGCTCCATAACAATAATTATAATACCCTTGCGAAGAATTTAACCGGGTTTAGCTACACAGATGATGAAACCATTGAAGGTATTAAAGAGCTTTATAACGAATATTCTTATATAGCCGACCCACATGGTGCTGTTGGATATTTAGCGTGCAAAGATTATTTGAAATCGCACCCAGATGCCCATTGTGTATTTTTAGAAACGGCACATCCCACCAAGTTTTTGGACGTGGTAGAAGATACTATTCAAGAAAATATTGACCTACCTGAACAGATTTTAAAAGTGATGAGCAAGAAGAAGCGATCTATTGAGATCTCAACTTATGATGATTTGAAAGCATATTTATTAGGATAGCTCTCAATAAACCCCTCGCAAGTTTAGATTAGCAAGACTAACAAAATTACATATCTCGGTGGGTCAGAGTAGTTTTATGGTACAAAAAAAATAAGATTGTAGCTATAACCTGTTGTTAATCTTAAATAAACAAAGCGATATTTACTAGATCAGAAAGTTATAGTCAACGAAGTTTTTTAAATTTCTTCGATTCTATTTGTTAAAATAAAATAGTATTTAGATATTTACCTAAATACCTAATTAAATGAATACTCTTTTCAAGGCATTAAATGATGAAACCCGGCGTGGTATATTGGAAATGTTGAAAGAAGGTGATATGAATGCAGGTGAAATTGCAGATCGATTCCACATATCAAAACCCAGTATTTCCCATCATCTAGATATTTTAAAACAAGCAGATCTCATTACAAGTGAAAAGAAAGGACAATTCATAACTTACTCCCTTAACACAACCATACTGGAAGATGTACTCAATTGGATACTAACCTTAAAAAAATAAAAACATGGCTTTTCAACTTAAAAAAGAACTACCACTGATAGGTATCATCCTACTCCCCTTTCTTTATTTGGCATACGTTTGGCCTGACTTACCACAGCGCGTACCCATGCATTATAATATTAAAGGAGAAATAGATCGCTATGGTGATAAATCTGAATTACTTATCATTCCTTTTATCATGCCGGTATTGATATATATTATCTTTCTTGTGGTTCCTAAAATTGATCCTAAAAACAAGCTTCAACAAATGGGTAATAAATTTCAAACCATTAAAATTCTACTCACCACATTTATGTCGGTTTTGGCTTTATATATCATTTATAGTACTAAAAACGCTTCCCTCTCCAATCCTAATAACATTTTATTGCTTATTGGTGTCTTATATGTGATTCTTGGAAACTACTTTAAAACCATAAAAGCGAATTATTTCATCGGGATTAAAACACCATGGACGCTAGAGAATGAAACTGTTTGGAAAGACACCCATAAATTGGGGGGAAAACTCTGGTTTGCTGGCGGACTGGTAATTATTTTAGGTTGTCTAATTTTAAATCAAAAAACCAATTTCATCTTTTTTATGAGCATTACGGCCATCATAACGATTATTCCTATTGTATATTCGTATCTACGTTTTAAACAAATTTCTGAAGTTTAATAATCATGACAGAATTAACCTTAACTACCCCTGCACTTTTGTTTTCAGCCATTTCTTTAATTATGTTAGCATACACCAATCGGTTTTTGGCCTATGCTGCAGTGGTAAGAAGTTTGCATGCTACCTATTTGAAGGATCCAGACAAGCGTTATATTAAACAGATAGAAAACATTAAAAAGCGATTGTACTTGACTAGATCCATGCAAATATTTGGTATTTCCAGTCTGCTGCTATGTGTGTTGACCATGTTTTTAATTTACATAGAACTCCACAATTTAGCAGTTTGGATTTTTGGAGTTGCCCTTATTCTTTTAATTGCCTCTCTACTCTTATTAATTATCGAAATTCAAATTTCGGTAAAAGCGCTAGAGCATCACATTAGTGATATCGAGAATCATTAACTTTTGGATTGATCTTCCAAAGTGCCCATAAAAGCAATGATGTCATCCATTTCTTGCTCTGTTAGATTAAGTGGGTCTGTAGGTAAAGTTTGATATTCCAACTCCATTCCCAATCCTGCACCTCCACCATCATTGTAAAAGGTCATAACTTGATCTAATGTTTCATATACACCGTTATGCATATAAGGACCTGTTTTAGAAATATTTCTGATAGTGGGTGTTTTAAAGAAATGCTTCCTTTCCTCCGTTTGGAAAACATCATACCGACCCAAATCTGTATCCACTACCTTTGAAATGGTATCCTTAGGAATCCCTAATAGCTCAAATTCACTTTCGGTAAAGTTGGGAGGAACCGTTCCATTAAAAACCGGAGCAAAATGGCAGGTAGCACATTTGGCCTTACCCATAAAAAGATTAAACCCTCTAACTGCAGAATCAGTTAAAGTAGATTCCATACCATTAATGTTCTTGTCAAACTTGGAGCTGAAATCCCCAAGACTGCGTACGTAAACAGCTATGCTATTTCTCACATTGTTTTGAGTCACCCCTTTTTTATAGATACTTTTGAATTGTTTGGTATAAATGGAATCATTAGAAACCAATGCTTCCAAATCCACTAGATTGGAATGGAATTCATTATTGTTATTAACCACATCTACTATTTGTCCCTCCAAATTTCCAGTCCTTCCATCATAGAAAAAACTCTGCTGCAATGCTGCATAAGGTAGGGTTGGCGTATTTCTTAATTGTTTTGGAAACACTTTTTTGCCATCAGTAAACGCCTTATCACTATGGTGGCAAGTGGAGCAACTCATCGTATTATCCTTAGATAATCTGGTGTCATTGAACAATTGTTTTCCTAACTGGGTTTTCAAAGCTTTTAAGGAATCAACTTCTGGATAATCTGAATAAAAATCTAAATTGAAGGTATTATTTGAAAACAAGGAAGTCATATCATTTTTAAAAGCCAATTCAAATGGAAATTGCACATCCCAATCCTTTTGAATCTCATAAAGTAATTCCAGTTGTTTATGTGAATGTTCCTTGATAAACTGAAATCTGTCAAAAGTTTCGAAGTCTGAAGCTTGTAATTGTTCCATACTTGATTCAATCTCCATTTTAAACTGATTATACAACGCTACAGAAGTGAATTCAGATTGATATAGATTTATAATGTCATTTAAACTACCATAACACATGACAGCTTCATCTAAAGATGCTTCCAAAACTGGAGAATCAAAACCTGTGATTCCTGTTAAAGCAATTCTGGCAATTTCATCTCGAATCATCCATATAATATGATAATCCTTCAACTTTAAGGAAACATTTGCTTGTATCAATTTTAAGCGGTCTTGAGTTTTATTTGCCACTTCGTGAAGATTTTTGATGTCTAAAGAATCCTCAAAAATCAATTCCTCTATAACCTGAAAACCAAAAGGTTTTCTTATTTTAATATCAGTCGCGTCTTCTTCTTCAACTTTTAAAATATTAGGCGCGTTTAAGGACTTGTAATTTTCCTTATCTGTAAACGCCAAAATAGGCTCTATACGCTTAAAATGGGTTCGAGATTGTTTATAATGTTTTAAAAATTGCTCTTGAGTACTAGCTTTTTTGAAATTTTCCAACGAAGCTATACAGCTATCTAATTGATTTTTGTACTTACTCTGAAGCTGGTCTGCTACTGGTACCTGTCTGATTTCCTCATTCTTTTGACAACCCACTATTATAACGAGGAAAAGACACACCCAAATAAGGTGTGCCTTTTTTATCTTAACCTGGAAAGTGTTCATTATCTATCCAATCCTTCAAGAATGTACAACATACTTCCTTCCTTTCTACTATCAGCAGCAGGATTGGCATTAGGATCTGTAAAAGCTGAACCGTCTGCTGGTTCCCAACCATGATTTTGGGTCATCATTAAGAAAGTATCTTCCTTTCCTACAATATCTGAAATATCAATCATTCCAGTAATTTCCCAAATACTATCAACAGTACCGTAACCTTGAGCTTGAGCCGCCACTTGGTCACACTCTAAAACAACTTTCATTGTACCTGTATTTAAATCATATTGGTATAGTCTAGCAAAGTGAGTTTTATCAGCTGTATCAAAATAACCGTTTGGATCTTCTTGAATGTAAGCGAAATTTTCAGTTACAACAATATTATCAGGACTTGAAAAATCTTTTGCTATTCCGTCTAATTTATCTCCATCCAATACGCAAGTAATGGTACCGGCACCTGTAGGATCATTAGGGTTCAAATTAACTTTGTAAACTCGACCATAAACAGAACCTTTACCAATTAAGTCTGGTTTTTGACGTCCAGTTACGCAGAAATAAATTTCTCTATTATTGGCTGCAGAACCTCTTCTCCAATCGATATCTTCCAATCTAGAAAAACCGATAACTCCTTTATTTTTACATTCGGCATCCAAAAGATCTTTTTGTGTTTCTTCCAACTCAACAAAATCTATCGCATAAGTCTGCCCCTCTTCCATATCCATTTCAAAATTAACATTGGCATCTGTTACTCTCAAACCGTACAATTGTCCGCCGGTAAGATCTCCTGTATTACCAACATACATTCCCAATTGACCAGAAGGCACCGTATTATCAGAATGATCATCACCAATAAAAACCACTGTTTTACCAGGATATGCATCTTTACCTATAGCAACAGCATTTTCAGTATCCCATTGTCCCATATTATTTAACATCGTGGCCACTGAAGCACTGGATGCATCTTTATATGGGTCTGTTGCAAAAACACCTTGAGAGGATCCACCCCATTCACCTCCAGATAAATATAATGGTCCGAAACCATGTTCTTCTGGAGTAATCATAGAACCTGAGCATTGTGCTGTAGCTGCAGTAGCTTGTGCATTTAAAATATATTCTCCTGCAACTGGTTTAAAGGTTTCGTCTAGAGTAATACGAGCGATAGAATAATCGGCTTCAATATTATTGATTAGGGTAAATGTATTATCTGAATTTCTTAATAATCCAGCTCCATCAGCCATGGAACCATAAACAAAATTTGGTGTGTTTACCAATTGATCTTCAGAAGACAATAAGGTATATACATTAATTCCAGAAAACTCTGGTGCCACATCCAATAATGCTGGAGATTGTGAGTGGGCCTGTAATTGTACCAAATTAGTAGGTTCTGGGTTTGCAGTTGGGGTGTTGTCATCGTCATTGTTACAAGCTCCCAAAGCTAAAAGACCGAAAAGGCCTAAAGAAATTTTGTAGTAATTGTTCATCTTTGTTGATTAATTTTAAATGATGAAGCAAAACAACAACAACAATGTAAAGTCCTACTAAAGGAAATATTAAATAAAATTCAAGCTTAGGTTAAGACTGTTAATTTAAAGTTATGTAAGAAATTTTTTAATCTAACTTAGGTAATACAAAATCATCGAGAGCACTCGATTCCTTCATTAAGGCTTCAATTTCTGCAGATGATCTTGGTGCTTCTCCCGAAAGGTTAACAGGACCCTTCTCTGTAATAAGAATATCGTCTTCAATTCTTACAGCAATTCCCCACCATTTTTCATCACAAGGACTTCCATCTGGTATATAGATTCCGGGTTCTACTGTAATAACCATATTAGCTTCAAAATTACCGTAGGTTCCTGGATCATGTACATCAAGGCCTAAATAATGGCTACTTCCATGTGGGTAATAGGAATGAACTTCATCTATGGAACTAATAATACCTAGCTTTAATAAGCCTTCATTCACTACTTGACGTGTAGCAATATTAGGCGACTGAAAACTAGCGCCAACTACAGATGCCTCTATTCCCGCTTCCTGAGCCTCATAAACAATATCATAAATGGCTTTTTGTTCTTTACTGAACTTTCCATTTGCCGGAATTGTTCTGGTCACATCAGCACTATAGCCATGGTATTCGGCACCTAAATCCATTAATACCAATTCATTTTCAACATGCATTTTACTGTTTTCTATGTAATGTAATACACACCCATTGTTTCCAGCACCTACAATGCTTGGGTAGCCTTCATACTCACTGCCATATTTTTTATAAACATACTCATGAATGCCTTGAACTTCAAGTTCAGACATTCCTGGATGCATCGCCTTCATAACCTCCCGTTGTCCCATGGACGAGATTCTCACAGCTTTGGTTAACAACGTTAATTCTTCTGCTGTCTTAATTTGTCTCAATTGGGCCATAAGCGTGGATAAACCTCTTACATCAATATTGCTTTGGTTTTCTGCCTCAATTATGATGACTTGCTGTTTTAACTCTCTTCTCAGTTCATTATTATCTGATGCCGCATATTTAGATATAATTTGATCCTCTTTTAAATCGGGATAATATTCTAACACCTTACCTAAAGTTTGGGCTACATTGGCACTGTTTTCAATCTCGGTAGATTTAATCATTTGATAAGCCCGCTCCTGCATTTGAGAAGAAGGCTTGAAAGTTTCAAAATTGATTTGGGATTTGAATGATTGAACCAAATCATGAAGGTCAGCCTTATTTCTAGAAGAATTTCTGTAATCATCATTGAAATTCTCAAACATGATCTTGTCAAATTTCGAAAAATCAATATTGTTTTCTAGAAATTCCTTGCCATTATAAGCATTTTCTAAGCCTAACTTATTTTTTGCTCCTTCAATCCCTAATCGATGACCTGTCCACATCTCGGCCATAGGGTTTTTCTCCTGCACATACATTAATTCGTTATAGGTATTCCCTTCCTTGTCAGTTTGATCTGTTGAAAAGACAACTAAAACAGCATGTGGTTCTTTGTATCCTGTTAAATAATAAAAATTGGGATCCTGATGGTAAACATAGTCTACATCATTAGCTCGATTTCTTACGGGATTTGCAAAAAAGACAGCCACACTATTTTCAGGCATTGAGGCCCTTAAAGCTTCGCGTCTATTTCTGTGAAACTCTTTACTTAAATAATCTGTTGGCAAATCTGTTTGCGCAACTATTTCCGAAAAAATAAAAATGGAAAAAATACTTAAAATAAAGGTTTTCATATAACTAAATATTAGAGGATTATCTAAAATACATAAATCTTTGAAAGACCTACTATATCGTCATTAAAATTAACATTTAAATGATAGAGGAACCCTTTATGCCCCCTTATTTCCGTTATATTTTCTTTACATTTGTGCTTTTAAAAACAAACTAATGAAAAACACAGCACTATATGATACCCACGTTGCTTTAGGTGCCAAAATGGTTCCTTTTGCAGGATATAATATGCCCGTTCAATATGAAGGTGTCAACATAGAACATGAAACCGTAAGAAAAGGAGTTGGCGTATTTGACGTGTCCCACATGGGTGAATTTTTAATTGAAGGCCCCAATGCATTGGAACTAATTCAAAAAGTTAGTACCAATGATGCTTCAAAACTTACTATTGGAAAAGCGCAATATAGTTGTATGCCTAATGATAATGGTGGAATCATAGATGACTTAATTATTTATCGAATTAAGGAAGAGACCTATTTATTGGTTGTAAATGCAAGCAATATTGAAAAAGATTGGAACTGGATTTCATCAAAAAATGATGTAGGTGCTGAAATGAGAAATCTTAGTGATGACTATTCACTATTGGCAATTCAAGGCCCTAAAGCTGTTGAAGCTATGCAATCTTTAAGTAGTCATGATTTATCGGCTATTACTTTCTATAATTTTATTGTTGGTGATTTTGCTGGCATTGAGCATGTAATCATCTCTGCAACTGGTTATACAGGAAGTGGAGGTTTTGAAATTTATTGTAAAAACAGTGAGGTAAAACAAGTATGGGATAAGGTTATGGAGGCTGGTTCAAGCTTTGGAATAAAACCTATTGGATTGGCTGCTAGAGATACTTTAAGATTGGAAATGGGATATTGTCTCTATGGAAATGATATTGATGATACCACCTCTCCTATTGAAGCTGGTTTGGGGTGGATTACAAAATTCACCAAGGATTTTACAAATAGTGAAGCCTTAAAAGCTGAGAAAGAAGCTGGTCCAAAAAGAAAATTAATTGCTTTTGAATTGGATGAAAGAGGAATTCCAAGACATGATTATTCCATTGTTGATGAACAAGGAAATGACATTGGTCACGTGACCTCAGGTACCATGGCACCAAGTCTAGGAAAAGGAATTGGTTTGGGATATGTAGTTACAGAACAAGCTTCCCTAGGCAATAAGATTTTTATTCAAATTAGAAAAAATGCAGTTCCGGCAAGTATTGTAAAATTGCCGTTTTACAAGGGATAATATGCCAAGAAATAAATAAAATCACTGCTCTTTCGTTTTAAGGTAATCATCATGAAAGTCAGTGATTTTTTTTGTTTAAGATTCTGTATTAAAAAAAGTATAAATGCCAAAATCGGACAAACATAGAATACTTATTTTTGGAGCAAGTGGCTTTTTAGGCAACTCGCTTTACAAAGAATTATGTCCATATTTTAACACTTTTGGTACTTATAAAACTTCAAAGCGCGAGTTTGAAAAAAACAAACACTTTTTTCAATATGATATAGAAGAAGATGATGTTTTTGAAATCTTGAATGCGGTCAAACCTACACTCATCATTTCAGCATTACGAGGTGATTTTTCTGCTCAAACCATAGCTCATTCACACATGCTTGAATATATAAAGGAGAAGAAAATCAAGTTTATTTTCTTGTCTTCTGCCAATGTATTTGATGCGTATAGTAAATACCCTAGCTATGAAAACGATAAAACCTTAAGCCATAGTGTTTATGGTCATTTTAAGATTAAAATTGAAAACATGCTCATGCGGATACCCAAAAAACAAATAGTAATCGCCAGATTACCAATGGTTTTTGGTTCCCACTCTCCTAGAATCTCAGAATTAAGGCAGGCACTTAAAGAAGGGGAATCTATTGAAGTGTTTCCAAACTTAATAATGAATGTCACCACCGATTCCAAATTAACCCAACAAATTCATTATATCATCAATAGAAATAAATCGGGAGTTTTTCACTTAGGAAGTAATGATCTTGTTCACCATGATGATTTTATCAAAGAAATTTTAAATTCTTTGGGTAGTATGAACCCCATTTTAAAACGTGTTTATACAACAAATGACGATAGATACTTAGCTGTCCTTCCCCAAGAAAACCTATTACCCAAACACTTACAATTATATAGTCATGAAATTTTAAAAGAGTTAGAGGTTTGATTGAAATTCCTTACCTTTAAAAGAAACTAAAACCTTATATCATGACTAAACTATCAGACCAAGAAATTGAAGCTAAATTATTAAGATTTCCAGATTGGGAGTATTACGAGAATGCCATTCATGTTGAATTTGAATTCGACAATTTTAAAGATTGTTTCAGTGCCATGAGTCGGATAGCCTTTGAATGTGAAGCTTTAAATCATCATCCCAACTGGGCTAATGTTTACAATATTTTGACCATTTCTCTTTCTACACATGATGTTGATGGTGTTACTGAAAAGGACTTTAAATTGGCTGAAGCTATAGAGACTATTGTTGAAGTTCAAGAATAAGCACTTATAAAAAATAAGTTTCATTTATTTTTATATTTTAGTCCTGCCTCAAATTTAATAAGCATTGAAATATTTTTATCTTGGATGTTTTCTTCTTTTGAACTACTTGGCAGTAGCTCAATCTAGCAACCTATTTAATAGTCAACTCAAATCCCTTCATAATATCTATAAAGAACTTCACTTTGCTGGTAAACCAGTAGATGATTCTTTATCGGTTGGGGTTTATCATTTATTTATCAATAATTTAGATGAAGATCAAAATTTACTTCGAATTGATGACTTCAAAACTTTTTCAAGTGATTCTCTTAACATCGATAATTATTTAGAAGCAAGTAATAGTGATTTCATTGATAAATATGTTGATATTTTAACAAGCCGCATTGAGGAAACAAAAGACTATATTGCTTCACTATCTAAGGTAAAACTTGATTATACAGGAAAGGACACCATCCATTATTCAAGTCATAAAAAGCATTATTACAAGCAAAACAAAAAGGCATCGGAACTTTATTGGAACAAGATTATTAAGTATGAAGTTATTAAAACCATAATAGAAGAAGATAGTACACTTCAACTGATTCAGTCAAGTTTTGCCAAAAAAGAAGAAGGCATTAAAAATGTTGTTATTGAGAAGGAACTATGCAAGTTGAATGAAATTACTAACCAAAAAGGAGGAGTTGAATCTTTTGTAAAGGAGTGCTTTCTTAAAGCCTACTGTGCGTATCAAGATCCACATTCTACCTATTTTAACAATGCTGAGCGAGACTTGTTTCATCATTACTTGGGAACAAATCAACTGACCTACGGAATCCTTCCATCAAAGAATAAAGATAATGATTTGGTAGTTGAACAAATCATTCCAGGAAGTAGTGCTTTTAAAAATGGAGAAATTGAAGAAGATGATGTTATTAAAAGTATCACCTCAGGGCAGATGACTTTAGAAACCTATTGCATTTCCATTAATGAAGTAGATAAATTCCTAAATGATGATTCACATAAAGTGGCCACCTTTAAAATTAAAAAAAGGGACGGAACCATTAAGGAAGTTAAATTAGCCAAAACCATTATGAAATCTGATGATAATTCTATCACGGGTTTTGTTTTAAAGTCAGATGAGGAAGCATTCGGTTACATTAAAATACCTAGTTTTTATACTGATTTTGATTCGCCACGAGGCATTGGACTTTCGCAGGACTTTTCAAAAGAATTATACAAACTGCAAAAAGAAAACATTAAAGGTCTCATTATTGATCTAAGATTTAATGGTGGAGGCTCCATTCATGAAGCCACTAATCTCTCGGGAATGTTTATAGACAAAGGGCCAATAGCCATTGAAAGTGATAGATATTCCAATCAATTTACTATAAGAGACCCTAATAGAGGGTCCTTATTTACAAAGCCCGTGGTTATAATGATTAATGAATCCAGTGCTTCGGCCTCCGAATTTTTCTCTGGGGCAATGCAAGATTACAACCGAGCCCTGATTGTTGGATCAAACTCTTTTGGCAAAGGAACAGCGCAAGTCATTCTGCCATTAGATACATTAGATTTAACCCAAGGCTATACTAAAATTACTTTCGAAAAATTCTACAGGGCCACAGGAAAAGGGGTTCAACAAAAAGGAATTGCCCCAGATATTCAACTACCCTCTTTGTATGAAAACTTTAATATGGACGAGAAATCAAATGATTTCAGTATTCCTAATGATGATATTACCCCCACTCTAGCACTGCGACCACTTAAAAAATTACCCATTGAACATCTTACTGGATTAAGTAAAAATCGCGTGAAACATTCAGAAGATTTCAAGAAGATTAAAGAATTGAATCAAGTGCTTCTTAGGGAAGTCATCAATAAGAATAAGACTTATGCCCTTACGATTGATAATGTTTTTGAAGATATTGAACAATTAAACAATCTCTACAAGTCGTTCCAAGATATGGATACAACTGATGTTGAACTAGAAGTTGGAAATACCAAATCAACCATTGAAGTTTTGCAGTATAGTGAAGACATGCAACTCATCAATGAAGACATAATGAATAATATATCTCATGATATTTATATAAGCGAATCATTTAACATCTTAAAAGACTTAATCAACAAACTTAACTAACATGAAAAACAACTTAAAATTTGCCTTAACATTACTCCTAATGTTTGAGGTTTTTAATGCATCATCACAAAGCTTTAAAACTGCCGTGTCCTACCTAGATTTTGTAGGTAAAGAACAAGAGGATATTACAAAAAACATGTGGAAGTATACGCAAGCTATAGCTCATAGAGGTGAACGAGCTGTAGGAAATCGAAGAAAAATTTTAATTAAATCAGTAGAAAGCTCCATTGAAAAAATTGACAAGGCCGAAGGCTATAATGGTGATGAATTTAAAAACCAGGTACTAGAGCACCTCAGATTTAATGAAAGTCTTTTAAAGAATGATTATGCTAAAATAATCGACATGAAAGCTATTGCAGAACAATCCTACGATGCCATGGAAGCCTTTATTATGGCTCAAGAAATGGCTGATAAAAAAATGAAGGAATCCCAAGAACTTTATGAAACACATTTTTATGCCTTTGCTAACAAAAACAATGTAAACATCATTGAAGACGAATCAGACCTAAGCAAAAAAATGGCTATATCTGGCCAGGTATTCAAACATTACAACACTTTATATCTCATTTTTTTCAAGGTTTACATGAATGAAGTTTATTTAATGAACTCCCTTGGTAATAATGATATTAACGGTATGCAACAAAATGCTAACGCCTTAAGTCAAAGTGCCCGTGAAGGATTGGAACAATTAAATTCGGTAGAACTTTACAATAATGACGATTCTATTGTTAAGGCTACCAAAAAAGCTTTTGAATTTTACATAGATGAAGCAGAGAATAAAATCCCTAAAATGGTTGAATTTTTGGTGCTAAATCAAGATTTTGAAACCATCAAAAATAATATTGAAAAAACACCAGAAAAGAAAAGAACCAAAGAACAAATTGATGCTTATAATGATAAAGTAAAGGCATTAAATAAGGGGGGAAAAGAGTATAATCAGCTAAATGCAGAGTTAAACAACGAGCGTAGTCATGTTATTGAGAATCTAAATAATTCAAACAATGCATTTTTGGCTAAGCAAATTCCTAATGACTAATTAGTTTTTTCATAATTTTGTTACTTTAAAATTTAAACGCGTTAATTAATGGGAAGAGCTTTTGAATTCAGGAAAGCAAGAAAAATGAAACGTTGGGCCGCAATGAGTAAGGCCTTCACACGTATCGGTAAGGATATTGTAATGGCAGTAAAGGAAGGTGGACCCGACCCTGATGGCAATTCCAGATTGCGAGCTGTTATACAAAATGCCAAGGCAGTCAATATGCCTAAAGACAATATTGAACGTGCTATTAAAAGAGCATCAGACAAAAGCCAAGGAGATTATAAGGAAGTACTTTTTGAAGGTTATGCACCACACGGTATTGCTGTTTTGGTGGAAACAGCCACAGATAATAATACCAGAACTGTAGCCAACATTAGAAGTTATTTCAATAAATGTGACGGTAGTTTAGGCACCTCTGGTTCGGTATCATTTATGTTTGACCATACATGTAATTTCAGGATTAACGCTGAAGGCTTGGATGCTGAGGAATTGGAACTTGAACTAATTGACTTTGGTGCTGAAGAGGTTTTTGTTGATGACGATGGTATTTTAATATATGCCCCCTTTGAAAGTTTTGGAGCTATTCAATCGAAATTGGAAGGTCGTGGTATTGAAATTCTATCTTCTGGCTTCGAAAGAATTCCACAGGTTACAAAACAATTGACTCCCGAACAAATGGAAGATGTAGAAAAGCTTTTGGAGAAAATTGAAGAAGATGATGACGTACAAAATGTCTACCATACCATGGAAGAAAGTGCTGAAGAATAAGCACAAAACGTTAAAAATATATAAAGACCTGAACTTTTCGTTCAGGTTTTTTTTATTTTAACAGTAACAAAATCAATTGGTTTTTCGTCTTTTAACAAAAAACGTCTATGACATTTACTACCATCAAGTCCCTTCTTATTTATTTTATTCTATTGTTTGGAGCCACTTCATTCGCCCAAAGCATTTCAGGGAAAGTCTTATCTGATAAAGAGGAACCCATTTCTTATGCCACCGTACAAATTGGCGAACACTTTGGGGTTATCACCAATGAAGAAGGCAGCTTCTCGATCAATACCTCAGGCTTTGAACCTACAGACTCTGTGAAAATTTCTTGTATGGGTTATGAGAAAATAGGCATGCTATTAAATGAATTTGAATCACAAGACTATCATTTGATTGAAAAAGTTAATGAACTTTCAGAAGTTTATTTAACTAATAGAATGCTCACTTTAGACTCCATATTATATTACATGGATAAAAATTTGGACAATAACTATAAAACCAAAATGGTTAATTATAATCTATTTAGAAGGACCACCCAATATATTCAAGGTAAAAATGTCAATTTAGAAATAGATAAATCCACTGGATTTAAGAAAAAACAACTTGAAGCCTTTAATAAAGAGTTTCAAGAATTAGGTAATTCCTTATTGAACAACAGGTCCAAACAATACACAGAATTTGTGGCTGATTTAAGTGTTTTAGATGAGAAAAACTCTAAAATGACTATTGACAAAGCCATGAGATTATTGGATGAAAGAAATGATCAAACCATTGAAAGATTGGCAGAAAGAGGGAAAGATATTGTCACCAAACATTTAGACACCAATAAAGTCTACACGGTTAAAACAGGATGGTTTAAAATTTCAGATTCAGTCAAATTAGGAGAAAGTAGTAGAGAAAACAATAAAATGGAAGACACTATTAATTCGGTAGGTTTAATCAGAAAATTAACCTATGAAATGCTCAAAGAGCATAACTTCAAAAGTGGTTCCATATTTAATTTTGTAACAGATCAAAGGAAATATGATTATGAGTTAAAGGGTATTTCGTTTCTAGATTCCGAATTGGTTTATGTGGTAGATTTTAAACCAAGAAGAGGATCTGCTGATTTTGAAGGAACCCTTTACATTTCCAATCAAACATTTGCCGTTTTAAAAACGGATTACAAATATTTTAAAGGACGCGTTGGCGAGAAACTCAACATGAAATTCCTTTTAGGAATTAAATATGCTGAAAACGGAAAATCGGGATCAGTTATTTATAAAAAAGGTCCAGACAATTATTATTATCCCAAATTTATTACCGAAGAAATTGACCGATATTTTTACATTGATAGGCCTTTTAAGTTCAAAGAAAATGACGGAAACAATAAAGTTTCATTTGAATTCTTGGTTGAAGGGACCTTTAAAGAACGAAATGAATTATTGATCATGGGCACTAATGACATTACTAATAGCGACTATGAGGCCATAAAGGAGGAAAAGGATATTGATTATGAAACACCTAAACAATATGATCCCAATTTCTGGAAGGATTACAATGTACTTCAACCATTACAGGAAATGAAGGATTTTAAAGTTGATGAAACCTATACCCCATAAAAGTAAAAAGCTACCAAAAAGGTAGCTTTCTTTTTATAGATAAATGTTTCTTTTTAGGGACTTACTAGTTTACTTTATGTTTCATTCACTATGGAAACAATATTACAAATACCATGCCTGTAACGACCTAGGAGTACTTAGGCACCTTCCCTTTTACATCTTTAAAAAAGTCTTTCATGAATTGAAAGTCAGCTTCTTTATCATTTGTTGGATAAAATGGTTCCGAAATTTTGTTTTGTTTTTTACCAAAATCTAGCGTAAACATAATAATGGGAACCTTGGCTGCTTTGGCTATATAATAGAAACCGGTACGCCACTCTTCTACCTTTTTTCTGGTGCCTTCAGGTGCCAAAGCCAATCGAAACTCTTCTTTATCTTGAAATATTTTAGCAATTGCTTCTACCTTATTTTCTTTATTTCCTCTGTCAATAGGAGCACCCCCTACTCGCTTAAGATACCAACCTAATGGACCTACAAACAATTCCTTTTTGGCTATAAAGTTTGCTTTAATACCTAAAATCTTCCTAAGGAGGATCCCGATATAAAAATCATGCCAACTGGTATGTGGAACCGCGATTAATACAGCCTTTTTAATATCATGCTTAGACATATTGGTGTTGCCAACAATTTTCCATCCTAAAAGCCGGAAGTAAATAAATTTAGCTAACCACCGCATCTTACATTTTTTCGTAAAGTTCTCTTAACTTTTCTCGGGTAATCGTTTTATTCCATGATTTCCCTAAAGCATTTTCCCATAACGGAACCATACCAAGCGATACATCAATCATGATATCAAATTCTTTATCTGTTAAGTTTTTACATAAACCTTGAGGTAAATCAACACCATGAAAGTCTTTCATTTCTTTGAAGAGTTTGACGCCTTCTGGGTAAAATTCTTCCAAATGGTCAAATACAATACAATTACCTACTCCATGTTTTGTTCCTAGAAGAAACCCTAACCCATAACTCATGGCATGAGCCACCCCTACTTGTGAATAGGCTATACTCATACCTCCGTGCCAGGAGGCCATCATCAATTTGTCTTGAATGTCCTCTTCGGATAATGAATTTTCCAAGAAAATTTCTTTACAAAGATCAAATGCTTTTTCGCCATAACTTTGACTAAAAGCATTTAAATAAGTGCCATTTAAGGATTCGATACAATGGATGTAACAATCCATTCCTGTGTAAAACCATTGATTTTTTGGAACATCTTTAGTAAGCTCAGGATCTAAAAGGACTTGATCAAACGGTGTATAATCACTATTTATTCCTAGTTTTTTATCAGGTCCTGTTAATACCGTTGTTCTCGAAACCTCTGCTCCAGTTCCTGAAATAGTTGGGATACCAACGTGATAAAGCGCCGGATTTTTAACCAAATCCCAGCCTTGATAATCCTTAGACTCACCATCATTAGTTAACATGATAGCTACAGCCTTGGCCAGATCCATAATGGTTCCTCCTCCTATTCCTATAATTCCCGAAGGTCTTTCTTTGAATTGGAGAATGATTTCTTCTACCAATTCATCTACTTGAGATGTCTTAGGTTCTTCGTCAGAAGATATGTAGTAAATTTTATCTTCGTATGCCAAAGGAATTCTCCCCGTTATCCAGGAGTTTCCTTGAAATACGTCATCGATTAAATAAATAAAAGGTGCATGGGCATTGAGTCTTTTTGGCATTAACACATCTTGCAATTGATTAAAGCTGCCACGACCAAAAACCACTTTGGACACCATTGGGAAATTTTTAAAATTCATTTATTGAATCATCAATTTGTTTGGTTCTTTAATAAAGGTAGCAAATCCAATAAACTTCCTATTGTTAAATAAGACTTGCCATTTGTTTCACTTTCATGGACTTCCTCGTGCGCCCAAGTTGTATGAAAAGGCACGTGAACTGCCTTTGCTTTAATATTGATTAACGGTAAAACATCTGATTTTAGTGAATTGCCTACCATTAAAAATTCGGAAGGATCAATATCCAAATGCCCCAAAAGTTTTGAATAATTAGACTCTTGTTTATCACTAACCACTTCAATATGATGAAAATAATTAGTCAAACCTGATTTTTCTAACTTCCTTTCTTGATCTAGCAAATCTCCTTTGGTGACCAGTATCAGTCGGTATTGCTTAGATAAACTTTTTAAAACCTCTTCTACACCAGGTAACAGTTCAACCGGTTTATTAAGCATATCTTTCCCAATATCTAAAATTTTAGAAATAGTCTGATTTGAAACTTGGTTGTTAGACAACTCCAAAGCCATTTCAACCATAGAAAGCACAAAACCTTTTATGCCATACCCATATAACGGAAGATTTTTCATCTCCATCATAAAAAGCTCCTGATCGATCTTATTCATGGTTTCATACGGAGAAAGCAATTGGGCAAAGGCTTCTTCTGCCTCCCTAAAATAAGTTTCGTTTACCCATAAGGTATCATCGGCGTCAAATCCAATAACTTTTATGTTACTGTAATCTATTTCCAAAGTTTCTTCGCTTTTTCAAGATCCTCGGGGGTATCAATTTCTACTCCCAAAACATCTGTTTCTACCATTTTTATTTTCTTACCATACTCCAAATACCTAATACATTCTATCTTTTCGGAGGCTTCCAAAGGCAACATGGGCAGTCTGTAAAAATCCATCAATGCCTCTTTTCTAAAAGCATAGACGCCTTTGTGTTTAAAATACTTAACAGCAACCTCTTTATCTCTAGGATATGGAATAGGACTCCTTGAAAAGTACAAAGCAAAACCACTTTGATCGGTAATAACTTTAACTGTATTAGGATTATTGATTTCTTCCCAATCGGTGATATGAACTTTTAACGAAGCCAAATCAACCTCCCGATTGGCATCATTTTTAAAGACTTCTATCAATTTACTTAAAGAGGCTACTTCAGTAAAAGGTTCATCTCCTTGAACATTAACCACAATATCTACATCCATATTTTCAACAGCCTCAGCAATGCGGTCACTTCCACATTCATGTTCCTTTTGGCTCATAATGGCTTTTCCTCCTTGTTTAACAATGTCATTATAAATGATGTCACTATCGGTAACCACATAAACATCATCAAACAATTGCGTATTAACGGTAGCCTCGTAAGTTCTGTAAATAACCGACTTACCACCTAAATCTTGCATTAATTTACCAGGAAATCTGGAAGCACTGTATCGTGCTGGTATCATTGAGATTATCTTCATAAAGGAGGAAAATTCAGATTCAAAAATACTATTTTTTACGACAATTGTATGGTCACCCTTTCTTAATCTTTCGATAAAATCGAATGATAATGAAAAGAACAAATATGGTTAGTAATATGCCTATGATAGGTATAAAAACTGACACAATAGATAATGTCGCGGCAGCGCCTGTTTCGACCGTCGAAACAATAGGATTACCTATACCAACCGTTGTTGCCGTAGAAACTGCTCTCGTAGCAGAAGTACTGCTGGATATTGCCGCGGCAGTTCCCCCACCCGCTATAATAGCCAAAGACCAAGTAAAAAGGGGATCTAAGTCAACTAAAGTAGAAACCATGACAGCTGTTCCTGCTATGGCAGCTAATGGAACGGCAATGGTATCTAAAAGGTTATCGATAAAAGGGATATAATAGGCAAAGACTTCAAATAACATGGCTACGCCAAAGGTGACCAACGCTGGTATGCTTGCTAACCATTGCCATTTTTCATTGACATCCAAAACATTAAAATAGGCTGCTAAACTTAATACAAACAGTGGCAAAAACACCCTAAATCCCACGGACGCAGCCAAACCTATTCCTAGAAAAATACTTATGAGCGTTTCTGAATTTATCATACTTTAAAAAAGTCATCTTTGAAACCAATAAGATACAACTTTTCTTTGGCTCGAGTGACTGCTGTATACAACCAGCGTAAATAATCTTTAGAAATACCATCGGGTAAATAAGGTTGCTCAACAAACACTGTATGCCATTGCCCTCCCTGGGATTTATGGCACGTCATAGCATATGAAAATTTAACTTGAAGCGCATTGAAATGCTTATTGTTCTTGATTTTTAGAAACTTCCGGTAATTGCTTGTTTCATTTTGGTAATCTTTCATAACTTCCTGATAAAGCCTATTATTATCATCATAGGATAACGATGGGGTTTCAGAAGTGATGGTATCCAATAAAAGAACCGTTTCAAATGGTTTCATTTTAGGATAATCGACCATTTTAATTTTTACCTCTGCAAAACGAAATCCATAAAGTTCTTCGATTTTAAAAATCTCCAAAACCTCAATAATGTCACCATTTGCAATAAATCCTGCTTCGGTTGTGGGTTTAATCCAAAAGTAGTTGTTCTTGACTACCATCAAATAATCACCGGCAGTCAACTCATTTTCATTAAATAGAATCCTATTTCTAATTTGTTGATTATATAAATTAGCACGCTTGTTACTACGCACTACTATAGCCGTTTCCTCATATCCCAAATTACTGTAGGATTCATTTATGGCATCCATAATTTCATAACCATCAACCAACCGTACTATATCCTTAAAACCGTTTAAATCAAACTTAAAGTCGTCAGTGGCTCCATCATTCAATTGCTCCCTAAGATTTGTTGCATTAAAGAGTATTCCAGAGTCACTTTCCTGCCTTACGACTTCATCCAACTCAATATTTTTTACCTCCTTATTGTAATTTAGATTTAGAACGTTTGGATTCAATGCCGGACTCATATCTAATTTAACTGGAGGCAACTGGGCAGTGTCTCCAACCAACATCAATTTGCAATTAAAACCCGAATAAACATATTGCATCAAATCATCGAGAAGTGAGCCATTTTCAAAAAATTTTGATTCTCCCGGAGTGTCAGGAATCATTGATGCTTCATCTACAATAAAAATAGTGTTTTTATGCTTGTTAGGTTGTAACACAAACTTCACCCCGCCACCTTTTTCTTTTTTGGGGAAATAAATCTTTTTATGAATTGTAAAGGCCTCCTTTCCTGAGTAATTGGAAATCACCTTGGCCGCTCTACCCGTTGGAGCCAAAAGGACAGCACTTTTTTTAGCCTTCCATAAATTGGAAACTAGAGTTCCAATAATAGTTGTTTTACCGGTTCCCGCATATCCCTTCATTAAGTACAGACTTTTAGCATCTGTAGAAAAAATAAATTCTGATAATTGCAATAAAACGACCTCTTGTTTTTTTGTAGGAGTAAATGGAAATTGCTGTTTTATAAGTGTATAGAATTCTGAGGCGTTCATAGAGTCCGTTATCATTTTAATTCTCTCCAAATATAGAAAGGATTTTTAGCCCCTTGGGTTTTCACCATTAAAAAAAAATTGTAGATTTGCCTAAGACCTAATTTAATTTTAATATACACACTATGCTTACCATTATCATTGTGATTGTTGCTGTTATCTTACTGACCATAGGTTTAGTATGGCTTATAGACAAATTTATACCAGCAAAAGTAAAACCTATTTTAACGTTGGTTTTATGGGTGTTAATTATCTATCTAGGATATTTGACATTCAATTCTGTTTATGAACCTATTAAATTCAATCAAGAAAAGAACAAGCGTTATGCTAAAGTGATTGAAAAATTAATCGATATTAGAGATGCTCAGCTAGCTCACCGTGAGATTACGGGTAAATTTGCAGGTGATTTTAACGAATTAATTAGTTTTATTGATACTTCTAAGTTTGTGATCACTCAAAGAAGAGATACAACTGTTGTTGATGAAGAGTTGACAAGAAGATATGGTGGTGTTGAGACATTAAAGGAAATTACTTTAATCGATACTTTAGGATACGTACCAGTAAAAGATTCGTTATTTAAAGATTCTGATCGTTACAAACGAATGATGAACGTACCTGGAACAGATGCTAAATTTGAAATGCAAGCTGGCTTGTTAGAGCAAGGAACTTCTAAAATCCCTGTATTTGAAGCAAGCGTTAAGAAAAGCGTCATATTAGCTGATCAAAATAAAGACTTAGTGGCACAAGAAAATGAAGTTGTGTCTGTAGATGGTGTTAACGGAAATGCCTTAAAAGTAGGATCTATGGATGAGGTCAAAACCATTGGAAACTGGCCAAAAAACTATGGGGCTAACGAATAAGACCAAACATAACTTAACTAATCAAGATTTGTCCATTCAAATAAGTTTGAATGGACTTTCTTTTTGTATTCTAAACAATGTTTCAAATACCATTACCTATTTAAAACATTTTGAATATGAGAAACGCTTTTCCCCTTTTCAAATATTAGAGAAACTAGAACAAATCTTTGATTCTGAAGAAGTTTTAAAAATGGACTTCATGAATATCAAAGCTATTTTTGTAAATGATCTTTCCACTTTAGTTCCTGCCTCTTTATTTGATGAAAATAACCTAGCCGACTATTTAAAGTTTAATTCAAAAATTTTAAAATCGGATTATATTGCTTATGACCATTTAAGTGTCAATGATACCTACAATGTTTATGTACCCTATGTAAATATCACCAATTTTCTATTTGAAAAATTTGGGGATTTCTCATACACTCATTTTTCAACTATTCTTCTAGAGCATGTTTTAAAAAAGGAGAAAAATACCATGGAACCTAAAGTCTATGTTCATGTGGGGAGGTCTCATTTTGAAATTATAGCTATGGACCATCAAGGTTTAAAATTGTATAATTCCTATGACTATCACTCCAAGGAAGATTTCATTTATTACATTCTATTTGCTTTAGAACAATTAGATCTCAATCCAGAAAAGGTGCAATTATATGTCATTGGAAAGATTAAAAAAGATGATGATCTATACCAGATGGTTTTTAAATATGTAAGGCATGTAGATTTTCCAGACCCTCCAATAAATCATCGGTTTGGAGAAGGTGTAACTGCTTCCAACCATTCCAATTTTGTTTTAACAAATAGTTTTTAATGCGCATTATATCTGGACAATTCAAAGGAAGAAAAATTGTAGCTCCCAAAAAGCTCCCTGTAAGACCAACTACTGATATGGCCAAGGAGTCCTTATTCAACATCTTAAATAATTATTATTATTTTGATGAGATTTCGGTTTTGGATTTGTTTTCAGGAACAGGAAATATCAGCTATGAATTCGCTTCTAGAGGCACGGAAAACATCACAGCAATAGATGGAGACTTTGGATGTGTAAGATTCATTAAACAAACAGCAGAACAATTTAAAATGCCCATTGATGCCATTAAAGCTGATGTCTTCAAATATTTAGAAAATGCAAGAGGCCAATATACCGTCATATTTGCAGATCCACCTTATAATTTACCCATTGAAGAGTTTTCAAAAATTCCTACTTACATATTTGAAAAGGACTTATTAGAAAAAGAGGGGCTTTTGATTGTAGAACATTCCAAACATACCAGCCTGGATGATATAGACTATTTTTCATTTAAAAAATCTTATGGGGGCAACACTTTTAGCTTTTTTGAATGGCCAAAAGCCGAATAGATAAATTATAACATTTTTTTATCGATTCTTAATAGGACTTCTCACCTACTTTTTTTGTATTTTTAGATTTAATAAGCTAAATATCAATCATTATGAAAAGAATTAAAAGTATTTTGGTAGTCCTATCCGTGTGCTTTTTCACGCTATCTGGGTATACCCAATCAGAAAAAGACAAAAAAGTAATTAAAGATGCCGATGAGGCGGTTTCAGAATTATTGAAATACAACCCAAGTCTTAGGACCTATTTTGACAAGGCTGCAGGTTGTGTTATTTTTCCAAATGTTGGTAAAGGAGGTTTAATTATTGGCGGCGCCTCAGGAAATGGTGTGGTTTATTCCTACGGACAAAAAATAGGTATGGCCAGTTTAAAGGAACTTAATGTTGGTTTCCAAGCGGGTGGACAGGCATTAATAGAAGTTATCTTTTTTGAAAAAAAGGAAGATTTAGAGAAATTTAAAGAAGGTAATTTTGAATTTGATGCTGGAATCTCTGCCACGGCTCTAAAATCAAGCGTTTCTCTTGATGCCAAATATACTGATGGTGTGGCTGTATTTACCCACACTAAAGGTGGTCTGATGGCGGAAGTATCTGTAGGAGGTCAAAAATTTAAATACGAACCCTTTTAAAAGGCAAGTGAATAAAATATAAAACGAGCGTTGATAAAAACGCTCGTTTTTAGTTTCAAGCAAATCTATAAGCCGAATTCTGTCACATATCATAAGAAATCTTATGAAAGTGCCTTATCATTTATCTGAATCTATTGTTACCAATAAACTTTAGCTGCCTACCCTCCAACATTGAACGTGCCGCCCTCAAACGATGGTATACATGGCATTGCACCACATAGAGTTTACCTGATTTCACTACAGCATGACCTGTACATTCTTTCTGTTGCACTTTTCCTAACCTCTCGGCCGGTGGCTATTAACCACTATGTTTGCACTACGGTGTTCGGACTTTCCTCCCAGAAAACTGAGCGATAAGGCGATTTACTTGCGGCAAAAGTACATAAATTGTTAATAACTATAAGTAAATTTAAAAGACACATTGAGGAAATTTAAACCGTTTGTGTAAATTTGTTTATCTAAGATTTTTTAATGGAACATTTTGTTGTATCGGCTAGAAAATATAGGCCTCAAACCTTTAAGGATGTTGTGGGGCAACAAGCTATTACCAACACATTATTGAATGCCATTGAAAACCACCATTTGGCCCAAGCTCTTTTATTCTGTGGTCCACGAGGTGTAGGAAAGACTAGTTGTGCTCGTATTCTAGCAAAAATGATTAACAGTGATGGGACAGAACAAGAAGGTGAAGATTTTTCATTTAATATTTTTGAGCTGGATGCTGCTTCCAATAACTCGGTAGATGATATTAGAAATCTTACGGACCAAGTACGAATACCTCCGCAAGTTGGAAAGTATAAAGTCTATATCATAGATGAGGTCCATATGTTGTCTCAAGCTGCATTTAATGCTTTTTTGAAAACTTTGGAAGAACCTCCAAAGCATTGCATCTTTATTTTAGCAACCACAGAAAAGCATAAAATTATACCTACCATCCTATCCAGATGTCAGATTTTTGACTTTAAACGAATTACTGTAAAGGATGCTAAAGAATACCTGAAGTATATTGCTGAAGAACAAGGAATCGAAGCTGAAGATGACGCTTTACATATCATTGCTCAAAAAGCGGATGGGGCCATGAGGGATGCGCTTTCTATTTTTGATCGTGTGGTTAGTTTTTCTGGAAAACGCTTAACGCGTCAAGCAGTAACAGAGAATTTAAATGTCCTGGATTATGAGACTTATTTTAAGAGTACAGACCTAATTCTAGAAAACAATATACCTGAATTGTTGATTCATTTTAATCAAATTCTATCTAAAGGATTTGAAGGACAACATTTCATCACCGGATTGGCCAGTCACTTTAGGGATTTAATGGTATGTAAAAATCAATCAACCGTTGAGCTTTTGGAGGTTGGGGACGAAACCAAGGAAAAATATCTCTTACAGGCCCAAAAGGCCTCCATGGACTTTCTCATCAAGGCCATTGATTTGGCCAATGACTGTGATCTCAAATACAAGAACAGTAAAAATCAAAGACTGCTTGTAGAATTATGTTTAATGCAACTTGCCTCCATCACTTTTGATGGAGAAAAAAAAAATAGCAAAAACTACATAATTCCGGCCAGCTATTTTAAAGCTAAGGGAATTGAACCTATAAAAGTTCAGAGACCTACTTCCACTTCCAGTCCCAAAACAGTTCCTACTTCATCTCCTCAAAGCCCGAAAGAAACAAAGCAAAAGGAATCACAAAATCTTTCTACTTCTTCTGTAGGTAAAGAGGAAAAGCCGAAAACACCTATACCCAAAGTCAATTTAAACATCCCGAAAAAAGAAACATCAGGACTCTCTTTAAAAAGTATTAGAGCTAAAAAGGAACATAGTCTCAAACAAATTGAAGTTGAACCCAGCATGGATGACATGCCAAAGGATGATTTCACAGAGGAACAATTATTAACGGTTTGGAATGAATTTGTTGAAGACTTACAAAAAAAGGGAAAATTTAATTTAGCGTCCATCTTGTCTATTGACACTCCTAAATTGAAAGATCAAACCATTCATTTGGCATATCCCAATGAAACCAATAAAGTAGAAGTTGAAAGAAGCCAATATCCTCTTATGAGTTTCATTAGAAAACGATTAAATAATTTTTCTATTAACTTAGCCATTGAGGTAAATGAGGAAATAGAAAAACAGTATGCGTTTACAACAAGGGAAAAGTTTGAAAAATTAAATGAGAAAAACCCCATGTTGGATGTATTGAGAAAAACCTTTGATTTAGATATCTAGATTATGAAATATTTGTTTCAATTATCCATTCTCTGTCTAGCCATTCTTTTTTTTAATTGTGATGGAAGGGAGCGCATGAAAAAAACTCCTAAAGAAGTATTGCAAGAACATAAACTACTTGACTCTTTTTCAGAAAACATTAAATACTTTCCTGAAAGTTATAACCAAGTTGAAACTGATACAACTATGGCTTCTGGATTTCGAGTTCATATTTTAAATTATACAGATATGAATTCTGTAGTTTTAAACGAATTTGAAACAGATTCCATTGTAAACAAACACTACTATAGAGATCAAATCACCCACATAGAAGTTGCTAAAAATGATGAGCTAATTTTTGAAAAAGCTTTAGATAAATTAGAACTTATAGCACTTTTTCCTGATAACAAACCCGAAATATTAGCCAGTCAATTATCAGGATCATGGCTAAATCAAGAACATTCTACCGATCAAAAGGTCATTTTGGAATTGAATTTATGTAGACCTGAATCTGATATTTGTTTATTCTATAATTTGATTGTTGAAGAAAATGGATCCTATCAAATTATTGAAGTTGAACCAGAAGAAATTATTTAAAATGTTAGGCCTTAAACTTCCCACAGACCCTCGCTGGGTCAATATCGTAGAAAAGAATATTGAAGAGATCCTGACAGATCACGCTTATTGCGAGCAAAAAGCAACAAGTACAGCCATTTCGCTTATTGTTAGTTTTCCTGAATACACTGAATTGGTTCAAGAAATGACTGCTTTGGTCAAAGAGGAAATAAGCCATTTTAAAATGGTTCATGATAAAATCATTGATAGAGGTTGGACTCTAGGTCGCGACCGTAAAGATGATTATGTGATTGCCTTACTTAAGTTTTTCCCTAAAGGCGGCAGCAGAACCGATCAATTGGTACATAGACTGCTCTATGCCGCATTAATTGAGGCCAGAAGTTGTGAGCGCTTCAGACTTTTGTCAGAAGAATTAAAAGACAAGGAATTGGCAGAGTTTTATAGAAGACTTATGGTTAGCGAAGCAAATCATTACACCATGTTTTTAGGATTTGCTAGACAATATGGTGACCGAGAAGTAGTTGATAAAAAATGGCAGGAACTCTTAGATTATGAAGCCAATATCATGAAGGATCTTGGAAAAAAAGAAACGATTCATGGGTAACTCCAAAACTCGAATAGAATAAATTTCTCTCAATAGTTATAACAAATTTGAGGAAAATCACGAATGAAAAAATTATTTCCAATACTCATACTAATATTGGTTTCTTGTAAGAGCAAAAAAATAGGGTCAGATATTTATAAACCAGAGTTTGAGCTAGGAATAGATGTACTTGCTAAGGTTTCAAGAATTGATTCTATCGCAAATTATTATTTAGTATTTGTCGAAAACGATAAAGAATTCTTCAAAATTGTTTCAAACAAAAATCAAGCAAAATATTATAATGGAGTAAAAGTAGAAACTGGAGAGAATTATACATTTAAAATACAACAAATAACTGACAGAAGAACATCTGGTCAAAATGACCGATTTACACCAATAAATTATTTGGACATAACTCAATGTCAAAACTTTGAAAAGACAGAAATTTGCACAGAATCCTCTTTTGAATTAGCGACAGCGAGCAATTTAAGCGGATTACATTTGAGAAAAAAATAAACGTGCTTAAATTAATTAAATAACCGCATTAAGAAACTTACACTCACTATAACCGAATTCTTAATCGAACTTAAATACAATTTGACATCTCTGACCGATAGATAAAATTTTGGTTAGGATTTCATGCATAAAACCTTACCTAACTGTTAAAAAAAACCTCCTTTAAAATATAAAGGAGGCCTAATCGTAAATATTTGTGTTGTTAGTTAAGTTAAATTTTTATTCCTACACCAAATTGGAAACTGGCATTTTTAGCTTCCATAGGTAAATCGTCATCTAAAACATTTAAAATACCATAATGGTAGCGGGCATCAATAAAGAACATTTCTGTTACTTTAAATTCAAGACCACCTGCTGCTGAAAACGCGATATTTTTGAATCCATCTTCATATTCATGAACCTTAAGGCCGACCATAGGACCAGCACTAATTGCAAATCTGTCTGCTAAAAAGAATTTAAATAAAATAGGTGCTTGAATGTAATCAATTCTTAAATCTCTGGATTTAGCGCCTTCTGCCGAAAATTGAATTTCAGGTGCTAATGCTATAGCATCTCCTAAAAGGTATTCACCAAAAAATCCAATAGCAAAACCATTTCTATGTTGATTGGAAAAGGTAGCATCTGGTTCAAAATCCATATTAGACACATTAATACCTGCTCTAACACCATACATTCCTATTTGGGAAAAGGACAAAGTCACACAAAAAATGAAACCTAAAAAAAGTAGTTGTTTCTTCATAATCATTTATTTTTCAAAGTAGTTGGGTTTATCTACACGAATATATGAATTCCTGAAAGCGAAAATAATTAAAAAGATGAATGGTATTATTTTAACTGTGTATGGCTTGAAACCGTATCAAAATAGATACTTTTCACGATACCATCAGCCAAACCAATCTTTGGAACATAGATATCCTTAGCCCCACTCCATTTCATTGCCGATAGGTAAATTCTTGTAGCGGGAATAATCACATCGGCCCGGTCTTGATTTAAGTCCAACTCTGTTATACGCTGCTCATAAGAATAAGTGTGAAGCATATTATAGAAAGATGTCAAATAGAAATAGGTCAAAGGTTTACCCATTCGCTTTCCAGACAGTTTGAATATTTTATTGATGTTCCCTCCAGAACCTACCAAATCCACCTTTTCATATTCCTTGGTGTTTTCTTTAATCCAAAGTTGAAGTTCATCCCAGGTTTCCTTGTTGACAATATCATTTAAAAGTCTAACAGTTCCTACCTTAAAAGACCTTGATGCCACATTTTTACCCAGGTGAATAACTGTGAATTCCGTACTTCCTCCTCCAACATCTACATAAAGGTAAGTTTTAGTGTCATCCAAAAAGGAATGTAAGTCTGTTGCCGCAATAATTGCCGCCTCTTCTTCCCCATCTATGATATCAATTTGAACACCTGAATTCTTAAGGACTAAATCGACCACTTCCTCGCCATTATTGGCTTCCCTCATAGCAGAAGTAGCACAGGCTTTATACTTGACCACATTATGGGACTTCATAATAAGATTAAAAGCCAACATCGTATCGGCCATCCGATTCTTGTTATACTCTGAAATCTCCTGATTTAGAAATACATCAGCTCCCAAACGAATAGGCACCCTTACCAAAGAACTCTTTCTAAACCTAGGTTCTTTATCCTTTTCTTCAATGATATTGGCAATGAGCAGCCGTACGGCATTTGATCCGATATCAATAGCTGCATATTTTTTGATCGATAACATACTAACCGTTTAATTTGTTATAGTAGTATTCATAAGTTGCAAACTGGGCCCTTACTTTTGGCAGACTATTTCTCTTGTATTCATTTTTCTGCTCTATATTAAGTAACCTGGCCTTCACATTATCGCTCCAACAGATATCAAAAGTTTCAATCAATTCTTTCTTAATTGATTCATCATAAATAGGACAGGTAACTTCTACCCTATTTTCAATATTTCTAGTCATCCAATCTGCAGAGGAAATATACACTTTCGGTTCATTATTATTGCAAAACATATACAATCTTGAGTGCTCCAAAAATTTGTCTACAATACTAATAACTTCAATATTTTCACTCATTCCTTCAATTCCAGGAATCAAACAACATATGCCTCTTACTATCATTTGTATTTTTACTCCAGCCCTACTTGCGTCATAAAGTTTATCAACCATTTTATAGCTTGACAAACTGTTGATTTTGACTCGTATGTATGCTGGTTTCCCTTCTTTTACATTCTTAATTTCATTATCAATGAGTTTGTAAAATGCTTTCTCGGTATAATGTGGTGAGGTTATAATATGCTTATATCTGTAGATTTTATAATTGATCTCAAAAAAGTTAAACACCTTATTAATATCCTTTAAAACCTTTTGATTGGCAGTAAACAAAGTAAAATCTGTATAAATCTTAGCCGTTGATTCATTAAAGTTTCCTGTACTTATGAAACCGTAGCGCACCAATTTTTCATTTTCTTCGCGCTCTATAACACACATTTTACTGTGAACTTTCAATCCTTGAACACCAAAAATAAGATTCACCCCTTCATTTTCCATTTGTTCGGCATAATCAATGTTGTTCTGTTCATCAAAACGTGCTTGAATTTCAATAGAAACAGTCACCTTCTTTCCATTTTTTGCCGCATTGATTAAAGAACTGGCGACGTGAGATATTTGGGCTAATCTATATATGGTGATTTTAATTGTTCTTACCGTAGGATCTAAGGCAGCTTCCCGTAAAAATTTCACCACATATGAAAAGGTATGATAAGGGGTGTAAACCAAATAATCTTTTTGAGCGATACTTTTAAAAATACTTTCCTCCAAGCTTAATTTTTTTACTCTTAAAGGTTCAATTTTATTGTATAAAAGATCATTTCTTCCCAAACTAGGAAATCCCATGTAATCCCTCCTATTATGATATCGTCCACCAGGAATAATACTATCGTGATTATCAATACCCATTTTATTCAATAAAAACTGTAATGTATCCTGCTCTATGGTCTTGTCATAAACAAATCTTACAGGGTCGCCAATGGAGCGATGTTTAACACTATCGGAAATTTTCTCAATGAAGCTTTTACTCAAATCACTATCCAAATCCAACTCTCCATCCCTCGTGATTTTAATCATATGAGCTGTTATTTCCTCATAACTAAAAATATTGAATATATCATCTAGGAAAAATCGCAATAGGTCATCGACCATGATAATGAAATTTTTTCCTTCCTTCTTGGGAAGGACCACAAAACGATCCATTTGTTTTGAAATTTCAATAAGACCAAATCGGTTACTTTTATCTTTATAGGTCATTTTAACTGCTAAATAAGCAGCACTATCCTTTAAATTTGGTAAGCCCACGTCCTCACTTAAAATAATGGTAACAAGTGCCGGACTTACTTTTTCTAAAAAATAGTTTCTTAAAAACTCTATTTGATCTGGAAGAATTTGAGTTTCATTAATCAGAAAAATATTTTCCTTTTCTAGGTCTAATCTTATTTTACTTAAAATTTCAAGACTTTCACTCTGCTGATCTATAACTACTTGAGTTATCTCTTCTAATAGTTGGGTAGCTCTAATTCCTCCCAACTCACTTTTACCAGTCTTTCCAGCTTCTACGATACGTTTAACCGTTGCATATCTAACTTTAAAAAATTCATCCAAATTATTGGAGAATATTCCTAAAAAACGAAGTCGTTCTATTAATGGAACAGATTCATCATTTGCTTCTTGAAGGACTCTGGCATTAAACTGCAGCCAACTTATTTCTCGATTTATGTATTGGTTTTGTTTTTCGTTCTTAGTCATGAAGTTTTCCTTGTCCTACAAATATATTTTATTAAGATTAAATGGCATCACCGCAATTAAAGATTTAAAAATTTATTAAATAATAGTCAATTAAACCATAATCTATTACACTTCAACGAAACTAATTCCTGTTATCAACTAAAAATCAATACATTAAAAACCTCTTTAAGAATAAGTAGTCATGAATAAAGAACTTTATATCTATAAATCTCTAGGAAATAGCTTGCCTAATATTCCCTCAGTAACCGGAATTGTAAACCGAGGTTTTAAAAAAATGTATTTTAGAACTAGCAGAAGAAAAAAAGAAAAATATCTTCAAAAAGTGAATGGTTTTAAAATGCTATTGGAACCTTACGAGAATGTTGATGGTGCTTTGTTTTTTTATCCTCAATTATATGAAAGGAAAGAATTCAATTTCCTAAAAGAAATACTTCAAAACGGAGACTGCTTTATTGATATAGGTGCCAATATTGGAGCTTACTCATTGATAGCTTCTAATTTGATTGGTAATGAAGGTAAAGTCGTTGCTATTGAAGCAGAACCTTACAATTTTCAAAAACTGAAGAAAAACATTTCTTTAAATGAAATAAACAATATTGATGCTATTAATTTAGGAGTTAGCGATAAAAGTGAAACATTATCGTTAAGTATTAATACTACAGGTAATAGATCTGGTTGCTCATTTGCTTATGAAGGAGAAAATTCGGTTAAAATAAAATGTAAAAGTTTGATAGACATCCTTGATCAATCAAAAATCACCAAAATTTCATGCATGAAAATAGACATCGAAGGCTTTGAGTATAAAGTTTTAAAGCACTTTTATGATTCCGCTGATAGAAACCTATTTCCAGAATACATCATTATGGAGCATCTTCATTCTTCAGACAATTTAAGTCCGATAGAATTGCTTTTAAAAAATGATTATGAAATAATCGAGAAAAATTACTACAATCTTTTTTTACGACTAAAACCAAACAAGAATTGATATTTTGTAATATTAAACCTACTTATATAAATTTTAATGCATTTTATCGGATTATTTTGTTGTTTCTTCGAATTATTTATTTAGATTTGCTTCATAAGTATGAATCTGAAATTAAGGATATGAAAACAAAACTGACCCTAATCTGCGTTTTATTAATCTTAACCACGACCGTTGGATTTGCCCAAAAGGACAAAGATCAAACGATTATCAATCAAAATGTTTCCATTGCGAAATATCATGATAAAGAAGAATTGCAACAATTTAATAAAGGAAAATTGTTGGAACTGTACATTGAACGTATAGAAGTCATTGTAAAAGTATTGCCTAATATTGCTTTTACAAATAAGCCAGGAGTAACTATTGAGGCTTTGGGAATCCCAAATACCAAAGATCATAGAAAAGCACTTGAAGACAATATTAAAGCGGCCAATGATTATTTTGAAAACACGATTGAATTTCAAACTAAAATTTTGCCATATTCAGATAAGAGCAATTTAATTGCTGCAATTTTATATTATGAACAAACATTAAAATCATTACATACCTACAGTGAATTTAACAGATTTTAGAATAATATAATTACATCAATAGATATCTATAAAATCCCTAATTCTAGGGATTTTTTAGTTTACCACTAATAAGCTTTTTGCGGTTCGAATAAAAAAATCAAATTTCTATCCAGTAATTTCTCTTCCTTAATCGAATATTTTAGAAGTACTTTTCTTACATTTAATTATTTTTATTACATTTCATCGATTTTTTTTTGCATTTCAAGGATTAAATTAATAAGTTTGACTTGTTTTTAACATGCCCTATTAATCTATAAATTATGCAACTATGAAAAACTTTACTTTAGTGTTATGCATATTCCTCACAACACTTCCTAAAGTATTTGCACAACAGGAGAAAGGAATAACCGGATTTAACAACTGGTTAAATTCATGGACAGAGTTCCAACCGAGCAACGTTTCCTACAGGGAACCAAACCAAATTTTAAGTGGTAATATTTCAGAAGACACAAAACTTCTTAAAAAAAATACCTATTTGTTATTAGGTAGTGTATTTGTAACTGACAGCACTACACTGACAATTGAACCAGGTACAGTTATTTTAGGAGACTTTAAAACCAACGGATCTTTAATAATCAGCAATGGTTCAAAGATTGTTGCCGAAGGATCAGAAACTGACCCCATTATTTTCACTTCCAATCGCAGCGTTAAAAAGCAAGGTGATTGGGGAGGTATCTTCTTATTAGGAGATGCTTCAATCAATCAATTTGGAAATGTGGCAGCCATTGAATACGGCTTAAAACCTACTGACTATAAGAATATAGCCTACGGTGGAGGAAATCAAGAAAGTAATTCTGGAATTCTTCGATACGTTAGAATTGAATTTGCTGGTAAAAGAACGGTAGATTATGGTTATTACAATGCTTTAACATTGGCAGGTGTAGGTAATCAAACAGTGATTGAAAATGTCATGGTCAGTAATTCAAATGGTAATGCATTTAGTATTATTGGTGGAGATTTAAAACTTACCAAACTTGTTTCTTATAAATCAAGTGGAACTGATTATGTATTCAATAATGGTACACAGTGTAAGATTTCTAACTCCTTAGCAATAAGAGATCCTTTTGTCTCTGGTGCTAATAGACCTAAATGTCTTCATGTTGCATCTTATGATGATGAAACCAAAGTTAACTTCTCAAAGCCTGGAACTTTGGTAGAAGGTGAGAATTTAAGTTTGATCAATATAAGTAATGACTTGGATTCTCATGTCAAAATGGGACTTGTGAAAGAAGGTATCTATATTGAACCTAATGCCTCTTTATCTTTGAACCAATCTGTGATTTCTGGATTTAATCCTGCTGTGATACTTGATAGTAAAATTAAGATCAACGGTGAGAATTTAGCAAACATCCAATTCAGAAAAATGTATTTCAACAATTGTAATGGTAATATTTTCACTAAAGGAAATCCAAATAATGATGACCTAGAAGATTGGTATGGAAATAGCAGTTTCTTCAATGTATATTCAAAAGGTGACGATGACGAAACCTTTATTGATGCCAAAAATCCAAGACTTCCAGATTTTAGACTGAAGATCAATAAAATTTTAGCCTCTAAATATGAAGATGATTAGACTTTAGGTATTCACTCCTTATAAGAGTCCCCTATTTGTCATATTTAGCAAATTGAAACAATTTAACCCTAAAGGGATTTGGGATATGAAACAAATCCCTTGGGTTTCAAGCCCTAAACCTTAACCAACAACTAACCTAAGCGTCATGCTAAAAATTACCAAACTAACCACTATCCTTGTAGCTTTTGGTATGCTGTCTTTTCTTTCTTTAGAGAAGGCAAACGCCCAAATTGTTATTGGTTCCCCAAACTTAGGTTTCAGTCAGGCTTGCGCAAGTGCTTCTTTTAATACTTATAACACGACTTTTGTTTTCTCACCTGAAAACGGATTAGGAGCCAGCAACCAATTCATCATTGAATTATCTGATTCGGAAGGTAGTTTCTCAGACCCAACAGTGGTCTATACCTCAAATGCAGGTGAAATTACTACATCGCCCGCTACTTTAAGTTTTTCTTTACCAACTACTACGTCTGGTGAAAATTATAGAATTAGAATCAAAAGCACTGCTCCAGCAGCAACCAGCTCTGGTTCTAGTTATTTTGCAGCTTATTACAAATTACAGGATAGCCCTTTTACCATCAATAATCTGGTTTCTACCGGTGCATACTGTTCTGGTGGAAGTTACCTATTAACTATTGATAATCCGGGCACTGGGTTAAACGATTCTCCTTTAAATTATCCTTCTTTAACTTTTAATTGGTATAGAGAAACAAGTCCTACAACTTCTGTCTTTGTTGCCGAAGGGAACACTTTGGAAGTATCCCAAGAAGGAACCTATTTTGTCGAAACCAACTATGGAACTTGTACTTCCAATTCCTATTCAAATAGGGTAACTATTAGTGCAGTGGCATCTGGTGAGGCAAGTGCTACTATTGTCTCCAGTTTAGGAAACCCATTTTGTCCAGATCAAGGACCAACCACTCTTAGCACCATTAATGGTGAGAGTTACCAATGGTATAAAGACGGCTCCATAATTTCTGGAGCTACAGGTCAAATGTATACTACTGAAGAATCTGGAATTTATTCAGTACAAGTAGACCTAGGAAGTTGTCAAGCTTCTGGTTCTATCAATTTGGAAAGTGAATTATTTTCTGCTTCCATCAATATTCCAGAAGAAAATACAATGGAACCAGGTGAATCAATTGATGTTTGGGTAGATGCTACAGCCTCAAACCCTACCTATACCTGGTACTACAATAACAATATTATCTCAGGGGAAACTACTGATTCCTTTGAAGCAACAGAATTTGGAAATTATAAGGTAGTTATTACCGAAAATACGGGTTGTACAGGAAGTATCGAGTTTTTGTTCACGATTTCTGAACCCATCGATCCCTTTCCAGAAGTAGAAAATATACCGAACATAGTGAGTCCTAATGGAGATGGCATTAACGATACATGGACCATTCCTCAAGCCTTTGTCATGGGCACCAATACGGAGGTCACTATTTTAGACAACCAAGGTAAAGTTGTCCTTAAAACGAATGATTATCAAAACAATTGGCCAGATACTAATTATGATTTAGGCAGTGTCAATCAAGTTTTTTATTACATAATTAAATCACAAAACAACGGAACAAAAAAGGGATCTATTACCCTTATTAAATGATATGAAAACGCATTGGGTAGTCATAATGTTATTGATACTAAGTACTCTTTCAACTTTTGCACAAGAAGATGATGGGGTGGTGTCACTTGCATTTCCAGTGCGAAATTCTTTAACCTTTAATCAATACACGGTAAACCCTACTTTTAGTTTTGTAAGACAACAATACAAATACATTAGCTTTTATAACAAACGTCAATGGGTATCTTTTGAGGATGCTCCTCTCACCTATCTTGGTAGCTATTCTGGTAGATTCAGAGAAAATATCGGACTTGGAGTTGGCGTGTTTCAACAAAATTATGGAGTCCTAACAACTTTTGGAGGCGTTCTAAACTTTGCTTACAATGCTAGAATGAGTGCAGACAACAATTTAACATTTGGTTTAAATGTTGGTGCCTACCAAAGTGGCCTTAACAGTGGAAAAGTGGTTAGTAACTTTCCAGACCCTTCTTTAGATAATATTCCTTCAAACTTTTTAGTAAGTGTTACGCCAGGGATTAATTATGGTACTGCCTTTTTAGATTTTGGAGTCGCTCTAAACAACCTTGTTCTTTATAATGTGAATACATCTGAAATGATTAAAAACAATCCAGATCAAAGTATTTTAGCACATATTATGTATACAGGTTATATGGATACCAGAGGATTTTTTGACCAAACAAAATTCTCGGGAATTATTAAATCAGAATTTAGAGAAGATCAAACCATTCTATCGGGAACTGCCATGTTAACTGTTCCAGCGGGTATATGGGGACAAATAGGTTACAATACATTATATGGTGTTCACGGTGGTTTAGGTTTAAACATAACTAATAATATCCTAATAGAATATAACTACGAAAAATCAATGGGAGATTATTCCGAATTTGGTTCCTCCCATGCCATCACCTTAGCTTATAAATTTGAAAATAAGGAACGCTACCATTACAGTCGTGAAGACCGTGTAAGCGCACTTATCTCTACCGATAAGAAAAGAAAACCAGCTACCAAATCTAATAAACCTAGAAAAAAACCAACAACAGCAGTTGCTACTACGGGTGCTGAAGCCAAAGCTAAAGCCGATGTAGAAGCCAAGTTAGCTGCAGAGGCACTAGCAAAAGCTGAAGCCGAAGAACAAGCCAGATTAGCTGCAGAGGCACTGGCAAAAGCTGAAGCCGAAGAACAAGCCAGATTGGCTGCAGAAGCTCAAGCCGAAGAACAAGCCAGATTGGCTGCAGAAGCCCAAGCTCAAGCTGAAGCTGAAGAACAAGCCAGATTGGCTGCAGAAGCCCAAGCTCAAGCTGAAGCCGAAGAACAAGCCAGATTAGCGGCAGAAGCCCAAGCTCAAGCTCAAGCTGAAGAACAAGCCAGATTAGCGGCAGAAGCCCAAGCTCAAGCTGAAGCTGAAGAACAAGCGAGATTAGCAGCAGAAGCCCAAGCTCAAGCTCAAGCTGAAGAACAAGCTAGATTAGCTGCAGAAGCCCTAGCTCAAGCTCAAGCCGAAGAACAAGCGAGATTAGCTGCAGAGGCTCAAGCCCAAGCTGAAGCTGAAGAACAAGCCAGATTAGCTGCAGAAGAACAAGCGAGATTAGCTGCTGAGGCACTAAAAGCAAAAGAAATAGTCCCACCTGCCATAAATAATCAGTTAGGTGATGCCATGGAAGCAGCAAGGAAAAACACAGAAGCTTCCAAGATGGAACAGGACGAATTATTGAATAAATTACGTGAAGCCGTAGCAGTTAAAGATCAAGATCTTAAAGACTTAAAACGTGAAAATGATTTAAGTGAGCAAGGAATTTATCAAGATCCGAAACCATTTAAGAGTGCTACTGAGGAAAACCGAAAAATTGAAGGCATCAAAGCTGATTTGAACAGACAAATTACAGCCAGAAATGAGGAAATAAGAAGATTAGAAACCTTATACGATCAAATTCAAGAAACGGATACAATTCAACTTGATGAAATGGTCTTATTTTATAAAAAAGAAATCAAAAAATTAAAATCTGAGCAAATGGTTGCTGTACAAGCCAAAGCAGATCTAGAATCCCAATTGGAAACCATTAAAATTGCTACAGACTATGAGAAAAAACGACGAATTAAAAGAGCTGTCTATAATAATGATGAAGATAGATACCAACAAGACAGAGCAGCCTTGAAGAGAATAAGAGAAAATACAGCAATGAGTGATTCTGAGTTAAAACCTGAAGATTTGGATTTTGGTGAGGAAAGAAGCTCAAACATTCAAATACTCAAAAATATTAAAGGAGTTGATAATGGATACTACGCTATTCTAGCAGTTCATGACGATGTAGCAAAACGTGATGAGTTCTTAAGAAAAGTGGTAGCCTACGGAAGAGATGATATTGATTTCTTCTTTGATGTCAACACTAATAAATATTATATCTATTATCAAAAGTTTGATGATATTCAATCTGCAAATAAAGCAGTAAGTTCAAAAGGTAGCCAACCCTATAATAATAAAATATCGCTAGTGAAAATAGAAAATTAATGTAACCCCCATTTCTCACTTTTCAACGCCCCTTGCAAAGTAAGAAACAAACAACGTTAACCATGAAAAAGCCTACTTATTACAAACAGGTGCTATTCCCTCTCTTTGTGCTTTTCCTTTTCGCGAAAGGAATGGCCCAAACATATGAGCCTTTTACAATAAGGGAACAAATTGAAACCAAAGGTAGCATGCTGGTTATTGGAAATAACATTCTGGGTGTTGATAACCAACCCGGAAATGACAATTCCATAGATAACCAAGATGTCGATATGCAATACATAGATATCGATTCAGATGCTTCAACCTTCAGTTCCAGTAGTGCAGATATCGTTTTACCCGTACATGAAGATGGCTCAGCTACAGAATGTTACTCGGTTGCTTACGCCGGTTTATACTGGGGAGCTATGCTCCAAGCTGGAGATAGATCAAATATTCATACAGTTAAATTTAAAACACCGGGAAGCTCTACATATACAGACATAACAGGAGAACTCATCTATGATGCCATAGTGGATCCTATAATTTCTGAAGACGATGAACCAGGAAACACACCCTATGCTTGCTATGCTGATGTAACAGATCTCTTGAATTCGTTGACAGACATTGAAGGATCTTATACAGTTGCTAATGTCATTTCAAGTGAAGGATTTAATAATTCTACAGGATTATCGGCTGGTTGGACTTTGTTTGTAATTTATGAAGATCAAGCTTTACATATGAAATCCTTCACCACTTTTGATGGATTTAGCCATATCTATGATGACCACTATGAAGAAATTCCTGTGTCAGGTTTTACAACACCTCCTGCAGGACATATCGATTTACAATTTGCCTATGCCGTTTTAGATGGCGACAAAACAAAAAGAGCTACAAAACTGGAAATCAACAATAAAGAGGTTACAACTCCTTTAAGATCAGCTAATAAGTTTTTTGGAGCGGTAATTGAAAATGATAATGGTGTAGTTCTTCCTCGAAATCCTTCTGGGACTAATACCCTAGGTTACGATACAGGATATTTAACTGTATTGAACTCTGAGCCAGAATACATTAACCATAGTGATACGTCTGCTTCTTTTACTTTACAAGTTGCACAAGGACAAGCCGATCCATTATTTTCATTTTTTAGTGCCTTTGCCGTAGATATTATTTCACCAGAAATCACTTTAATTAAAACAGTCGAAGATGAATTTGGAACTGAAATCAACGGAGATAATGTGATTCTAGGTCAAAATTTATTTTACGAAATAACATACCAAAATACGGGTAATGAAGATGTAACAAACTTTACTATTACAGATGTATTACCTGATAACATCATTTTTGATCCAGCTACAGATCTAGATTTAAGTAATGCAGGGGGTGCAACACTTCAATCTTATGATCCTGCAACAAATACCATTGTTTTCTCCATCCCAGATGAATCGGTAGAATTCGGTGACCCAGTATTTGTTATTCGTATTGCAGTTCAAGTAGTACCTAATTGTTATGATTTAAGTCAGGCCTGCTCCAATGAGATTTCCAATCAAGCATTTGGAGATTATACGGGTGCTATAAGTGGTATTTCGGTAAGTGATGAAGGAAGTTATACTGAAGAAGAATGTTTTGGCGTTCCTCAGCCAACCAACTTTTTAGTGGATATTTCAAACTGTAACTTCGAAAGACAAGAAGTCCTTTGTGGGGACAGTGTCAATCTAGTTGCTGCTGATGGTTATGACACCTATTCTTGGTCTACAAGTCCTTCTGGCTCCCCAGTTATTGGTACGGGTCAAACATATACAGCCACTGAAACAGGAACTTATTATGTAACCAATACAACTGATGCTACTTGTTTATCAATTGAAGAAGTGATAACAGTGGTATTATACGGTGAAACCCAAACAAATCCCGTTATTCCTTATGCAGACGAAGTAGTCACCTGTCCAAACGATGGAAAACTTTTGCCAAATATTTTCTTATGTGGTGCCAATGATACCAGAGAAATTTTAACTGGAATTAGTGATGCCGCCTCAATTATTTGGGAACAGTTAGATGAGTCTAGTTGTGCTGCTGTAGAAAATGAAGATTGCGCCAATGAAAATGACGCTTGTACCTGGAACCAAGTAGGAACAGGACCAAACTATACAGCAAATACGGCTGGTCAATTTAGACTTATTATTAACTATCCTGGAGGTTGTTATAGTATCTTCTACTTTAATGTTTACCAAAACTTATTAAATCCAACAGCTGTTGCTCAAGATATAATATGTGAAACTCCAGGGTCCATTACTGTTAATGGTGTTCCAAGTGGATATGAATACAGTATTGATGGTGTAAACTATCAATCAAGTAATATGTTCACCGTGACATCACCAGGTTATTATACAATCTACATTCAACAGGTAGGTGTGGAAACAAACCCTTGTATTTTTGAAACGCCAAGTGTTCACATTCAAGAAAGAGATTTTAATGTCACTTCCCAAATAACGCAACCAGATTGTTATGGAGAATTTGGAAGTATTCATTTAGCAGTTAATAATGCCCTTCCTCAATATTATTTCAATGTTTATCAAGGAAGTACATTAATAGATAACGTTGGACCAACCAATAATAGTGATTATAATTTCACATCATTAAATGCTGGTACATATACGGTAACAGCAAGTACAGATGATGGATGTTTTTATACAGAAGATATTGAAATCATTCAGCCTCCTTTATTAACCGCTACAGTTGCTTTAACACAACCTTTAACTTGTACTGAAGGAGAATTAACAGTTTATCCTGAAGGAGGAACGCCTCCATATTATTACTATGTAAATAGTACAACAGATTTTCAAACCTATCCAGAAATTACGGTAACGAGCCCTGGAACATATAACATTTTGGTTATCGATTCTAACAATTGTGAGGCAGAAACATCTATAGTGGTTGATGCTATTGAGGCTCCAGAATTCACAATCAATTCTACCGATATTGCTTGTGTTGGTAATGATACGGGTAGTATTACCATAGAAGTAACCAATGCTAATGGCAATACACTTCAATATAGCATCGATGGAGGCGACACATTCTTTGATGCACCTGTATTCAATAACCTTCCTGAAGGAAATTATGAAGTCGTAGTTCAATATTCCATAGAAGATTCTGTGTGTCTTACAGAGCCTCAAACTGTTATTATCTCAGCTAGTGAACCACTTACAGGTAGTTTAGACCTCACCTCCCCTTACACATGTAACGGTAGCGGGACCATTACAGTGACGGGTGTAACGGGTGGTACGCCTCCCTATTCATACAGTATCGACGGGACCAACTTCCAGTCCGGCAATACCTTTACGGGCCTTACGGC